>NZ_JAHFRY010000033.1:0-13444 GCF_023266035.1 Nevskia sp.
CGGTGCAATGGACGAGCCATGCCGCGCTTTCCGCGATTGCCCAGCGCTGCGACACGACCCGGCGATGCAACAGCGCCTGATCGGGTCACAAGTAAATTGCTCATCAATTCATCAGCCTGGGCCGATGATCGCACGGTGATTGCATCGTGGAAAGCCAGTAGTGGCATATCGATTGCTGCAGCTCGGAAGCCACGCTGCGCCGCGTGGCGGCAGGGCGCATCAACCAAGGAGCCGGGTCATGCCCGAAGTCCATTTTCGCGTGCGCTGGCCCGATCAGTCGGCCACGCGCTGCTACTCACCATCGACCACCATTCGCCGCGCCTTGGGGCCGGGGAAAAGTTATCCGCTTGGCGAGTTCGTCTCGATCAGCCGCGCCGCGCTGGAGCGTGGCAGCGAGCGGGTGCGGCGCAAGCATGGCTTCGCCTGCGGCCACGCCGAAATGCAGATCGCGATCATCGAAAGCTTCGCTGCCCGCTTCGTCGATCAGCCGGATGCGCAGGTGACGATCGAGGCTTACGAGGACTGATCGTTGATCCAAAAGACCGGACACCTGCTGCGGCCATTTCGCGGCAGGTGTCCGGGTACCAGACCGCTTTGAGGGCAACGATCAGAACGAGATGAAGAAGCCGACGTTGTAGTTCGAGGTATTGATCGTCGCCCCGCTGTTGGCTTTCGACTGGGCGTCGGTGTACTCGGTGGTCAAGGTCAGATTGTCGAGCAGCTTGTGATAGAGGCCGATCGTGTACTTGCTGTTCGCCTTCAGCAGATCGCCGCCGTCGGCATCGCCATCGGTGCTGTTCAGGCGGCTGATGCCGTAGTTCGCGCCGAGCGTGGTCTTGGCGTAGGTGTAGGTCGCCTGGATGTAGCCGCCCTGGGACACGCGCGCCTTGCCGGTCGGCGAGAAGCCTTCGATGAAGTACGAATATGCGCCCAGGCCTTCGCCGTAGTAGTAGTGGCCGACCAGTGCGGCACCGGCGTAAGCGACCTTGCTGGCGACGTCGAAGCCGAGCGCGACCGGATTGCGGTCGGTCAAGGTGGCACCGGCGCCGGCCACCGTCAGTTCCTGCTTCTGGTACAGGCCGTCGGCCGACACGAAGCCGTTGAGGCCGGTGGTCGCGCCGAACTTGTACTTGACCTGGCCCTGGATCTGCGGCGCCGGCTTGGCCGAGGCAGTTGACCCGGCACCGATGCCGGTCAGCGCAATCGCATCGAGCGGCTGATAGATGCCGGCCGATACGGTCAGGCCGCTGAAGCTCGGCGTGGTGTAGGTGATGCCGGCGTTCGGCGTCGGAAACAGATGGCCGAAGCCGATCGTGCCGAGCGTGGTGTTGGCCGGCGAAGTCGCGGTGCGGACGCTGGCGACACCGACGGCGATCAGGGTGATGTCGTTGACGATCGCGTCGAAGCCGAGCATCGAATAATCGCGGCCGACTTTCAGCGTGCCGAGTTCGGCGGTGCTGAAGGTGGCGTAGACCTGTCTGATGTCGAGATTCGGGCTGCCGAGTGCGACATTGCCGGCGCCGCTGCCCAGATTTGGACCATTGCCGAACGCGAAATCGTTGTTCGCAACGCCGGGATAGAAGCCATAGAACACGGCCGTGTCGACGCCGGAAACCTGGGTCTTCACGCCGAGCACGATACCGTTCGGCAGGTTGCCGGAGTTCAGGCTGGAGGCCTTGCTCGATTCCCCAGCCGGCGCCGCGCACAACAGGCTGCCGGCCACCACACCCGGATTCTTGTCGCAGTTGGTGAAGGTGTAATTGGTGTTGACGTTGCCGGACACGCTGAAGGTGATGCCGCCGGTTTCGACGGCAAATGCCTGCGCGGCACCGCTGCCCAGGCCGGCGCCGAGAAACATCAGTGCGGCGCTGCCGCGCGCCAGAATGCGGGTGTTGCTGGTCATGGTGTAGCTCCCTAGGGTTGATCGATCGAACGCAGCGAGACGGCTTGGAACCCGACGCGCTCGCTGCCGGGTTCGGCGATCGCAGGAGCAAACGATATGCCAACTGTTGCAAATAATTAGCGATCAATTTTGTAAATTGTTCTGCAATGTCTTGCCTGGCAACAGGATTTGCCAGCACAACAAATTTTCGCCGGGTCGGCCATCTGGAGACCGGAGAAACCGGCTGTAGAAGGCTGCGATCACTCCGGGAACTCGGGCAGAAAAATCGTTAACTATTGTTTTTTCTTGTTTTTATTAGATAAGAATCTCCAGGAAACCTGATCAATTCGATGCGATCACTGCCCGAACGAATCACCGTGGCCGGACGAAAACTTCCAAAATCGCCGCGCAACAGTTCTGATCACGCGCACCAAGCGCACCGGTTTGCGGCGTTCACCTCACGAGTCGGGTGATCAAACATCAGGCGGATCGATACAATCCCGAAACATCACAATCACTTGCAGCCAGTGTTTCGAACTGGTGCAGACTTCCTGCGATCACTGAGCGCGCGTCGAAACAACTCCGGGAGTCCTTCCCCGCGCACAGGGATTTGAAAGGCAGGCATGAGCCGTCGTCCGTGACCGGCTTTTCCCGCGCTTGAACACCGAAGGCCTAGCACCGCGTTCTGCCCGAATCACGGGACGTGACTAGGTGCATCAACGTCCCATAACGCTTTTCGCACTGTTCTGGCGCGCGAAATCAGGGCGCGCGCCCTGATTTCTGGCGAGCTATTCCCGCCCCCATATGACGCTCGACAGCGACGCCAGCTTTGGCCTCGTTGCCGGCTGATCGATCCGCCAATCAAAACTTCAGGGAAACCAACAATTTCCCATACTGATCGCATAGTGATCGCATTTATTTGTCGATCTATGGCACGTGGATTGCGATAACCCTGGCGTGACGCCGCCGTCTGGCGCACTGCCCTTCACCGCTTTCCACCGTTTCCATTGCGCCGCTCGTTGGCGCCGCCATCAGCCAGGAGTCGATCCATGCCAGCAGTCACCACCACCCCGACCAAGAAAGGCGATTTCTTCGTCGATTACGAAGAGAAAGTCTTTGAAGACGTGAAGGCCAAGCCAGGCGAGAAGGCGCTGGTGACCTTCCACACCGTGGCTTTCGAAGGCTCGATCGGCCTGGTCAACATCCTTCAGGCCAAGCGCCTACAGCGAAAGGGCTTCGAGACCTCGATCCTGCTTTACGGCCCGGGCGTGACCTTAGGGATCCAGCGCGGCTTCCCGACCATCGGCGATGAAGCCTTCCCGGGCGCGCAGAACTTCTCCGGCCAGCTGAACGCGTTCATGGCGGAAGGCGGCAAGGTTTATTGCTGCCGTTTCGCGCTGCAGATGCTCTACGGCCACGGCGAGCATTCGCTGCTGCCGGGCATTCGCCCGATCAATCCGCTCGACGTGCTGGACCTGTGCCTGCTGCATCGCGAAGGCGCGTTCGTCATCCACACCTGGACGGTCTGATTTACGCCGCCCGCCGTTGCTGAGCCCCACCCGCTGACTGCCGAGCCGCGAGCGCATTCCCCAGTGCACGCAGTTCCCGGTCAGGCGGGTGGTGGCGTTTTCAGCAGGCCTAACAGCGCATCCCGCTGCACTTGAAACGGATCTCCGTCATGCCCGCAAAGAACATCGTCCGAGTCGCCGCCGCCCAGTTGAACCCGGTGCTCGACTCCGCGACCGGCACCGTCGACAAGGTGCTGAAAGCGATCGCCGACGCCGCCATTGAGGGCGCGCAACTGATCGTGTTCCCGGAAACGGTAGTGCCGTACTACCCCTATTTCTCGTTCGTCATGCCCGCCGTCTCGATGGGCGCGACGCATCTGAAGCTGTACGAAGATTCGCCGATCATTCCCGGCCCGGTGACCGATGCGATTGCCGCCGCCGCGAAAGCCGCCGGCATCGTCGTGGTGCTCGGCGTCAACGAGCGCGATCACGGCACGCTGTACAACGCCCAGGTGATCTTCGACGCCGACGGCACGATGTTGCTCAAGCGCCGCAAGATCACCCCGACCTATCACGAGCGGATGATCTGGGGCATGGGCGATGGCTCCGGCCTGAAGGTCGTCGACTCGGCCGTCGGCCGTATCGGCGCACTGGCCTGCTGGGAGCACTACAACCCGCTGGCCCGTTATGCGCTGATGGCGCAGCACGAGGAAATCCACTGCTCGCAGTTTCCGGGCTCGCTGGTCGGCCCGATCTTCGCCGACCAGATGGAAGTGACCATGCGCCACCACGCGCTGGAATCCGGCTGCTTCGTGGTCAATGCCACGGCCTGGCTGACGCCCGAACAGAAGCGCGGCCAAGCGCCCACGCCGGAACTGGAAAAGGCCTTCGCCGGTGGCTGCTACACCGCAATCATCACGCCCGAAGGCCGTCATGTGGTCGAACCGCTGCGCGACGGCGAAGGCCTCTTGATCGCCGACTGCGACATGGCGCTGATCACCAAGCGCAAGCGAATGATGGATTCAGTCGGCCATTACGCGCGCCCGGAGCTGCTGAGCCTGGTGCTCGACGCCCGCGCCACGGCGCCCGTTTCGGGCTTGCCGACGCCTGAGGTTTCGATGCCGCTGAGCGTCGCCGAGACACAGCCGCTCGTGCACCGAATTCAGACCGGGTCATCGCCCTGCCCGACGCGCGCAAGACGGCGCTGCGCTGATTCTTGCTTGAAGCCCTTGTTGATCACCCAGGAGCCGTCCATGGAAACCGCCACCACTTCACAGCTGCTGACCGAACTGCAATCGCAGGGTCTGCGTCTTGCTGATGCTTCCGCCGGCGCGCCCAGCCGCCGCGGCGGTGCCGGCCCGAGCGATCACAAGGCAGTGACCATCGACGGCCGCACGATCATGGTGCCGGTGCACTCGGCGGGCGCGATGGCATCGGTCTACGAGGTCAGTGCGCCCGGTGCTGACGGCAAGGCCACGCTGAAGCGCAACACGATTCCAATCAAGGAAATCTCGTTCCCGAAGCAGCCGCGCTTCTACAAGATGCAGACCTTCGACGGCGTGCCGTACTGGAAGATCGCCACCCTGCACGGCGCCGACGTGCTGGCGACCACGGTGCTGCAGACCTGCGTGCGCTACGGCCGGCGCAGCACTTCCTGCCAGTTCTGCGCGATCGGCGAATCGCTGGCCGGCGGCCGCACGATCAATCGCAAGACGCCGGAGCAGCTCGGCGAAGTGGCCCGCGCGGCGATGCTGCTCGACGGCATCAAGCACATGGTGATGACCACCGGCACGCCGAACTTCACCGATCGTGGTGCCGAGATTCTTTGCGAGTCCGCGTTCGGCGTGAAGGCCGCCACCGTCGCCCACGCCGGCTTCGCCAGCGGCTTGCCGATCCAGGCGCAGTGCGAACCGCCGGACGACGCACGCTGGTACCAGCGCATGAAGAACGCTGGCGTCGATGCGCTGGGCATGCACATCGAAGCGGTCACCCAGTCGGTGCGCGAACAGATCATGCCGGGCAAGGCGACGGTCAATATCGAGCAGTACCTGACCGCCTTCGCCGACGCCGTGCAGGTGTTCGGCCGCGGCCAGGTTTCGACTTACATCCTGTACGGCCTCGGCGATACCCGCGAGGCGGTGCTGGAGATGAGCGCGAAGCTCATCGCGCTCGGCGTCTATCCCTTCGTGGTGCCGTTCGTGCCGATCCAGGGCACACCGCTGCAGGATCAGCGCTCGCCGAATCCAGTCGAGATGCGCGAGCTGCTGGAACCGCTCGGCAAGATGCTGGTCGCCGGCGGCCTGAAGTCCGCCGACATCAAGGCCGGCTGCGGCAAGTGCGGCGCCTGCTCGTCGCTGTCGGCCTATGAAAAGGCTTGAGGCCATGACTGCCACCGACTGGATTCCCGCCTGCGCCGCCAGCGAAACCTTTGCCACTTACCGGCCGGTGGAATACCGCGTGAAGCTGGCGACCGAAAGCTGGGAACTGCGCGAAGCCCTGGCGCTGCGCCGCGCGGTGTTCTGTGCCGAGCAGCGCCTGTTCAACTTCACCGATGTCGATGACATCGACGAGGCCGGCGCGCTCACGCTCGTCGCCGTGTCCTGCATCCACAGCATGGCCGAGGACGTGGTCGGCACCGTGCGTGTGCACGCGCTGGGCAACGGCATCTGGCAAGGCTCGCGGCTCGCCGTGCGTCGCGACTATCGCGGCCAGGCCTGGCTGGGCAGCGAGCTGATCCATCTCGCCGTCAGCCTCGCTCACGCGCGCGGCGCAACTCGATTCCTGGCCCAGGTGCAGCAGCAGAACGTGGCGCTGTTCGAGCGCCTGCACTGGCGCTCGATCGAAGCCATCGAGCTGCGTGGCCGGCCGCACATGCGGATGGAAGCGGACCTCG
Organism: Nevskia sp.; assembly: GCF_023266035.1. Classification (GTDB taxonomy): domain Bacteria; phylum Pseudomonadota; class Gammaproteobacteria; order Nevskiales; family Nevskiaceae; genus Nevskia. The sequence goes on from NZ_JAHFRY010000033.1 coordinate 6,284, forward strand.
CCCATTACCCGCCGTGCACCGCCGTCGAGCTGGGTTTCCTGACCACCTTGCGGAGTGCTGCGTGAGCGACAGCCTCGACAGCCTGATCGCCGAACTGCGCAGCGGCCGCGGCGTGGCTCACAAGCGCGACATCAGCGCCGTGGTCGCAGCACTCGGCGTCGGTGGCGACAGCGCGATTGCCGTCGGCGACGACTGTGCGGCGATTCCCGATCCTTCCGGCAACGGCTGGTTGCTGCTGGCGATCGAAGGCTTCCTCAGCGAGTTCGTGGAACGCGAACCGGCGTTCGCCGGCTGGTGCGGCGTGATGGTCAACGTCTCCGATATCTACGCGATGGGCGGCCGACCGATTGCCGTCGTCGATGCGATCTGGAGCCGCGACGCAACGCATGGCGGCGCGATCCTCGAAGGCATGGCGGCCGCCGCGAAGGTCTACGGCGTGCCGGTGGTCGGCGGGCACTCGAACGCGCGCGCCGGCAACGAACAACTGTCGGTCGCGATCCTCGGCAAAGCCAATGCCTTGCTGAGCAGCTTCGAAGCGAAGCCCGGCGACGTGCTGATCTCGGTCGTCGATCTGCGTGGCGGTTATCGCCAGCATTTCTCGAACTGGGATGCCGCCAGTGGCAGCGATCCGGAACGCCTGCGCGGCGATCTGGAAATCCTGCCGAAGCTCGCCGAAGAGAAACTCTGCTGTGCCGCGAAGGACATCAGCAATGCCGGCCTGCTCGGCACCGTGCTGATGCTGCTCGAATGCTCGGGCATCGGCGCTGAAGTCGATCTCGATCAGGTGCCGATGCCGGCCGATGCCGACCCGGCGCGCTGGCTGCTGCATACCTTTCCAAGCTACGGCTTCGTGCTCGCGGTGCGGCCAAGCCGGGTCGATGAAGTGCTGGCTCGCTTCCATGCGCGCGATCTGTCGGCATCGGCCATCGGCCGCTGCACGGCGACGCGTCAACTCCATTTGAGCGAAGACGGCGATAGCGCGCTGGCCTGGGATTTCAACGAGGAAGCGCTGATCGGCTGCGGGCCGGACAAGGCGCACCCGGGTTCATCCCAATCACTCCTTTCAACCCTGGCGCCCACTCATGCCTGAAGTCCGCTTCGAAGTCCGCTGGCCCGACGACTCCACTTCACTGTGCTACTCGCCGTCGTCGACGATCCGCGACTACTTCAATCCTGGTCAGCCGTATCCGCTGAAGGACTTCGTGCGCCTGAGCCAGGCCGCGCTGAACCACGCCAGCGACCGCGTGCGCCTGCGCTACGGCTACGCCTGTTCAAGCGCGGCGCAGCAGCTTTCCGAAATCGAACGTCGAGCCTTGGCCTATGCAGCCAGCGCCGACGCTACCGTCACCGTGCTGCGCTTCGAATAAGCGCCAGCACCCACCCCTGTCCGCAACACGATGAACGACATGACCCGCCATCTCCCACCCAATCACCAGCCCAATTCCCAGCCCAATCACTATCCCGTCATCGTCATCGGTGGCGGCCAGGCAGGCCTGTCGGCGAGCTGGCATCTGAAGCAGCGCGGCATCGCGCACGTGGTGTTCGAGAAAAACCGCATCGCCTACGAATGGCGCGAACGGCGCTGGGATTCGTTCTGTCTGGTGACGCCGAACTGGCAGTGCACCCTGCCGGGCTTCCCGTACCAGGGCAACGATCCCTACGGCTTCATGCTCAAGGACGAGATCGTCGCCTACCTCGAAGCCTTCGTGGCCAGCTTCGATCCGCCGGTGCTCGAAGGCGTTGGCGTCACCAAGCTCAGCCGCAACGACAACGGCGGCTATCTGGTTTCCACATCAATCGGTGAATACTCCGCCGACGAAGTGATCATCGCCGTTGGCGGCTATCACCTGCCGACCAAGCCGAAGGCCGCGGAGCGTCTGCCGGCCGACATGCTGCAGCTGCATGCGCCGCAGTACCGCAATGCCGATGCGCTGCCACCAGGCGCGGTGCTGGTGGTCGGCACCGGCCAGAGCGGCTGCCAGATCGCCGAGGATCTGCACCTCGCCGGCCGCAAGGTGCACTTGTGCGTCGGTGGTGCACCGCGCGCGCCGCGCCAGTACCGCGGCAAGGATGCGGTCGAATGGCTGAACCAGATGGGCTATTACGACATCGGCATCCACGAGCATCCGAACAAGGAAAGAGTCCGCGCCAAGGCCAACCACTATCTCACCGGCCGCGACGGTGGCCGCGAGATCGACCTGCGCAAGTTCGCCCGCGAAGGCATGGCGTTGTACGGCCGCCTGAACGACATCGTCGGCACCAAGCTGACGCTCAAGCCTGACCTTGAACAGAACCTCGATGCCGCAGATCTCACGCTGGAATCGATCAAGGACACGATCGATGCCTACATCGCGAGGAATGGCATCGATGCGCCGGTCGAACCGCGCTACCTGCCGCTCTGGAAGCCCGCTGCCGAACGCACGGAACTCGATTTCAATGAGGCCGGCATCACCACCGTGATCTGGTGCATCGGCTACAAGGCGGACTTCACTTGGGTGGACGTGCCGGTATTCGACGGCCGCGGCTATCCCGGTCACGACCGCGGCATCACCACCGTGCCCGGCCTCTATTTCCTCGGCCTGCCCTGGCAGTACACCTGGGGCTCGGGCCGCTTCTCCGGCGTGGCGCGCGACGCGGCGCATCTGGTCGAACGCATTGCTTCGCGGCTGTACACAGCACCGCGCGCGACGGCCGGATTGAATGCGCTGGCGCTGGGGAGTTAATGCGCTTTTGCTCCTTCCCCGTTCACGGGGAAGGAGCAAAGCTAAGCCGCCAGCCGTTCGTGAAAGCGCAGGAAGGCGTCCAGCACCGCCTGCGGCGCTTCGGTCTGCGGGTAATGGCCGATGCCTGGCAGCAGGGTGACATCGGGATTCGGAATCAGCTGCCGGTAGCGCTCGACCATGTGCGCGCCCGAGATCGGATCGACCGCGCCATCGATCACGTGCAGCGGCACCACGGTGGTCTGCAGCGCGCCGACCCAGCGGTCGCGGTTGGCGCGGCGTTCGAGGATGTAGCGAATCAGCCGGTGCAGCTTGCGATGGCCGTTGTCATGCGCGAGCAGCGACCAGAACACTTTCAGCTCTTCGGCCGAAGGCTTGGTCTGCGGCCCGAACACCAGCGCGAAGCTGGGCATGAAGCGCTGCTCGGTCATCACTGCAGCCACCAGCGGGCCGAGCATCGACAGCAGCAGTTTCTGCGCGCGCGAAGCGCGATGCGTCTCCGGAAACAGGCCGCCGTTGAGCAGCACGCAAGACGCGATTCCCAGCGAGGCATCGCCGGCCGCGCGGCGTGCAGCATCGCGCGCCAGCAGTTCCTGGGCGACGGTATCGCCGACGTCATGGGCGAGCAGATGCACGCGCCGGACACCGCGGTCGCGCAGCAGCGCTTCAGCGATATCGGCCTGCACCGTGATCGGATAATCCTGCCCCGCAGGCTTCGCGGAGAAGCCGTAGCCGAGCATGTCGAAGGCCAGCAGGTGCCCGAAGCGCAGGCTCAAGGCTGCCCAGATCGGATACCAGTCGAACGATGCGGTCGGGAAGCCGTGCAGGCACAGCAGCGAAGCGTCGCGCTCGCTTGCTGCGCCAGCTTCGCGGACGAAGATCGGCTGGCCCTGATGCTCGAAGCGCAGGCCATCGCCCCGCCATTGCGCTAGCGCGGCGAGGCTCAGGCCCGGGCAGGTGGTCACGTGCGGTACGAGGGATCGGCCTTGTCGAGCTTGCGCAGCAGGCCTGGCCAGACCAGACCGGCACCCTGCCCGCGCGTGGCTTCCTTCATCTGTCGCATGCCGCCGTCGAGGATGTCCTGTGGAATCATCAGCAGGTTGTCGACGTTGGCAGCGCCCGCGCCCATCGCCCGCACCTGGATGTTGCAGGCGCTCTCGAACAGATACATCGCAACCCAGGCCTCGGCGACCGAACTGCCGACGGTTAGCAGACCGTGGTTCCTGAGCATCAGGTAGGTGTTGGTTCCGAGGTCACGGACCAGGCGCGGCCGCTCATCTTCGAGCAGGGCCACGCCTTCGTAGTCGTGATAGCCGAGGTTCGACATCACGAAGATCGACTGCTGCGAGATCGGCAACAGGCCTTCCTTGCGCGCCGACACGGCAACGCCATTCGCCGAGTGCACATGCAGCACGCAGTGCGCATCCTCGCGCGCCGCGTGCACGGCGCTGTGAATGACGAAGCCGGCCGGGTTGATCGGGTACGGCGACTCCATGACCTTGTTGCCTGCGAGGTCGACCTTGACCAGGCTCGACGCAGTGATCTCGTCGAACAGGAAGCCGTAGGGGTTGATCAGGAAATGGTGATCGTTGGAGTGGGCAGGCCCCGGCACCCGCGCCGAGATATGGGTGAACACCAGATCGCTCCAGCCGAACATCGCGACCAGCCGGTAGGCGGCGGCGAGATCGACTCTCAGCTGCCACTCCTCGGGCGATACCTTGCTGCGGACTTCCGGGATTTCCAATTTTTCGTGGGCAGTCATGGCGGGCTCCTCCGTCGTTGCCGTGCGTCTTAAGTGGTCGGACGATGACATAGCCCCAGCAAAACGGGCAGTCAGGGTGAACCTGAAGCCCGTCCGGGACCCTCGATGCAGATCGACTTACGCGGTGGCTTCCAGCACTCGTGACGTCGAACGGCTGCGGCCGCTGACCTTGGCCAGTGCGTTCAGCAGCAGTTCGACATGGCGCTCGCTGCAGCTCTGGCCCATCAGGCCGATGCGCCAGACCTTGCCGGCGAAATCGCCGAGGCCGGCGCCGATCTCGACACCGTGATCGTTCAGCAGCTGACCGCGGCCGGCAGCGTCATCGACACCTTCCGGAATCCAGACGCTGTTCAGCTGCGGCAGCCGCTCACCCTGCGGCACCACGTAGCGGAAGCCGAGATCTTCCAGACCTTCGGCGAGCAGCGCATGCACGCGCGCATGGCGCGCCCAACTCGCTTCCAGGCCTTCCTCGTGCAGCATGCGCAGCGCTTCATGCAGGCCGAACAGCGCATTGACCGGCGCGGTGTGATGGTAGGTGCGGCGCGCCGTGGCGTTGCCGCCGCTGCCCCAGTAGCTCATCACCAGCGCCAGATCCTGGAACCAGGAGACCACCGGAGAATTGCGCGTCTTCAGGCGCTCAACGGCAGCCGCCGAGTAAGTGACCGGCGACAGGCCCGGCGGCGCTGACAGGCACTTCTGGGTGGCCGAGTAGGTCGCGTCGATGCCCCAGGCATCGACTTCCAGCGGCACGCCGGCCAGCGAGGTCACCGCATCGCAGAGGCTCAGGGCGCCATGGGCGCGGGCAATCGCCGCGATCGTCTTGGCATCGCTCAGCGCGCCGGTGGAGGTTTCCGCGTGCACGAAGGCGACGACCCGGGTGCCCGGATTGGCCTTCAGTGCGGCTTCGACATCGGCCGGATCGACCGCGCGACCCCAAGGTGTGGCGACCTTGACAACCTTGGCGCCGGCGCGCTCTGCCATCGAGCAGATACGGCCGCCGAACACGCCGTTGACACAGACGATGATGGTGTCGCCCGGCTCGACCAGATTGATGACGCTGGTCTCCATGCCGATCGAACCCGGCGCCGAGATCGCGAAAGTCAGATCGTTCTCGGTGCGGAAGGTGGCGCGCAGCAGCAGCTTGATCTCGTCCATCAGGCGAACGAATTCGGGATCGAGATGGCCGATCGTTCCCTGGCTGGCAGCGGCCAGAACCCGCGCATGGACATCGGACGGACCCGGGCCCATCAGCACCCGCTTCGGCGCCACGAAGCCACCGACCATCGGCACGGCGGCGCTCACGAAGCGCGCTCCGTGGTCGGGAGGAAGGCCACATCGAAATACGGATTGCTGAGGAGATCGCTCATCGGATGACCACCGCTGTCTGGCGCTGCTATTGGGCGCCCGGATATAGGCTTTTATTTGCCGAAACAATCGCGTACAGCGCGTTTCGGACGCGCAGTACATGCGCGCGGCCGCGCGGCGTCAAGGCCCCTCGAGAAACATCGTGACCGGCAAACGGTTTCGCCATCGGCTGTCTTCAGCCAGATCGAACGGCGATGGCGCGTGGAATAGTGCTTGGAATGGGGCCGTACATCCGGCATCGTCGCGGCACTCCCGGAGACCGATCCCGATGGCCAAAGCCACCCCGTATTTCTCGACTCAGACCTTCGCCTTCCTGCGCGCGCTCGACGCCAACAACAGTCGCGAATGGTTCACCGCCCACAAGCCCGAATACGAGCAGCACGTGAAGCTGCCGTTCCTGCGCCTGATCGGCGATCTCGATGCGCCGCTGAAGGAAATCAGCCCGCACTACGTCGCCAACCCGAAGCCGGTCGGCGGCTCGATGTTCCGCATCCATCGCGACACCCGCTTCGCCGCCGACAAGACGCCGTACAAGCCCTGGGCCGGCGCCAGCTTCTACCACCAGGCAACCCGCGCGGTGACCCGTGGCGGCGATGCCGATCAAGGCACCATGGGCCGGCTCGATGCGCCCGGCTTCTACCTGCACATCAAGCCCGGCGACAGCTTCCTCGGCGGTGGCATCTGGCATCCGCAGCCGGAGACCTTGAAGCGCATCCGCACCTACCTGGTCAACAACCCGGCGAGCTGGAAAGCGGCGACGCGCTCGGCCGCGTTCAAGAGGGCTTTCGGCACCCTGGGCGGTGACAGCATGAAGCGCGTACCGCTCGGCTACGACCCAGCGCACGAGCTGATCGAGGACATCAAGCGCAAGGACTACATCGCCTCCGCCGCGCTCGACGACGAAGCGCTGCTGGCGCCCGACCTGCCGAAACGGATCATCAAGCAGTACAAGCTCGCCAGCCCCTTGATCGACTGGCTGTGCGGGGCGCTGGATCTGGATTACTGAATTGCGAGCACGGCGCACCGTGCTCCGCAATGGCTGCTGCGGCCTCAGGCCGCCATCTGCAGCGCCGGATTGAAAAGCGCCAGGAAGCGACGACGTGCCGAGTTCGGCACGGCGCACTGCTGCAGGGCGTCGTCGAGGCCGTCGGCGAGCACGGTCAGGGCGTGGAGATCGGCCTTGTCTTCGCGACGCTCGCTGCGCGCCGGCACGAACAGGACATTGCGCTGTGGGCCACCGGCCAGCCAGCTGAAATGGCGCACCAGCATCAGCCGCAGGCGGACGATGTTGATGCCGCTGAAGTGATGATTGAT
>NZ_JAHFRY010000033.1:13454-33382 GCF_023266035.1 Nevskia sp.
GGCCATCGGCGGCGACGATGCCGATGTAGCGCTCGACGATCCCTGCGATGCCGGATTCACCGCCGAGTGCGGCGTGCAGCGTGGCATCGCCACGATGGCCGGCGGCGCGGGCAGCGGCGCACAGCGAATCGAAGCCGTAGATGGCGTGACGGGTGTTGCTGGACCTGTAGTACATGACGATGGCTCCTGGCATGCGTACCGCTGAAGGCGCACGCAGCTTCCACGACAAACATGAACGAACGGCGACGCTCGGCGCGCCGTCTTCGAATGCATTGCAAAAGGCGCGCCGGACGGCGGCAGCCCTTGCGTCAGCCTGCGCAGCGCGCAGACGAACATCGGGCGCCGCAACAGCGGCGCAACGACATTCGGCAGCGAAGGGGCAGGAGGTTCATGAGCGGATCGAGCTGGGAATCGGAAGTGCGGCTTCGTTTGTGACGAAGGCCGCAAGGACTGAACGCATGCTGCCGATTGCCCGCCGCCGCGGGAAGTGGTTTTGCGATCAAAGCTCAGATCGTTTTCGTGCCTCTGCGATGTAGCGCGACGGTGTTCACAGAGCGCTGGCGGAAAGACGGTGCACAGCGCGCGCGACTGGCGTATTCACTTCACTCCCCTGTCGAGGAGTGCTGACATGCCTGCCAAGATCGATCTGATGTCTCTCGAACGCGCGCTGCGCAATACCGACGATTTTCCAAAGCTTGCCCGCCAGTACTTCAAGGAAGTGGAAGGCAGCCCGGGCAAGCTGAGCTTCGATCTCGTCGATCCCGGCCTGATCATTCCGCCGCCTGCCGGCGCAGATCGGCGCGAAACGCACTACGAATTCAAGGACATTCCCGGCGGCATTGCCGGCTGGCTGATCCGCTGCGAGGTCAACAACCGGCTGGATCGCTATGACGAAAGGAAGCTGACGCAGCCGAACGCGATTCGCGTCGTCGCCGAAGGCGATTCCTGGTTCCAGCATCCGCTGATCCACGATCTGATCGATCACATCAACAACGATCCCGTGTTCAACGTGCTGAGCCTGGCCAGCGCCGGTTCCGAGCTGGGCCAGATGGTCGATCCCGCGGACTACCTGAAAGCGGTGAGGAAGGAGCAGCCCAAGCTGTTCCTGCTCAGCGCCGGCGGCAACGATTTCCTGGGCGATATCCGCCCGTTCGTGCGGCCAGACCGCGCGCCATTCCCGGACACGCCAGCCGGCTACATCAAGCAGCCGCAATACCGCGCTCTGCTGGAGAAGCTGCGCGGCTGGCTTCAGGAAGTCTTCGCCGCGGTGCTGAAGAAGGGCACGAGTGTGGAGCGGGTGCTGATGCACACCTACGCGCACGTGATTCCGGTGCCGCCGGCCAATCCGTCGACGCCGATCCCGCACAACGATGATCGCGCCGGGCCCTGGCTGGGTCTGCGCTTCGACGAGCTCGGCTTCCGGGACGACAACACGCGCTACGAAGTGGCCAGGGCGATGCTCGACCAGTACCGCGCGCTGTGTGCCGAAGTGGCAGCCGAGGCGCGCTGGGGCGGACGAGTCGAGGTGTTTTCGTTCAAGACCGATCTGAGCAAACCCTCTCAATGGTTCGACGAGATTCATCCGAAGAACGGCCCCGCCGGAAAGCTGGCTGCCGAGTATCTGGAGCGGATGAAAGCCGCCTGAGCCCGGCCTGAATTACTGGCGCTCAGCTCAGCCGCAACGCCAGCAGATCCTTCGAGCGCCGCCAGACACCAACGACGATCGCCAGAGTGATCGTGCCGCCGATCAGCACCGAGCGCGTCGCGCCGAAGATCGCTGCCGAGGTGCCGGCCTGGAAGGCGCCGAGTTCATTGGATGAGCTGATGAAGATGCTGTTCACCGCGAGCACGCGGCCGCGCAGGTGATCTGGCGGCATCATCTGCAGGATGGTGCCGCGGATCACCACGCTGATCGAATCAAAGGCGCCGCTGGCGCACAGCGCCGCCGCCGACAGCCACAAACTGCGCGAGAAGCCGAATACCAGGATCGACACGCCGAAGCCGGCGACCGCGATCAGCAGGTTACGCCAGGCCTTGAACATCGGCGGATAGCGCGTGCACAGCAGCACGGTGACCATCGCGCCGACTGCCGGCGCTGCGCGCAGCACGCCGAGGCCCTGGGCGCCGATCTTCAGAACGTCCTCGGCGAACACCGGCAGGACTGCGACGACACCGCCGAACAGCACCGAGAACAGGTCCAGCGAAATCGAATACAGGATGATCTTCGACTGGAACACGAAGCGGATGCCGACCGCGAGACTTTCCCAGACCGATTCCTGCTGCTCGGCTGCGCTCAGCTGCGGCGGCCGCGGCTTGATCCGCGCGTACATCACCGCCTGCAGCAACAGCAGCGTACAGACGCCGATCAGACTCGCTGACAGGCCGGCACCCGCGTAAAGAAACCCACCGGTCACCGGGCCGAGAATCGCGCCGGCCTGCCAGAGCGTGCTGCTCCAGGCGGTGGCGTTGGCGTAGTGCTCGCGCGGCACCAGAAAGCCTTTCAGCGAGCTGACTGCCGGCGTCAGAAAACCACGCGCCAGGCCCAGCGCGGCCACCACGCCATAGCAGCAGGCCAGCAACATGTTCTGGCTCAGGCCGCTGCGGATATGCGGCTGCAGCAGCCAGGTCAGGAACATCGAGCCGACCAGAATGAAGCTGAGCGCGAACAGCATGATGCTGCGCTTGTCGCGGCGATCGGCGACATGGCCGCCGAACAGGGCGACGGCCATGAACGGCAGCGCTTCGGCGAGGCCGAGCAGGCCGAGCACGAAGGGATCGTGGGTGATCAGGTACAGCTCGTAGGCGATGGCGATTTCCTGCACCGTCATCGCGATCGTGAACAGGAAATTGCCGACGATCAGGTTGCGGTATTCGGGGAAGCGCAGGGCGGCAAAAGCATCGGCACGCAGCGGCGGTGTGGCGGGCGTTTCGGTCAAGGCAGGCTCAGGCAGATTCGTTGTCGTCGCGATCGCTGTCGCCGGCCCCTTTGCCGGCAATCTTCAGCGCCAACTGGTACAGCGGCTTTTTCGCCGCGCCGGTGATCTCGACCGCCAGTCGGACCGCGCGAGACGCCGGCAGTTCGGCCAGCAGCAGGCGCAGCACGCGCTCGGCCTCGATATCGATCCGGTCATCGGTCTCGGCAATCGGTGCGCCTTCGACGATCAGCACGAACTCGCCGCGGCCACGGTTCGGATCTTCGCGTTGCCAGATGCGCAGTTCGGCCGCCGGCAGGGTGATGCTCTGTTCGAAGCGCTTGGTCAGCTCGCGCGCCAGGCAGACGCGGCGCTCGGCGCCGAGCACGGCGACCAGATCGTCGAGGCTGTCTTCGATGCGATGGGTCGATTCGTAATAGATCGCGGTGCGCGGCTCGGCCTTGATCCGCTCGAACGCGGCGCGTCGGGCGCCGGACTTGGCCGGCAGGAAACCGGCGAACACGAAGCGATCGGTCGGCAAACCGGATACCGACAGCGCTGCGATCGCAGCACAGGGGCCCGGCACGGTGTAGACGGCGCGTCCCGCTGCACGTGCAGCGCGGACCAGCGCATAGCCGGGATCGGAAATCAGCGGCGTGCCGGCATCGGAAACCACGGCGAGCGTGGCGCCATCGGCAAGTTCAGCAATCAAACCTTCGGCGACCCGCGTCTCGTTGTGATCGTGCAGCGCCACCAGCCCGCCGGGCGGCGTGCGGATGCCAAAGTGGGCGAGCAATGCCGAGGTGGTGCGGGTGTCCTCGGCAGCAATGCGGCTGACCGCGCCGAGCACCGCTTGCGCACGCGGCGACAGATCGCCGAGATTGCCGATCGGTGTGGCCACGACATAGAGCGCGCCGGGTTCGAGACCAGGGTCACCGGGGAGGTTCACGGGCATCTCCCGGTGGAGGTCAACTGCAAAAAGGCCATGTCATACTTTACTTGATGACTTCCCATGACTTCGTTTCTGCCCCGGCCCAGGCACGTCTGCTTCGCGCACTGCCGGCGCTGATGTTGCTCGGCCTGACGGCTTGCTCGACCAGCACCGGCATCGTCAAACGCTATCCGGGCAACTACGGCAACGAGCCGGCAACGTCGATGTCGCCGAGCTACGGCAGTAGCTCATCAGCTGAGGCCGATGCGGCGCTGGCGCGGGGCGATGCCGCTGCCGCCGCACGCAGTTACCAGGCTGCTGCTGCCGATGCGACACCGGAGCAGGCCGCTGACCTGCGTCTGCGCGCCGCCGATGCTTCGCTGGCCGCGCGCGATCCGTTCCGGGCCGACCAGATCCTCGACCAGATTCCGGCGCAGACCAGCGATCCGGTTCTGCAGACCCGCTACCGCCTGCTGCGCGCGCAATCGGCGCTAATGCGCAACGACTCGGCCCGGGCGCTGCGCCTGCTGCCGGCCGGCGATCCGGGCGGCGATCCGCAACTCGCCGAGCGCCAGTTGCTGGTCCGCGCCCAGGCCCAGGCGCGCGGCAACGATCCGATCGCCCTGACCCAGAGCCTGGTACTGCGCGAGCACTACCTGAGCGGCATCGTCGCCCTCAACGCCAATCGCGAAACCCTGTGGAACCTGTTGCAGGGCGCCACGCTCGACGCCGCCACCCTCGGCCGCGCGGCCAGCCAGCCGCCGCTGATCCGCGGCTGGCTGGATCTGGCGGCGCTGCATCGCCGCCGGGCCACGCTGGGCGAGTTCGATCTCTGGCGCAAACGCTATCCGCGCCATCCGGGCGAGGAACGCCTCGCCGCGCTGTATGCCCCGCCCTCGCTGGCCATGGCGCCGGCGCTGGCGCCGGCCGAAGCCGCGCAGCAGTCGCTGGCACCGTATGCACCGCTCGGCACCGCGCCCAGCAACGGATCGTTCGCCGATGTGACTGCCGGCGCGCCGCTGGCCCACGGCCGCAATATCGCCTTGCTGCTGCCACAGACCGGGCCGCAAGCCGCATTCGCCGATGCGCTGCGCGCCGGCTACGCGAGCGCCGCTTCGGCGGGCTCTGCACCGCCCGCCCGCGTCTACGAGCCTTCCGCCTACGGACAGGCAGTCAGCGACGGCGCCGGCATGGTGGTCGGGCCGCTGCTCAAGGAAAACCTCACCGTGCTGGCGCAGTCACCGGCGCTGCCAGTTCCGGTGCTCGGCCTGAACTACCTAGATGGCAACCGCAGCGCCCCGCCGGGCCTGTACCAGTTCGGCCTGGCGCCCGAGGACGAGGCCCGCGCCGCTGCCGAGGACGCCGTGTCGCGCGGCCTGCGACGGGCACTTTCGATGACCCCGTCCAGCGACTGGGGCAACCGCGTGCAGTCCGCGTTCGAGACCCGCCTGCGCGAACTCGGCGGCGTGGTCGTCGACTCCGGCCGTTACTACGGCGAGCCGCAGGCCTGGGCGGATCCGGTGCGCAAGTTGCTGCGCTACGTGGCGATCGACGACAAGAAGAAAGCTGCCGAAGCCCGCGCCAAGGCCGGGCCCGATATCGATCCGCAGCGCCGCAACGATTTCGACTTCGTGTTCATCGCCGCCCGCGCCTCGCAGGCGCGTGTGCTCTGGCCGCTGTTCCGCTACTACCACGCCGATCGCACGCCGGTGTACGCCACGTCCGCAGTCAACGAAGGCCCGGGCGATGGCGATCTCAGCGGCATCCGCTTCTGCGATGTGCCTTGGCTGCTCGATGGCATCGGTGGCACCCTGCAGCCGCTGCGCGATGCCGCACAGAACGGCCGCAGCCGGGAAGCCGCGCGCTTCTATGCCCTTGGCGCCGATGCCTGGCTGCTGGCCAACCGGATCGCCCAGAACGCCCTGCGGCCCGGCGATCTGGTGCAGGGCGCTACCGGCGTACTCGCGGTCGAAAGCAACGGCGCGATCCGCCGCAAGCTGGTCTGCGCCAGAATGACCAATGGCGGCGATCCATCGGTGATGGCGCCGGGCGCAGATCCGGCCCTCAATTCGCTCAGCCCACCGCCGTGAACTGGCTGCGCGGTGCCGACGCCGAAACGCGGGCACTGCGCCACCTGGAACGCCAGGGCCTGAAGCTGATCACCCGCAACTGGCGTTGCAAGGGCGGTGAACTGGATCTGGTGATGCGCGATGGCGAGGTGCTGGCGATCATCGAAGTGCGCAGCCGCGGACGCAGCGATTACGGCTCGGCGCTCGAATCGGTCGATGCCCGCAAGCGCGGCCATCTGGTCCACGCCACGCAATTATTCCTCGCCGCCCACGCCGAACACGCGCAGCGCGAAATCCGCTTCGATGTTGTCGCCCTCGACGGCGATCAACTGCACTGGCTGAAGGCCGCGTTCGATGTCGACGCCTGAAACTGTTGGTGCCGATGTCGAACTGCCAGCCGGCGTCGCCCGCGAGCTGCGTGCGCTGCTGCCGCCGGACCGGCTGCTGCTTGATCCTGCCGATCGCCTCGCCTATGGCTACGACAACAGCCGCCGGGTGGCGATGCCGCAGGCGGTGGCGCTGGCCGCTACCGTCGACGAAGTACAGGCGCTGATCGACTGCTGCCGCGAACACGCGCTGCCGCTGATCGCCCGTGGCCGCGGCACCAATACCACCGGCGCCACGGTGCCGATTCACGGCGGTGTGGTGCTGTCGCTGGAACAGATGAACCGTGTGCTGCGGGTGTCGCCGGGCGATCGCCTGCTCGAATGCGAGGCCGGCGCCTTGAACGGCGACGTGCAGCGCGAGGCCGCGAAGCACGGCCTGTTCTGGGCACCGGATCCGACCAGCAGCGGCTTTTCGACAGTCGGCGGCAACCTCGCCTGTGGTGCTGGCGGGCCGCGCGCGGTGAAGTACGGCACGGCGCGCGACAACGTGCTCGGCCTGCGTGCGATCGCCGGCAGCGGCACGCGCCTGAAGACCGGCTGCTACACGACCAAGGGCGTGGTCGGCTATGACCTGACGCGTCTCTTGATCGGCTCCGAAGGCACGCTGGCGGTGATCACCCAGGCCGCCCTGAAGCTACTGCCGAAACCGGAAACCACCCGCACCTTGCGTGCGGCCTATCGCGACGTCGAAGCCGCCGCCGCTGCGGTCGCGCGACTGATGGCGCAGCCGGAAACGCCGAGCGCACTGGAATTTCTCGATGGCGATGCCGTGCAGCTGGCACAGGCCCACCGCGACTGCGGCCTCAGCGCTGACTGCGGCGCACTGCTGCTGATCGAATGCGATGGCAGCCATGCCGGCATCGCCGCCGTCGTCGCGGCGGTGAGTGCAGCGGCGAGCGGCGATGGCCTGATCGATCTGCGTGCTGCGCGTTCCGAGGCCGAGGCCGAAGATCTGTGGGCAGCGCGCAAGGCGCTGTCACCGGCGCTGCGCAGCCTGGCGCCGAAGAAGGTCAACGAGGATGTGGCAGTGCCGGTGTCGCGATTGCCGGAGCTGATCCGTGGCGTTGCGGCGCTGTCGAAGCAGCACGGCATCCGCATCGTCTGCTTCGGCCATGCCGGCAACGGCAACATCCACGTCAACCTGCTCGCCAATCCGGATGATCCGGCGCAGATGGTGGCGATCGAGGCCTGTCTGCATGCGGTGTTCCGACTGGTGCTGAGCCTTGAAGGCACCTTGTCCGGCGAGCACGGCGTCGGCATCGACAAGCGCGCCTTCGTCGCCTGGGAAATCGATGCCGCGACCTTGTCGATGATGCATGCGGTGAAGCGCGCGTTCGATCCCGTCGGCATCCTCAATCCGGGCAAGGCGCTGCCGGCGCCGCCTGCCTGAGCGAACACGGAACGATGGCCACAAGTCTGAAGGAACTGATGTACGGCCCGATGCATGCCGGCCGTCTCGACTGGATCGGCCTCAGGCCGGCGCGGCGCGAGACGCTGCAGTCCGTCGCAACTGCCAGTGTCGAGATCGGTGGCGGCCTGGTCGGCGATCACTACACCGGGCCGCTCGATGGCAAGCGCATGGTGTCAATGATCCAGGCCGAGCATCTGACCGCGGTCGCCGGCATTCTCGGTCTGGCTCGGGTCACGCCATTGATGACCCGGCGCAATCTGGTCGTTTCCGGCCTGAATCTGCTGGCCTTGAAAGGCCGGCAGTTCACGATCGGTGACGCGCTGTTCGAGTTCACCGGCCCTTGTGCGCCCTGCTCGCGGATGGACGAGAACCTCGGGCCCGGCGGCTTTCAGGCGATGCGCGGCCACGGCGGCATCATCGCCCGCGTGCTGCGTGCGGGAACGATCAAGGTGGGAGACGCGGTGGTGGTGCTCGACGTGGCTCAGCACCTGTCGAACAGCGCAACACTGAGGCTATTTGATGACTCGTAGCTTCGGCCGACCGCTCGGCTTCGGCGGTTCCGGCGGCAACTCCGGCGCATCGGTCGCCGGCTCGCCGGTTTCCGGTTCACCGAAGACGATGCCTTCGCCGTTCTCGCGCGCATAGATCGCCAGCACCGCGCCGCTCGGCACCACGATTTCGTAAGGACGACCGCCGAAACGCGCCGAGAAGAAGATCGGATCGTTCTCGATGTTCAGCTCGCGCACCGCCATGCCGCCGATGTCGAGCGCGATGCGGCCGTCCTTGACGAACGGCAGCGGCACGGTGACGCCGGGCTGATCAGCCGCGACCAGCAGATACGGCGTGAAGCCGTTGTCCAGGGTCCACTGGTAGATCGCGCGGATCAGGTAGGGACGGCGCGATTTGGACGGATTGGCCATCGGTCAGCGGACTCAGCTGCGCCGACGGCCAGTGGCCGGGGCGATCGTCGACGGATGGAAGCAGCGCTGGAAACCCGGGCGCGCGAACAGCCGCGCACCGTAGGCACCGACGCTGGCCGCTTCGGGCGGCAAGGCCAGCTTGGCCATCTGCACCCGACGCAGCAGCACCGCCCAGGCGGTATCGGCGAGCGAGCATTCCGGGCCGAGGATATGACCGCGCGCCGGAAAGAAGCGGGCGCCGGCCTTGAGGCCTTCGATCAACTGCTTGCGCGCCGCATTGGCTTCCGCACCGGTGCCGGTCATCGCGACGGCGAGCGGAAACAGCTCGTGCTCGATGCGATGCAGGCTCATCCGGACGCGGGCGCGGCCGGCGGGCTCCTGCGGCATCAGCGGCGGATGCGGGTAGCGCTCGTCGAGATATTCGACGATCACTCTGGCGCTGGAAATCACGCCTTCGCGATCCGCCAGGGTTGGCAGGGTCTGCGCCGGATTGAGGACCAGGAAATCTTCGTCGACCTTGCCGGGCGTGATGATCTTGACGACGGCGGTGTCGACGTCCTTCTCGGCGAGGACCAGACGAGCCCAGTCACCATGCAGCGAGTCAGGGCCTACGTAGAGGGTCAAACCCGCGTTGGCGGCAGGCTTGATCGGGGGCATCGGAACTCTTGCTCGCAGACGCAGGGCCATGTCAGACCCTGCGTGCCGCGTGAACTGAAAGGCAGTGCGTCAAGGTGATCAATGAATGTCGCGCCAGAATTCCTTCTTCAGCAGATAGGTCAGACCCAGCAGCACGAACAGGTACAGCATGACCTTCAGACCGGTGCTGATGCGCGCCTGCTTGCCAGGCTCGGACGCGTAGTCCAGGAAGTTGACCAGATCGCCAACGAAAGCCTGGTATTCGGCCGGGGTCAGCGAGCCCTTGCTGACCTGCTCGAAACCACTGCCTTCGTGATGGCCGCCACCGTGTTCACCTTCAGCAGCATGCTCGGCCTTCTTCTGCCAGCCCTGCAGTTCCCAGAGCACGTGCGGCATCGAAGCACCCGCCAGCACGGTGTTGTTGACGCCCATCGGACGGCTGTCGTCCAGATAGAAGCTCTGCAGATAGGTGTAGACCCAGTCGGCACCGCGCGCGCGGGTTTCCAGCGACAGATCCGGCGGCACGCGGCCGAACCAGTCACCGGAGGCTGCCGGCATCGCGATCTTGATCTGGTCACCGAGCTTGTCGCTGGTGAACATCAGGTTCTTCTTCAGCACATCCGGCGGAATGTTCAGATCCTCGCCCATGCGCTCGTAGCGCAGGTACTTCAGCGAATGGCAGCCCGAGCAATAAGCCATGAAGTTGCGCGCGCCGCGCTGCGCCGACGGCAGGTTGCCGGAGTTCGCCGAGAAGTGCTGCAGGGCCACGCCAGTGTTGGCGCTGACGGCCTGCGGCAGCAGTGCGGCGGCCGCGAGCAATGCGGATTGGGCCGAAACCTGGGCCAGACGAGTGATAAGACGAGTCATGGTGCGATTCGAGCGGGGTGTCATTCGGTCACCCGTTCTGGCACGGGCTTGGTCTTGTCGATCTTCGAGTACCACGGCATCAGCAGGAAGAACGCGAAGTACAGGATCGTGCCGATCTGCGAGATCAGCTGCACGGTGTCACTCGGCGGCTGCAGGCCGTAATAGTTGAGGATCACGAAGTTGATCGCGAAGATGGTCAGCGCAATCTTCGACAGCGCGCCCTTGTAGCGGATCGACTTGACCTTGGACCGGTCGAGCCAGGGCACGAAGAACAGGATCACCACCGCCGCGCCCATCACGATCACGCCCCAGATCTGGGTGCCGGCAAACGATGGTGTTGCGCGCAACATCGCGTAGTAGGTACCGAAGTACCAAGCTGGCGTGATGTGTTCCGGCGTGTTGGTCTGGCTGGCCGGCGTAAAGTTCGGCGCTTCCAGGAAGTAGCCGCCGCCGTCCGGCATGAAGAACAGCACGGCGCAGAAGATGATCAGGAAGCCGGCAACACCGACCATGTCCTTGACCGTGTAATACGGGTGGAACGGAATGCCGTCGAGCGGAATGCCGGTCGCCGGATCCTTCTTCTTCTTGATCTCGACGCCATCCGGGTTGTTCGAGCCGACTTCATGCAGCGCCAGGATGTGGGCGACGACGAGGCCGACCAGCACGAACGGCAGCGCGATCACGTGGATCGAGAACAGGCGGTTCAGCGTGGCATCGGACGGCACGAAATCGCCCTGGATCCAGGTCACCAGGTCCGGACCAATGAACGGAATGGTGCCGAACAGGTTGATGATTACCGCCGCGCCCCAGTAGCTCATGTTGCCCCAGGGCAGCACGTAACCACAGAAGGCTTCGGCCATCAGCACCAGGAAGATCAGCGCGCCGAACACCCAGATCAGCTCACGCGGCTTCTGGTACGAGCCATACATCAGGCCGCGGAACATGTGCAGGAAGACGACGACGAAGAACGCCGAAGCGCCAGTCGAGTGCATGTAGCGGATGACGTTGCCCCAGGGCACGTCGCGCATGATGTATTCGACCGAGTCGAACGCCGTTTCGGCGCCCGGCTTGTAGTGCATGGTCAGGAAGATGCCGGTCAGCAGCTGGTTGACCAGCACCAGCAGTGCCAGCGAGCCGAAGAAGTACCAGAAGTTGAAGTTCTTCGGCGCGTAATACTCCGACAGATGCTCCTTCCACATCTTGGTGAGCGGGAAGCGATCGTCGATCCAACCGAGCGCGCCGGTTGTCTTGTACGGGTTTGGCGTGATGGCCATGGAGAACTATCCGTAAATTGGGTAAGCGGGTGTCGAACTCAGGCCGTCTTCGGGTCTTCGCCGATGACGACGACGGTATCGGTCTCGTAGCGATGCGGCGGCACGACGATATTGGTCGGTGCCGGCACGCCCTTGTAGACGCGTCCCGCGAGATCGAACTTCGAACCGTGGCAGGGGCAGAAGAAACCGCCCTGCCAGTTCGCCGCGATCTCCGGTGCCGGGTGGTCGGTACGCAGGATCGGCGAGCAGCCGAGGTGCGTGCAGACGCCCTTCATGACCATGTATTCCGGCTTCAGCGCCCGCGACTTGTCGGTGATGTATTTCGGCTGCTGTCCGACCTTGGAATCCGGATCGACCAGATCACCGGTGACCTTGTCGAGACCCGCCAGCATCTCCGGCGTGCGACGCACGACCCAGATCGGCTGACCACGCCAGAGATAAGTAGCGCGCATGCCGGGCTCAAGAGTGCTCAGATCGGCGATGACCGGCGCACCAAGCGCCTTGGCGCGGGCACTGGGCTTCAGCGATGCGAGGAACGGCCAGGCGACGGCAGCGGCACCAGCAGCGCCGACTACTGAAGTCGCCGTGGTGAGGAAGCGACGACGGTTGCCGTCGACACCTTCATTGCTCATGTATATGCGACCTTTTGAGTGCTTGCGAAAGCTGATTTAAGGGGCGGATTCCAGCCAGATTCGTTGGCATGTTCTGAGGCTGTCCGAGGACGGCCGCAAAACCCGGTCATTATACCGGCCGCCGAACGGGATCGTCATCAAGACTGATGCCATCTTCGTCGAACTTGCTGTCGAAAGTTTCTGCCGGCGCGGGTCGCCCCAACGGATAACACTCGAATCGCGGTTACAGACTCAGCCTTTCGCAGGCCGCAACGCGCTCACCGGCCAAGTCTCGCAGCGCCGGCACGCGCTCGCGACACACCGGCAACACCGAGGTACAGCGCGGTGCGAACGCGCAAGCAACCGCGCGCTGTGCCGGATCGGGCGGCTGACCCGCGATCGATGGCAGCCGTTCCGGCCGTGGCCCGAGCAGAGACGGCCGCGAGGCCAGCAAGGCCGCCGTGTAGGGGTGAGCAGGACTCGCAAGCACCGCCGTCGACGGCCCCGCTTCGACGATCCGGCCGGCATACATCACCGCCACGCGATCGCAGTGGCCGGCGACAACGCCGAGATCATGGGTGATCAGCAACAGGGCCAGATTCAGCTCGTGACGCAGTTCATCGAGCAGATCGAGAATCTGCGCCTGGATGGTGACGTCGAGTGCGGTGGTCGGCTCGTCGGCAATCAGCAACTGCGGCTTGCAGAGCAACGCCATCGCGATCATCACCCGCTGGCGCTGACCGCCGGACAGCTCATGCGGATATTGCTGCAGCCGCCGAGTTGCATCCGGAATGCGCACGGCATCAAGCATCTGCGCGGCTTCGCGCAGCGCAGCGCGACGACTGGCACCGCGATGCACTTCGAGCACTTCGGCCAGCTGCAGCCCGATGCTCAAGCTCGGATTCAGGCTGGTCATCGGGTCCTGGAAGATCATCGCGATGCGGCTGCCGCGCAGGCGATCCATCTGCTGGCGGCTGGCGCCCAGCAGTTCGTTGCCATCGAAACGGATCGAGCCTTCGACTGTCGCACTCGCCGGCAGCAGGCCGAGGATCGCGAGCGCCGTCTGACTCTTGCCGGAGCCGGATTCGCCGACCAGTCCCAGCGATTCGCCAGCTGCCAGGGACAGGCTGACGCCATCGAGCACGGTGACCGGCGCCGCTGCCCTGCCCCTTCCCGGATGGCGGACCCGCAGGGCTTTGATCTCGAGCATCGCTAGCCTCGCGTGCGGCGCAGCGCGCCGCCATCAAAAGCTTCGCGCAAGGCATCGCCGAGCTGGTTGAAGCACAACAGCGTCAGGCCCAGAAAGCCGGCCGGAAAGATCAGGCCCCAGGGCGTGACCTCCATCGCCCGCGCGCCGTCGTTGACCAGCGCACCCCAACTGGTCGCCGGCTCCTGGATGCCGAGGCCGAGAAAGCTCAGGAACGATTCGACCAGGATCGCCTGCGGGATCGACAAGGTGGCGCAGACGATCACCACGCCGATCAGGTTCGGCACGATGTGCTGGCGAATGATCGCCGCCGGGCCGAGCCCTGCAATCACCGCGGCATCGATGAACTCGCGCCGCCGCAGTGCCAGCGTCTGGCCGCGAACGATGCGCGCCATGTCCAGCCAGTTGACCGCACCGATCGCGACAAAAATCAGCAGCCAGTGGCGACCGAACAAGACCATCAGCAGGATCACGAAGAACATGAACGGCAGCGCGTACAGGATGTCGACGATGCGCATCATCAGCGCATCGATCCGGCCGCCGAGATAACCCGCCACGGCGCCCCAGGCGATACCGATCACCAGCGCGACCAGAGTCGATACCAGGCCAACCGCCAGCGACAGCCGCCCGCCGACACAGACCCGCGCGAACAGATCGCGGCCGAGTTCATCGGTGCCGAACGGATGCGCCCAGCTCGGGCCACGGCCCCAATCGGCCTCGAAGTCGATGGCATCGAAAGGCTGCGGGGCGAACCAGGGCCCGACGATCGCCAGCAGCAGGATCATTGCCAGCAACAAGGCAGGCATCGCCACGCCCGGTTGCCGCAGCAGTTCACGTAGCTTCATGCCAGCCGCACCCGCGGATCGAGCGCGCCATAGGCGAGATCGACGATGAAGTTGAACACGATCACCAGCGCACCGTAGAACAGCACCACGCCGAGCACCAAGGTGTAATCGCGATTCAAGGCGCCCTGCACAAAATAGCGGCCGATGCCGGGAATGCCGAACACCTGCTCGACCACCACCGAGCCGGTCATCAAGCCAGCCGCCGCCGGGCCCAGATAGGACAGCACCGGCAGCAGCGCCGGCTTCAAGGCATGGCGCAGCACGATCAGATGTTCGGGCAGGCCTTTGGCGCGCGCGGTTCGGATCCACGGCGCATCGAGTGCTTCGGCGAGCGCGCCGCGCGTCAATCGGGCGATCGCCGCCAGTTGCGGCAAGGCCAGCGCGATCGATGGCAGCACGGCGGCCGCGATGCCGCCATCCCAACCACCAGCCGGCAGCCAGGCCAGGCTCAGCGCGAAGATCAGGATCAGCAGCGGCGCGACCACGTAAGAAGGCACCGACAAACCGGTCAGCGCGATCAGCATCAGGCCGCGATCGAGACGGCTGCCGGGCCGCATCGCGGCGATCGCTCCCAAGGCAACGCCACCACTCAAGGCCAGCAGCATCGCGGCCGCGCCGATGGCCGCCGATACCGGCGCGCCACTGGCGATCAAGCCGCTCACCGTCTGGCCTTCGTACTGGAACGAAGGGCCGAGATCGCCGTGCAGCAGGCCGCCGAGATAACGGCCGAACTGACGCCACAGGGGTTCATCGAGATGGAACTCTGCTGCCAGCCGCGCTTCGATTTCAGGTGGCAGGCTGCGCTCGCTATCGAACGGCCCGCCGGGTGCCAAGTGCATCAGGAAGAAGCTCAAGGCGATGAGCACGAACAGGGTCGGCACCGCTGTCAGCAGTCGGCGCCCGGCGTAGCTCAGCATCGACCGCTCTCAGTGTGCACGCAGGTGCAGATCCTTCGTGTAATGCCAGTCGAGCAGATTGTCCTGCCAGCCCTCGACCTGCGGTTTGACCAGATGCTTCGAGGCATAGAAGTAGATCGGCAGGATCGGTGCGTCTTCCAGCAAGCGCCGCTCGGCGGCTTCGAGCGCGGCGCGGCGTTGTTGAGGATCGGTCTGCTCGGCCGCGGCTTGCAGCACCTGATCGTACGCCGGCTCGGCATAACCGGAATCATTGCGCGGATGCTGAGTGCCGAACAGTTCGACGAAGCCCGACGCATCATCGACATCACCGATCCAGGTATTGCGGAAGGCTTGCGTGACAACCCTGCTGCGTCGGTGCTGCAGGAACACTTTCCACTCCTCGTTGACCAGTTTCACGCGCACGCCCAGCGCCTGCTTCCACATCGCCGCGATCACCACGGCGAGGCGCTTGTTGTCGTCGGACGTGTTGTAGCGAATCTCGACTTCGACGGGGTGCTCCATCGAATAGCCAGCTTCCGCATACAAGCGCCTTGCCTCAGCCAGTTGCTGCGCGCGCGGCAACGCGGCCCAGGCCGGCCGCTGCGCGGAATAATTGCTGATGCCGGGCGGCACCAGACTCCAGGCCGGCGTCGCCAGCCCGTGCAGCACCTTGTCGACGATGAGTTCGCGATCTACCACCATCGACAGGGCCAGCCGCAGTTTGGGCTGCGCCTTGAACGGCGGCTGGGTCAGGTTGTAGCCATAGAAGTAGCTGCCGAGATAGGTCGCCACATGCAGTTCGCTGCCGAGCTGCTCGCGTATCCATTTCGCCTGCGCCGCCGGCACCGTCGAAGTGATGTCGAACTCACCGGCCCGGTAGCGCTTCAGTTCCGAGTTCAAGTCTTCGGTCGGAATGAACTGCACGCGCTCGATTGTCGTGGCCACGGCGTTCCAGTACAGCGGATTGCGCGCCAGCACGATGCGCGATTGCGGCGCCCATTCAACGAGCCGATAAGCACCATTGCCGATGCGCACGTTGCCAGGCTTCGCAAGCCGATCAGCCGGATGCAGCGGCGATGCGGCGGGATGCGCGAGCAAGCCCGGCAAGCTGGCCAGCGGACGATCGAGCCGGATCCGCAGACTGCGCGCGTCATCGGCCATCACGCCCAGATCGCTGGCTGGACGACGTCCCGCCGTGATCTCCGCACCATGCTCGATCGCCGCAAACAAGCTTGCATAGCCAGAATTGGTGGCCGGATCGAGCAAATGCTGCAACCCCGCCACATAGTGCTCGGCAAGCAGCGGATCGCCGTTGGACCAGCAGAGCCCCTCACGCAACTGAAGCCGCAGTTCGCGACCATCGGCCGACCAGGTCCAGGATTCAGCCGCCGCGGGAATCAGCTCACCGCTCGGCGACAAGCCGGTCAAACCTTCGTACAGATCGCGCAGCACATTGCCGGCGCTGACGCTGGTGGCTTTCTGCGGATCCAGCGATTCGGGTTCGGGGCCGTTGCCGATGGTCAAGTGCGTTGAATGCACATCCGCTGTCGTGCCAGACAACGGCAGCGCAGCCATGGCAAACGCAAGAAGAAGATTTCGCAGCATCAAGTTCCGCGGGCGTATCGAGCAACTGCCGGAAGCCAGCCGCAATCTACTCACTGCACGCGGCGCACCTTGAACGAGGGGCCCCGGTCGCCGAGGCGCATCCAGTAGGTGCCAATCAGGTTGCGTTCGATCGTGGCGACCGGCCCGTCGGCCGTGTAATCGAATTCGTTGTCACTGAGCACCCGCCAGCGCTGACCGTTGTCGAGCAGAAGAATCTGGTCGCGACGCACGCCATCAACATCGCCAACGACTTTGGCGGTAAGCGCGGTCGGCTCCGCCGACTGCGGTTTGCGGACTGCTTCGGCGCCGAAGCTGCTGGCGGGTTCAGTCCCAATTGTTGCCGGCTGCGCTGCCGGAGTGGCCAGCGCTCGTGGTGGCGGCGCGACGGCAACAGGCGCGGCAGGTGCAGGATCGGGCGTTGCAACCGGTACGCGCTCGGCAAGACGGTCATAGCAGGCCAGACGCTCGGCATCCGTCGTGATCGCCCGGCAAGCAGCCATCGATGCCGTTGAACCAACGTCAGCGGCAGTCGCCGGTATCAGCTGCGAGAGCAATGCAGCAGCCAGAAACAGGGTTCTGATCATTCGCAAGAATCACCGGCAGGAGCAAAAGAGAGCATCAACAAAAAAGGAGGGGACCGAAGTCCCCTCCTTTCATCACAGCAGCTTGCTTCAGTCAAGCATCAGGCGATCAGAGATCGACCTTCAGACCCGCATACCAGGCGCGACCGAACGGCTCGAAGCCTTCGGCCGGGAAGGTGCGTGAACCGATCGGCTGACCGAGGTCGCCACCGGTACCGCCCACTTCAACAAACTTGTCGAACACGTTGTTGATGCCGGCGAACAAGGTCATGTCCAGCCAATCCTGCTGGAACTGGTAGCGCAGTTGCACATCGTGGAACGTCACCATCGGCAGCTTGCCGGCGCGGTCGTCAACCTCAAACACGTCGACATCCGACTTACCATAGATGCTGACCAGCCAGCTGGCGGTGATCGGGCCGCGCGAATAGACGAGGTTGGTGAACGCGCGATCCTTGAAGAAGCCGACCTTGCCGCGATCATTGGTCGTCTGGCCGAAGATGACCGTTTTCTGCTGCAGCAGACGGGTGTACTTGGCATTCAGGTTGACTCGGCCGAGATCGAGGCCGGAACCTGGCAGCAGATCGCCGACCCTGAACCGATAGTTCACTTGGGTATCGACACCGGAAGATTTCAGCAAGCCGATGTTCAGAAACCCTCCGCTGACCTCATCGAGCGCACCGGTCTGTGGACCGGTAGCGAAGCGATTGACGTTTTCGCAGAACTGACTGCCGAACGTCAACGTGGTGCTGCTGTAGCACTCCGTCAACGACTGATCTCTCGGTACGGTCGCAATCGCCTGCTTGATATCGATGCTGTAGAAATCCGCGCTCATGGTCAGCGCATCGGTCCACTTGTTGTCGAAGGCCGGCGTGATGACGACACCGTAGGTCCGCGAATTGCTCCTCTCCTCGGTCAGCACACCCAGCGCTGGCGAACCGCCCACAAAGCCACCGGTACCCTGAATCTCTGCCTGGGTAAGCGCGAGGCCGCCAGTGTCGTTCACGCGCGCTGCGATCGCTGGATCAGCCAGGCAATTCTGAGCAAGGACGCTATTGACCGTGGTTGCATCGATGCCGCTCGACAACACATTGCCGGGGTTGTTGGGATCCGACTTGAGGTTGAAGAACGCCGGATTGCCACCTGCATCGCGAGTCACACCGCCGCAGGGATCGTTGACCGTGGCAAAGGTTTCGCTGCCGGCCGAGAACAGTTCGCTGATGTTCGGGGCACGAACCGCACGTGCGTACTGCGCACGCGGAGCGAGCCACGAGTTGATTGCCCAGTCGACGTTGATCGCATAAGCCAACGTGCTCCCGATCGTCGAGTAGTCCGACGCACGGATCGCACCCTTGACAACCAGTGCCTTGGCAAACGGCTTGTCGACCAACAAAGGCAATGCGAGTTCGCCAAAGACTTCCTTCACGTCAAACGAGCCGACCTGCTCGGGCGTCACGTTGCCGGCGTTCTGGCCGGTCTGGGTCAGGGCATCCGGCGTATCACGGGATTTTTCGGTGCGCTGCTCGACACCAGCCGCGAAGCCGATCGGCCCACCGGTTGGGATCTTGCCGAAGCTGCCGCTGAGGCTCGCCGTGCTAATGATTTCCTGAATCTCGGCATCGCGCAGAGATGGTGCCGTGATGTAGGCAAGTGCTGCCCCATTGATGGTGTTCTGGCCAAAAATATAGACCGGCGAACAACCTTCAGCGACCGCAACCGGATTGGCGCAAGTCACCTTGCCAGTCGTCGGATCGGTAACGACGTTGAAGGCTTCCCGAAGGTTAGGAGCATTGACCTGACCGTTGGAAATCTGGTTGTCGCTAGTCGTTCCGTAGTTGAACGAAACGTCGTAATCGAGCGTCTTGAAGAAGCCACTGCCCACCACCGGAATCAGGTCACCCTCAACACCGGTCACCGCGCGGAAAGTCTGCCGGTTTGAAACGGCACCACGATTGCCGACTTCCGTAAGACGCCGCGCGAAGCCGATCACCGCTGTATCGTTGGTCAGCTCGGGATTGGCCGCCAGCACGGCGTCACGCACGGCCTGCGGCACGACACCACTGGATAGCGGAACACCCGTAGACATGTCGCATCCATCGAGCCGCCCGTTCTGGTCGCTGTCGAAACAGTTCGGCAGCACGTCGAAGATGCTGTCCGATCCGAGCGGGAAGGGCTCGATATCGGATTTGGCCTTGGTCTTTGCGTAAGTGCCTTCGAAGTAAACACGCGCCGAAGGATTGAACTCGAAGTTCAGCACCGTCGACATCAACGTGCGGTCCAGCGGCGTTGACAGCGCACGGATCGCGTTGCGGTTGAAACCGTCAGTGGCGGATACGAACGGCCTCACAAGGCCGGTCACCGGATCGATGATCCGGTTCTGCGTCGTGCCGCTGACCGGGAACACGCCTTGGTCGTTCGCACGATTGTTGATCGGCGTGATGATGCGGGTGTTCGGCGAGAAGCTGCTGAATCCGGTGAAACAATCGCGGAAATCAGCTGGGTCGCCAGTACCGAAGATCGCAGTATTGGAGCAATCCGTTGCCGTCGACTTGCGATCCTTCGCGAAGACACCCAGCTCCTCCGAGAACGACATATTGAACAGGGCATTGCCCTTGCCGTTCGCGAAGGTCGAACCTGCTGTGACGCTGTATCTGCGGGTAATGTCGTCGCTGTCCGCCAGCGTCTGTCCCGTCTGCCCGCTGACCGATACGCCTTCGAAGTCCTTCTTCAAGATGATGTTGATGGCACCAGCCAGCGCGTCGGAACCATAGATCGCCGAG
>NZ_JAHFRY010000234.1 GCF_023266035.1 Nevskia sp.
ACTCGCTGAGAACGCGCGGGCTGTTCGTATCGTTCGGCAACGCTTCCGGCAAGGCCGCGCCCTTCGAGCCGGTGCTGCTGGCCGAGAAGGGCTCGCTGTTCTTCACCCGGCCTACGCTCGCCCACTACACCAGCACGCGCGCCGAACTGGATGCCGCTGCCAACGCGCTGTTCGAAGCGATCGCCAGCGGTGTGATCGAGCCGCAGATCAAGCAGCGTTATCCCTTGCGCGATGTTGCCCAGGCGCAGATCGCACTGGAATCACGGCAGACCAGCGGCGCGACGGTGCTCACCGTCTGAGTCGTTTCGATAGCGGGAACAGCGGCTGTTTGTGACGACGAGATTAAATCGTTCGCAGCTTGCAACCGGATGCCGGGGCTGGCGCATCGAAGGTGCAGGAAGCAAAGAACCGGATCACCGGCGGCTTCCTCACTCGCCCCCATTCCGGAGAGACACCGATGAATAGCCTGACCCTGCTCAGCCGTCCGTTTGCCCTGTTGATCACCGCTACCGCCTGCCTCGCCGCGATTCCTGCTGCGCAAGCGGACACCACCCTGCTGGCCGCCTCGAACTACACCGAAACCGCCGATGGCTCGTTGCTGCTGAAGAGCGAACCGGTCCGCCTGAGCCATGACGACTCGGCCGTGGCCAGCAATTGCATCAGCGTGCGCGGCAATGCCGGCATGCGTCAGCGCGACATGACGGCGCTGGTCAATCACTGCACGTACGCGGTGAAGGTGTCGTACTGCATCGACGCCGAACAGGGCGCCGCCAAGCGCTGCGACGCCATCGGCCGGCGCGGCTTCGAATCGGTGGAGATTGCCGCCGGCTCGCGCCTGGCACTGAATGGCTTTGCGCCGGTCGACGCCAACCTTAGCTGGGTGGCCTGCAAGGCCAGCGACTCGACCTACAGCACCCTGATCAACAAGGGCACGCGCGGCGAATGCCTGGTCGAACAAGGCCCGACGACGATCGCGACGATCCAGCGCTGAACGAAGTGCACCAGGGCCGGGCACAGTGCCCTGCCCCGGTGTGCGGGCTCAGGACACCAGCCGCCGCTCTGCCGTCAGCTCGTAAAGACCTTTGGCGATCAGCGGCCGGCCGGCTTCATCGCAGTGATAGGGATCGAGATACTTGTTCCGCACCGGATCGAAGACGAAGTTCAGATCCAGCCATTCGACGAGCTTGACGATCGTCGGCCCATCGCCTTTACGAATGACCAGGTAATCGACCGCGCCGTGCGTCGCCGCGCGGAACATCAGATCGATCGCATGGCCGTCATCCCTGCCTTCGGCGAACACCCAGCCGCCTTCGTCGTAACGGCTCCAGCGCAGCGGCGTGGCGAACAGATTGCGGATCGCCACGGCGAGCACCTCGACCGTGCCGAGCGGCTCGAAGTGCGGGTTCTGCCAGGTGTTGAACGCGCCGAACTGCGGCCGCGCCCGGTACAGCATGTATTCGCTGGTCATCGTTTGCTACAGCTCCATGGGGCGCGAAGTTTAGCCTTGCCTCAGCCGCCTGCCCCACCCGATCCCTTGATGCCACCTTCGGTCAAGGCCGCCGGATCGAGCAGCGCCCGCAATTCGTCCTCGCTCAAACCCGTCTGCTCCAGCGCCACTTCGAGCAACGGCCGTTTCTCGCGGTAGGCCTGCTTGGCGATGGCAGCCCCTTTCTCGTAGCCGATCACCGCATTCAGCGCAGTGACCAGGATCGGGTTGCGCGACAGTGATTCGGCGATGCGCGCCTCATCGACTTCGAAGCCGGCAATGGCCTTGTCGCCGAGCAGCCGCGCCGCGTTGGCGAGCAGGCCGATCGACTGCAGCAGATCGTGGGCGATCAGCGGCAGCATGACGTTGAGCTGGAAGCTGCCGCTCTGGCCGGCGATGGTGATCGTCGTGTCGTTGCCGATGACCTTGGCGCAGACCATCGCCACCGCTTCCGGGATCACCGGATTGACCTTGCCCGGCATGATGCTGGAGCCTGGCTGCAGCGCCGGCAGGCGAATTTCGCCGAGGCCGGCAAGCGGGCCGGAGTTCATCCAGCGCAGATCGTTGGCGATCTTGGTCAGGCTCACCGCCAGGGTCTTCAGCTGGCCAGACAGTTCCACGGCCGTGTCCTGCGTGGCCATCGCCGTGAACAGGTTCGGCGCCGGCACGAAGGCCACCGCGCAGCGCTTGGCCAGCCGCTTGGCGAACTTGGCGGCGAATTTCGGGTGGGCGTTGATGCCGGTGCCGACCGCGGTACCGCCCTGCGCCAGCCGCTGCAGGCGCGGCAGCACCGCCTTGATCCGCGCGCTGCCATCGCGAATCTGGCTGGCCCAGGCGCCGAGTTCCTGATCGAAGCGCAGCGGCATCGCGTCCATCAGATGGGTGCGGCCAGTCTTGGTGACGCCGCGCAGCGCTTTCGCCTTGCGCTCGATCTGCTTCGCCAGCTGCTTGCAGGCCGGCAACAGATCTTCCCGCACCGCCAGCGCGGCGGCGACATGGATCGCGGCCGGAATGGTGTCGTTCGAGGACTGGCCGAGATTGACCTGATCGTTCGGATGCACGGCGACATCGAGCACCGACCCAGCCAGATGGGCGATGACCTCGTTGGCGTTCATGTTGCTCGAGGTGCCCGAGCCGGTCTGGAAGACGTCGATCGGAAACTGGGCGTCATGGCGGCCGGCGGCGACTTCAAGGCTGGCGGCGACGATCGCCTGGGCGACGGCGCCATCGAGCAGGCCCAGTTCGGCATTGACCTCGGCGGCCGTGGCCTTGATCAGGCCCAGCGCACGGATGAAGCCGCGCGGCATCTTCAAGCCAGAGATCGGGAAATTGTCGACGGCGCGCTGGGTCTGCGCGCCCCACAGGGCCTCGGCCGGCACCCGGACTTCGCCCATGCTGTCATGCTCGATGCGCGACTTCGCCATCAGGTTCATCCGGTTTAGACAGTCGCGCCGGAGGCTCGCGTAAAATCCCGCCTGCCGCAAGCTGGCCGCCCGATCTCCGAGGCCTGCCGCCGGCCCCTTTCGCTTCAATCCCCGACGAGTCCCGAATGAATCTCAGCAGTCTGACCGCCATCTCACCGATCGACGGCCGCTACGCCGAAAAGACCCAGGGCCTGCGCCTGATCTTCAGCGAGTACGGCCTGATCCGTTACCGGGTCGAGGTCGAAGTGCGCTGGCTGCAGGC
>NZ_JAHFRY010000034.1 GCF_023266035.1 Nevskia sp.
CGACAGATCGTCGCGCTGGTATTCGCGCAGCGTGGTCGCGTCGATCTTCTCGACCATCGCCGCTGCCAGCGGCCGCCTGGCGATGACTTCGACGACGCCGAGATCGAACACCGGCGTGGTGTCGGCGGTGTTCGCCATCGGGGTAGTCGTTTCATCGGCAACCGCTACAGTGCCGAACGCGAACGCAAGCACAAGACCGGCCGTACCGAGCCGATGTAAAACTGAAACCATGAAATTCCCCAGACGTTATTAGTATTAAAGCGTTTTTACTTTATAGCGAATAACGACCGCAGGTAAATATGCGACTGGAAGCCGGTCAGTCGAGCCGTACGAGAATGACGCTGGAGGCGTTGAACAGCGCGATCACCGGCTGACCGCGGCGCAGGCCGAGCGCTTCGATGCTGTCTTCGGTGACGACCGCGGCGAGCGTCTGTCCGCCCGGCAGTTCGAGCACCACTTCGGCGCTGACCGCGCCACGCTTGATGCGGCGGATCACGCCTTCCAGCCGGTTTGCCGCCGAGCAGGCCAGCGGCGTGGCAGTGACGGCGGCGAGCATGATCCACGGCGCCTTGATCAGCGCAGTCAGCGGCGTGCCGCGTTTGAGTTGCAGCAGTTTGGTGCTCTCGCGGGTGATCGTCGCGACGATCCGGCCACCGCCGCTCAGTTCGAGACTGATCTGATCGTTGACCGCGCCGGTCTGGATTTCGACGACTCGTCCCGCCAGCTGATTGCGGGCACTGCTGAGCATCGTCAGCCGGCCGAGCACCGGCAGATCGCGGCTGGCGTTAGCGTGCTCGCGTTCGATGCGCGCAACGAGCTGGTTCTGTTCGGTGCGCAGCTTTTCGTACAGCGCCAACAGCTCGTGACCGCGTTCGGTCAGCTGGGTGCCGCCGCCGCGTTTGCCACCGGCGACGCGATGGACCAGCGCTTCATCAGCGCCGTTGTTCAGCGCATCGATCGCATCCCAGGCGCCCTTGTAGCTCATGCCCACCGCTTTCGCGGCCTGCAGGATCGAGCCGGTTGCGGCGATCGCCTGCAGCAGCTCGAAGCGTCGGCGACCGGACGGCGAAGCGCCCAGGGTCTGCAGCAGCAGGCTCGATGCGTTCAAGGCTTCAGGCCGCTCAAGGAACGATCGGCCCGGCAAGCGGCGATGCCGTGTCGTTGACGACCACTTTCAGCACCTGGAAATGGTCCGGCAGCAGCAGGCCTGTGGCGAAGGCGTGATTGGTGACCAGTGCATTGCCGAGGCCGTCGAAGGCCAGATTGGCCGGCGAATCGAATGGCGCCAGCGGCGTCAGCAACGGGTTGCCGATGCGAGCCGCTTCACTGCCATTCGGGTTCAGGATCGAGATGCCGTTGGAGCCCGGCAGCGCCAGTACCACATAGAGCTTGCCGCTGGCACCGAAAGCGATGCCGTCCGGCGCACCCGCGTAGTAGCGATGGAATTCGACGAGGTCGGTCTTTTTCGGGCTGGCGACCAGCGGCAAGCTGTAGACATGGCCGAGGCCGAGCAGGTCCAGAGTCACGGTGAAGAAAATGCGCTTGCGGTTCGGCGACAGACGCAGGCCGTTGACGCCGACATAAGCCGAGGCCAGTCGCGAATCCTGGAACCAGACCTGCGGCTGGCCGCCGCCGGCCGGCACTTTCCAGATCGTCGCCTGCAGCGAGTCGGTGACGTACAGGTTGCCGGCGTCGTCGAAGGCTAGATCGTTCGGCAGCGCCGGCAGATTCACCGGCGTTGGCGAACAGGGCTTGCCGCTGAGAATCGAGCAGGCACGCAGGTTCGGATAGGGCGGCGTGTAGTTGGCCTGCACCTCGGTCGCCAGATCGAAGCGCAAGGTACCCAGCTGGTTGTTCAGCACGTATAGACGACCGGCGCCATCGAAGGTCAGGCAGGAATTGGCATGCTCGGCGCCGAACACGGTTTCGCCCTCGGTCTCCAGCGTTCGCAGCAGCTTGCCGTTGGCGAGGTCGTACTCGAACACTCGCGACGGCTTGCCGTTCAGCGCGGTACCGAGCGTGGCGGGGCCCGCTACGTAAACGCGATTGCCACGCACCGCAATGCCTTCGGGAAAGCCGTTTGGAATCGGCACCTGCGCAAATACCGAGACATCGCCGAACTTCGCGGCCTGTGCGGCCGGAATCGAGATCAGCGCGGCAGCAGCGAGAAAAACGGCTTGAGCAATACGGGCGAGACGGATGGACATGGCAAGGCTCCCTGGGCACCGGCGGTCATCGTGGCCGATCGAGTCGGCTTATCTATTGATCCGGCACACGGCCGGATACCGCAGTGTGCCCTTGCGACGCGTCTGACAGAAGTGGCCCTTCAAGCCTCGCCGTCGACCGGCCCGCCCGGCCGCGGCACCAGCGTTTTCAACATCAGCTTGAAGTAGGCGCGGAAGTCCTCGTCGACCGGAAACTGCTCCGGCGTATCGCGATGCACCTGCTGGTTGCCGATGAAAGTGGCGTAGGCGAACGTCGACCACAGCCGCGCATCGAGTTCGGAAAGACCCAGCGCCCGGTAGCACTGATTCAGGTAGTTCAGCCGATTCGCCGATACCCGCTTGACCACTTCGCCGACCGCTGGATCGTCGCTGGCCGCGGCCAGCGCCAGATACAGCCGGCCGGCCTTATAGCTGGAGTTGGCCTGCTTGAACAGACGGACGATGCGCTCGTAGGGATCAGTCATTTCCTCGACACCGGCGCGGGCATCGATGGTTTCGTGCCGCTCCCAAAGCTTCAGCGCTTCGCGCAGCAGAGCTTCGCGGCTCGGGAAATGCCAGTAGAAGCTGCCCTTGGTGACGCCGAGCCGGCGCGCCAACGGCTCCACCGCCACGGCATCGAGCCCGCCGGTGGCCAGCGCATCGAGCGCCGCCTCGGCCCAGGCTTCGACACTGAGGCTGGACTTCACGGCATCGCTGCCGCGTGCGCCCGGCGGTTTCTGATTCGACATCGGCATCTAAATTCGCTCATCCCGTACGTTGACGTATGGAAACGACTGTACGGACCCCGGCATACGGGGGCAAGCCCCGTCCGGTTCGGCATCCGCTCATCGATACGACTGGCGCTGTTCCGGCAAATCGAGCCGTCTGGCGTCGTTGATTGTTGTGCCACCGGCGCTTGCCTAGACTCAGGCGATGAACATGCTTCGAATCTTGCTGCTGGCACTATGCCTGCCGATGACTGCCGCTGCGGCCGAGGTCTACGGCTGGGTCGACGCCAATGGCGTCAAGCAGTTTTCCCAGCAGGCGCCAGCGAAGGGCGTGCCGTTCAAGCGCATCGAAGTGGCCGAGCCCAGCGCCAATCCAGCGCCGGCCTCCAACAGCAACACAACCAAGAAAACCGATTCAACCTTGGGCGGCGGGCCGAAAACGCGCGATGCCGGCCTGAAACTCAAGGCCGAAACCCTGGAGCGCTGTGCCAAGGCGCGCGAGCGCATCAGCTTCCTGGAAGAGAAAACCGCGCGCCGCCTGTTCAAGACCGGCCCGGATGGCCAGCCGGCGCGTTATACCGACGAAGACTTCAAGACTGAACTGGACCAGGCGCGCGACGTCGAAGCCGCCAACTGCACCTGAAGCCCTGCGTTCAGCCGGAATGGCCGGAACCGCTGGCGCCCGGCTGAGGCGATCCTCTCGACACGTTGAGCTGCCGCGGCATCACGAACCACAGAATCAGGTAGGCGAAGATTCCGGGGAACGCCACCGAGCAGATCGAGATCAGCACGTACAGCACGCGCACCGAAGTCGGCGTCCAGCCCAGGAAGTCGGCGATGCCGCCGCAGACACCGGCAATCATCTTGTGCTCGTCGGAGCGCCATAGGCGCGTGCTGTCGTTCATGGTCAAAAGTCCCTCCTGTTGCCGGCTCTGGAAAGATTCCGGCGGATGCCCGGTTTTCAAGCGCAGCGAGTGTGCCTGAACCGAATGCCCACAAAAAAGCCCGGCAATGCCGGGCTTTTTTGCAACAGCCTGAAGAATTACTTCTTCGGCTTCGGCGCTTCGGCGGCCGGGGCATCGCCCTTTTCGACCTTGATCAGCTCGACTTCGAAGATCAGCGTCTCGTTCGGGCCGATCTTGCCGCCCGCACCGCGATCACCGTAGGCCAGCGCGGCCGGGATGTAGAACTTCGACTTGCCGCCGACCTTCATCAACTGCAGGCCTTCGGTCCAGCCCGGAATCACGTTGGCGAGCGGGAAGGTCACCGACTGGCCGCGGTCGTACGAGCTGTCGAAGGTTTCGCCGTTCAGCAGCGTGCCCTTGTAGTTGACTTCAACCTTGTCCGAGGCGGTCGGCGCGGCGCCGGTGCCTTCGGTCAGCGTTTCGTACTGCAGGCCCGAAGCGGTGGTCTTGACGCCTTCCTTCTTGCCGTTCTCGGCGAGGAACGCAGCGCCCTTGCCGGTCGCTTCTTCAGCAGCCTTGGCGCGCTCGGCAACCTGCTTTTCCTGGATCTTCTTGGAAACCGAATTCTTGATCTCTTCGCGAGCCTTGTCGTCCATGCGCGGCTCCTTGCCGCCGGACACTTCGTCGAGGCCCTTCTTCAGCGAGGCGATATCCACTTCGTCCTTGACGGTGGCCAGCGAACGGCCGAGGTCGACGCCGATCGAGTAGCCGAACTTCTGGGCATCGGTCGCGAGGTCGGCATCGCCGGCGGCGGCCGGGGCAGCGCCGTCGGTGGCCGGCTTCGAGCAGGCAACGATGAAGGCGGCGCTGGCAATCAGCGTCAGCGCACGGGAATGCTTGAACATGAGTTAAATCCTGTCAGGAAAGAGGTTTTGGAGAGCCCATAGGGGCGCTTTACAGCATTCAGCGCCTGCGATGCGGCCGGATTATAGCCCGGAGTCCGTTTCAGTCATGACCGCTTCGGCAGGCCTGCCGGGGCTTGCAGCAGCGCCTCCGGCAGACTCGCTCGAGGGCGGTTCCGCGTTGCTCGGACCACGGCGGCGGGCCAGAAGTTGCAGCAGGGTCTGCCGGGTTTCATCGCTGAGCAGTTCTACCGAGCGTTCCGCGATGCGATCGCAGCGGGCATCGAGGATCAATACGCCGCCAGCGCCGGTGGTGACCACGCCGACTTCGATCAAGGTATCGAGGTAGGCGGCGAACAAGCCTTTGTCGAAGAACTCCGGCGCTTCACGGCCGGTCAGCACCGCCATGCGTTCGGCCAGCAGGCGGCAGTCGCTCTCGAATTGTTCACGCCTTACCGGCCCGCCGCGCTTCTTCTCTTCGGTCAGCAGCAGCACCGCCATTGCCTGGCGTTCCAGCGTTTCGCCGAGCACGCGGCCCAGCGCCGCGAAGCCGGAATAGGCCGGGTCGCCGACTTCCGGCCGGCGCAGGCGGCCATCGGCATCGCGCAGCAGCAGGCCGGTGGCGAGCATCCGCTCCAGGTAATTGCGGGCCACCGGCTCGCAGTCGGACACCGGCCAGGGCAGCAGGAACTCGTTGCGCAGGAACGGATACAGCGCGCGGCAGCCGGTCAGCACCAGTTCTTCGCTCAAGATGCCGCGCGTGCGGAAGAACGCCGCGATCAGCGCCGGCACCGCGAACAGGTGCTGGATGTTGTTGCGGTTGTAGGTCATCAGCACGCCATCGCGGCCGACCGCCAGCAGCACGTCGCCCCAGGGATGTTCGACTCTCTGAATGCGCGCGATCGGCGCTGCCCAGGCAAGGATCGATTTCGGATCGGCGTTCGGCAACATCAGCTCCGCGCCGCCCGGCCAGGGCTTGAGCAGATCGATGAAGTGGGCGATCTGGTCGACCAGTTCATCCTCGGTGGCAGCACGCCGCGGCGAGGCCAGCAGCGCGCAGGCGACCAGGCCGACCGGACTGGCAATCGACGCCGCCTGAATGCGCCGCATGTGCTCGAAGGCCAGGCCACGCACCCATTTCGAGAAGCCGTCCGGACGAGTGTTCGGATCCGCCGCCATCGCCTCGCGCCAGCCCGGCAGGTTGGCGTCGGCGTGGTCCTGCAGGATGGTCGGCTCGCCGAAGTTCACATAGGCGCGGCCGTAGCTCTTGCCGAGGATCTTGGTCGCTTTCAGCAGGCCTTCGGCGGATTCGCGCTGCTTCTGGCCGCTCTTCAGTTCCTTGAAGAAGCTGCCGACCTCGAAAACCTTGTCGTAGCCGAGGAACACCGGCACCAGCGCCACCTTGCGCGATTTCGAGCGCAGGCCGGATTCGGCGACCATCGCCAGCAGCCCGGTCTTCGGCGGCAGCAGCCGGCCGGTGCGCGAGCGCCCGCCTTCGGGGAAGAATTCGATCGAGTAACCACGGCGGATCAGCGAATCGACATAGGCGCGGAACACCGCCGTGTAGACCGGATCACCGGAAAACTTGCGGCGCATGTAGAAGGCGCCGCACTTGCGCAGCAGGCCGCCGATCGGCCAGAAATTCAGGTTGATGCCGGCGGCGATATGCGGTGGCACCAGGCCGGCGGTGTACAGCACGTAGGACAGCAGCAGGTAGTCGGCATGGCTGCGATGCGAGGGCATGAAGACGATTTCGTGCGACTGCGCGAGCGCCCGCACCCGCTCCAGGCCCTGCACTTCCACGCCCTTGAAGACGCGGTTCCAGATTGCCGTCAGCACCCGCTCCATGACCCGGATCGTCGCCGCCGAATAATCGGCCGCCACTTCCTCGGCGCACTTGCGGGCGTGGAGCGAAGCCTTTTCCAGCGAGCTGTTGTCGCCGCGAGCACGGGCGATGATTGCGGCCCGCACGCCTTCGGACTCGAGCACGCCCTTGAGCACGACACCACGACGCAGCAGGGTCGGCCCGAGCGCGGCGGTACGCGCGCGCAGGAAGTGGAAATGCAGCGCGCGCGGCAGCGCACGAGCCAGCTTCTGCACGACCTGTTCGCTGTTCTGGCCCGAACTGGCACCGGCATTGATCAGGAATTCGCGATAGCCGAGCGGCTTGCCGAAGTTGGCCAGCACGTTGCGGCCGTTGGCCGCGCCGATCAGGATCTTGCGCAGGCGCCCGGCCTGCACGCTGTCGGCAAAGATCAGCTTGAACAGCGAGGTTTCCTGGCCCGGATCGCGTCCCCAGAAGATCGATACCGGCACGATCTGGATGTCGTAATCGGCACGATCGGCAGCAACCGCCATCATCCGCGCCAGTTCGCTGTCGCCGGTGCGATTGCGGGCGAAGGTTTCCAGCAGCGCCGGCAGATAGACCAGGCCGGCACGCTCCGGCGTCGGCAGCGAATGGCTGATCCGTGCCGGCAGCGGCAGGCCCAGTTCGGTGCAGATGCGCTGCAGCGCGAACAGATCGATCCAGCTGCGCTGCGGCAGCACGTAGACCACCGGCTTGGCCGGATCGAGACCCAGCGAGCCCGGCATTGCTTCCGGGGCCACGCGGTACTTCATCAGATGGATCAGCGGCTTCGACAGCCAGCGCGCAATCAGATAGCTGAACGCGATCAGCGCGGCGTTCAACGCGGCACTCCACGGCGGACAGCGGACACAGGGCAGTCGTGGATCACGTGAGCGAATTCGGTTCCGAGAGCGGGTAGCGGCTCTGACAGGAGCCGACGTCTTTTCACGATTATAGAAGTGTGGGCAGAAAGCGCCCCATCGCAGCGGCTGCAAACCGCTTGTGCGCAGTTATTGCATTGCATGATTGACCCGGCGACAAACGCGCCGCCATAGTCCGATCGACTCTCACTCCCCTGCCATTCATGTCCAGCCCGACGTTTCTCGGTCATCCGCGCGGCCTCGCGACCCTGTTCTTCACCGAGATGTGGGAGCGCTTCACGTTCTACGGCATGCGCAGCCTGCTGGTGCTGTTCATGACCGCGGCGGTGGTCGGCGGCAACAATCCCGGCCTCGGTTTGACCGAAGGCGAAGCGAACGCGATCTACGGGCTGTATCTGTCCTGCGTCTATCTGTTTGCATTGCCCGGCGGCTGGATCGCCGATCGCCTGACCGGCCAGCGCAATGCGGTGATCGCTGGCGGCCTGCTGATTGCGGCCGGCAATTTCATGCTGGCGATCGGCGATCGCACCTTGTTCTTCCTTGGCCTGGTGGTGATCGTGCTCGGCGTGGGCCTGCTGAAGCCGAACATCAGCGCCATGGTCGGCAAGTTGTATGACGATATGCCGAGTTCCAAGCGCGACGCCGGCTTTTCGATCTTCTACATGGGCATCAACCTCGGCGCGGTGGCGGCGCCGCTGCTGGTCGGCACCATCGGCGAAAAGATCTCCTGGCAGGCGGGCTTCGCCGGTGCCGGCCTGCTGATGCTCGCCGGCCTCGTGCAGTTCCATCTGATGCGCAGCACCTTGCCGGCCACTGCCAATGACGCCAGCGCGAAAACGCCGGAGGAACGCAAGAAGGCCTGGACCGGCTTGGCCATCGGCGTCGGGCTGTTCGCCGCCTTCATCGCCGCCGCCACGCTCGGTGCCTTCGATCTGGAGCCGGTTGCCATCGCCCAGAAAGTCGGTGTCGCCATCGTGCTGATCGCCGCGTTCTTCTTCGGCTACGTGTTCCTGTTCGGCAAGCTGACGTCCGAGGAAGCGAAGCGAGTCGCGGTGATCCTGGTGCTGTTCTTCGGCGCCGCCACCTTCTTCATGGGCTTCGAGCTGGCCGGCTCGACCTTCAACCTGTTCGCCCGCGACTTCACCGATCGCTCGGCCTTCGGCAGTTTCTTCGCCGACGGCCAGCATCCAGCCAGCTGGTATCAGTCGCTGAATCCACTGTTCGTGGTCGCGTTCTCGCCGGTGTTTGCAGCGCTCTGGGTGCAGCTGGGCAAGCGCAATCTGGAGCCGTCGATCCCGGCGAAGTTCGCGCTGGGCCTGATCCAGATGGGCCTCGGCTTCATCGTCATCGCCTACGCCGCGCATCTGGTGGTGACCGGTGCGGAAGGCACCAAGGTGCTGCCGGTGTGGCTACTGCTGACCTATCTGCTGCATACCTTCGGCGAGCTGTGCCTGTCGCCGATCGGCCTGTCCGCGGTGACCAAGCTGGCGCCGCCGCGTTATGTCAGCCAGATGATGGGCACCTGGTTTGCCGGCACCGCACTCGGCAACCTGCTGTCCGGTCTGATTGCCGGGCATCTCGGCGCCGATGACATCGCCAGCGCGCCGGGCCGCTATCTGATGATCTTCGCGCTGGCCTGCACGCTGGGGCTGCTGATGGCGATCATGATCAAGCCGATCAAGCGGCTGATGGGCACCGTTCGCTGAGGCTTCATTCAAACCGTTCTTGGCCAATCGCCATCCAAGCGCATCGGGCGCTGAACAGCGCCCCGCACCAATCCGGGAGAACCTGATGCTTCGTCTCATCCATCCAAGAATCCTGTGGGCCAGCTGCGCTGCGCTGAGCCTTGCCGCCTGCGGTGACAAATCCGCCGCCCCTGCGGCCGAAGCCAAGGCGGCGCCAACGGCGGCGCAGGCCGATGCTTTCGTCGCCGACTTCAACAAGCAGTTCAAGGCGCTCGGCAAGTACGTGGCATCGGCCCAATGGCTGCAGTCGACCTACATCACCGACGATTCGCAGATGATCGCCTCGCGCGCCGGCGAGCAGGCCCTGGAGTTCAGCTACAACGAAGGCCAGGCTGCCAAACCGTTCTACGTGCTCAAGGATCTGTCGCCGGTCACGGCGCGATCGCTGCAGTTGATCCGCATCAGTTCGGTGTCGCCGAGCAAGGCCGAGGACCGTACCGCGCTGGCCGCCGTGCTGTCGGACATGGAAGCCAACTACGGCAAGGGCCAATGGTGCCGCAAGAGCGCGGCCGGCAACGATGAATGCCTGTCGCTGCCGGAAGTCGAGAAGATCGTCAACAACGTCGAACTGAAGAACAGCCCGGCGCAGATCGCCGAAGCCTGGGCCGGCTGGCACGCCACTGCCAAGCCGATCCGCGACGACTACCAGAACTTCGTCGGCCTCTACAACGGTGCCGCCAAGGAATCCGGCTACGCCGATGCCGGGGAATGGTGGCGCGGCGGCTACGACATGAGCCCGGCGGATTTCTCGGCCGAGACCGAACGCCTCTGGGGCCAGGTCAAGCCGCTGTACGACGCGCTGCACTGCCATGTGCGCAACAAGCTCAACGAGAAGTACGGCGACAGCGTGGTCGCCAAGGACGGCCTGATCCCGGCCCATCTGCTCGGCAACATGTGGGCACAGCAGTGGGGCAATCTCTACCCGCTGGTCGAGCCCTACAAGGGCGTGTCCGATCTCGATGTCAGCGCTTCGCTGCAAGCCCAGCGCAAGACCGAATACCAGACGCTGCTCGCGGCGTTCAAGGGCAAGCCGACGCCGGTCGACCTCGCCGAACTCGAACACAAGGCCGATGCCCAGTTCGCGGTGAAGATGGCCAAGGTCGCCGAGGACTTCTACACCTCGCTGGGCATGCCGAAGCTGCCGGAATCGTTCTGGCAGAAGTCGATGCTGGTCAAGCCGCGTGATCGCGATGTGGTCTGCCACGCCTCGGCCTGGCCGATGGATGGCGAGAGCGATGTGCGGATCAAGGAGTGCATCGTGCCGGATGAGGAATCGCTGACCACGATCCACCACGAACTCGGCCACATCTACTACTACCTGATGTACAAGGACCAGCCGCCGATCTTCCAGAACGGCGCTCACGACGGCTTCCACGAAGCGATCGGCGATACCGTCACCTTGTCGCTGACACCCGAGCATCTGAAGAAGATCGGTCTGGTCAAGGACGTGAAGACCGACGAAAAGGCGGTGATCAATTCGCAGATGAAGCTGGCGCTCGACAAGATCGTCTTCCTGCCCTGGGGCAAGCTCGTCGATCAATGGCGCTGGAAAGTGTTCTCCGGCGAAGTGGCGCCGGCCGACTACAACAAGGCCTGGTGGAAGCTGCGCGAGGAATACCAGGGCGTGGCGCCGCCGATGGCCCGCAGCGAGGAGGATTTCGATCCGGGTGCCAAGTACCACATTCCCGGCAACACGCCGTACACGCGCTACTTCCTGAGCTTCGTCGTGCAGTTCCAGTTCCACAAGGCGCTTTGCGAAGCCGCCGGCTTCAAGGGCCCGCTGCATGACTGCGACATCTACGGCAACAAGGCCGCTGGCGAGAAGTTCATGGCGATGCTTCGTGAAGGTCAGAGCAAGCCCTGGCCGGAGACGCTGGAAAAGCTGACCGGCACCCGGCAGATGGATGCCTCGGCGATCCTCGAGTACTTCGCGCCGCTGAAGACTTATCTGGAACAGCAGAACGCCGGCAAGAACTGCGGCTGGACGGCGCCGGCCGATCCGCTGGCGGCGGCCACGCGCTAGGCAACCACCGGCCATCGTCTCATCACGCCTTGTGCGCTGATGACGATGGCCGGCTACTGAAAGCTGGCGGCGCCCATCCGCCGGCCTGAACCGCTCTGCCGACGGACTGCGCGGCTCGCAGACTAGCGGTTACGATCAGCGCCGCTCCCCTCTCGCGAAAGCCAACCGCTGCGCATGACTGCCCTGATCGACGCGCTTGCCAACAACCCGCTGTTTCTCGGCATCACCACGACCCTGCTCGGTCTGGTGGTCGGCAGCTTTCTCAATGTGGTGATCCTGCGGCTGCCGCGGATGCTCGAAGCCGACTGGCAGGCCGAAGCCCGCGAACTGCTGGACCTGACGCCGGTCGAGGCACCGAAACTGTCGCTGACCCAGCCGCGATCGCGCTGCCCCGGCTGCGGCAGCGCGATCCGCGCCTGGCAGAACATTCCGATTGTCAGCTGGCTGCTGCTGCGCGGCCGTTGCGCCAGCTGCAAGACCGGCATCTCGATGCAGTACCCGCTGGTGGAACTGGCTTCGGCCTTGATGTCGGCCGTCTGCGTCTGGCGCTTCGGCTGGTCGCCGCAACTGGCGGCAGCACTGGTGCTGACCTGGACCTTGATCGCGCTGACCGTGATCGACCTGCGCGAAACCATCCTGCCCGACAACATGACCCTGCCGCTGATCTGGCTGGGCCTGGGCCTGAGCACGGTGCCGGTGTTCGTCGACATGTCGGCCAGCATCTGGGGCGCGGTCGTCGGCTACCTGAGCCTGTGGTCGATCTATCACCTGTTCCGGATCATCACCGGCAAGCACGGCATGGGCTATGGCGATTTCAAGCTGATGGCCGGCCTCGGCGCCTGGTTCGGCGCGATGTCGCTGCCGATCCTGCTGCTGCTGTCGTCCGCCGTCGGTGCCGTGATCGGTATCGGCCTGATCGTGTTCCGCGGCCATGATCGCAATGTGCCGATCCCGTTCGGTCCTTACATCGCCGGCGCCGGCTGGCTGATGCTGATCTGGGGCGATGCCATCGGCGGCGTCACCGGAGCGCGCTGATGAACAGCCTCACGATCGGTTTGACCGGCGGCATCGCCAGCGGCAAGACCCATGTCGCCAACCTGTTCATCAAGCTAGGCGTACCGCTGCTCGAAGCCGACGAGGTCGCCCGCGAGGTGGTCGCGCCGCCATCGCCAGCGCTGGCCGAGATCGCGACAGCCTTCGGTGCCGACCTGCTGAACACCGACGGCACGCTGAACCGCCGGGCGCTGCGCGACATCGTGTTCGCCGATCCGGCCGCACTGAAGCGTCTCGAAGCGATCACTCATCCGGCAATCCGCGCGAGAGTCACTGCCTGGCGCGCCGCGCAGACCACGCCGTACTGCATCTATTCGGCGGCGATCCTGATCGAGGCCGGCATGGCGGCGCTGGTCGACCGGGTGCTGGTGGTCGATGCGCCGGAGGACGTGCAGCTGCGCCGGCTGACCGCGCGTGACGGCGCCAACGAGGTGCAGGCGCGGCAGATGATTGCCACCCAGGCCAGCCGCAGCCTGCGCCTGAGCCGTGCCGACGATGTCATCGACAACCGCGACGAGCAGCAATCCGTCGAGGCGCAGGTGGCGCGGCTGCATCGTCACTACACGAGCCTGGGCTTGGCGCGCCGCGCTGCACCGTAATTGATCGTCCGTGTTTGCCGCACCGGATGTTGCGGGGCACAATGCCCGACACGCGCGCAACCGGGATGCAATGGACCGTACTGCCGAATGGGTCTGTTTCGAGCAGCCGCTGAACGAGCGGACGCGGTCTCTGCTGCGCCTGGAGTTCCTGTTCGCGGAGTACGCGCACTGCGGCAGCGACGCCACCGCCTGGGGCATTCGCGCCGGCCTGCAGACTTTGCTCGACATCCTGTCAGTGATCGGTCGCAG
Organism: Nevskia sp.; assembly: GCF_023266035.1. Lineage (GTDB taxonomy): Bacteria > Pseudomonadota > Gammaproteobacteria > Nevskiales > Nevskiaceae > Nevskia. The sequence continues at coordinate 13,136 of NZ_JAHFRY010000034.1, forward strand.
TGATCTGCGCACCGAGCTGATCCGCGATCTCACCGAGCAACGCAGCCTGCTGAACCGCTTTCGCACCCGTCCTGAACTGGACCGCGCCCGGCTCGATGCCGTGCTCGCCGAAATCACCGCCGTGCTGACCAGCCTGCACAACTCCGGCGTTCATCCGTCGACGGTGCTGCGCGAGAACGAATTCCTGTTCGCGGTGATGAACCGCAGCGGCATTCCGGGCGGCACCTGCATGTTCGACCTGCCGGCCTTTCACCGCTGGCTGGCGCGGCCGTATGCGAACACCGAGCGTGACCTGTCGCGCTGGTTCTCGATTCTCAAGCCCTACCAGGTGGCGATCGGCCTGTACCTGCGCCTGCTGCGCGATTCCACCGCCAGCAGCGAGCAGATCGCCCAGGGCGGCGTCTATCTGCATGTCCCCACCGGCGTGTTCCCCCTTCTTCGGGTCCATGTGCCGCCGGACAGCGACGTCTACCCGGAAATCAGCGCCGGCAAGCACCGTTTCTCGTTCCGCTTCATGCGCCTGGGCGACGTCAACCAACGCAACGTGCAGACCGCCGAGGACATCGTGTTCCATCTCCAGTGCTGCAGCCTGAGCAGCCAGGAATGAGCGTCAACACGAAACCCGACGCCATCCGCATCGCCCGTTGCCCGCAGTGCGGCGCGTCCAGCCGCCTGGACGAACGCAATCCCTCGCGGCCGTTCTGCAGCGAGCGCTGCAAGCTGCTCGATCTCGGTGCCTGGTTCGACGGCCGGCATGCGATCCCGGCGGCACCCGATCCCGAAGATTTCGGCGACTAGACCGTAGAGCGGCCGTGGGCCGCCCTACCTCGGCCAGTACGCGCTGATCGCCGCGATGCCCTGCGCACCCGCGCGGCGGGCCTCGAACAGATCGCCGGGCGACAAGCCACCCAGTGCATAGACCGGCAAGCCGACCACGCCGCGCCGCTCGGCAAAACCAGCCCAGCCGACGCCCTCTGCGCCCGGATGAGTCGCTGTCGGGAACACCGGGCCGAGCACGGCGAAATCAGCGCCAACGATCTGTGCAATGCGCAGCTGCTCAGCGCTGTGCACCGAAGCGCCGAACCACAGCTCGGGCGCAATCGGCCTTGTGCCATAGCGCGCCAGCGTGGCACCCGTTGCATGCCAGCCATCGGCACCGATCGCCGCAACCATTGCCGGATCACGGTCGAGGATCAGCTTCAGCCCGGCCGCCTGGCAGGCGGGCAGCAAGGTCGTCGCCAGCACGGCATAGGCGCGCTCATCCAGCCCCGGCAGCCGCAGCCGCAGCAGCGCGCCGTGCGGCAGCCGGGTGAGCTGGGTCAGCAGCTCGATCAAGGTCGCGTCCGGGCGGGTGAACACATAGTGCTGCGGCAGGCGCAGCGCAGTGACGATCGGCGTCACCGTCGGCAGCAGATCCAGATCGTCCAGCTGATCGAGCCGGCGCCAGGCGAAGGCCTGCTGCTCGCGGGACTGTGGCTCGCCGTCCCAGCCATCGACCCGCCAGGTGTCGAGCAGCACCTGGCGATCGCTGTAGTCGTGACGGAAACGCAGCAGCGGCCGGGCGGAGTTGATGTCGACGCCCAGTTCCTCGTGCAGTTCGCGCTTCAGCGCGTCGAGCGCGGTTTCGCCTGACTCGATCTTGCCACCGGGAAATTCCCAAAGCCCGGCGGCGATCTTGCCGACCGGACGCTGGGCGATCAGCAGCCGGCCGTCACCATCGATCAACACGCCGCAGGCGACAGCAATCAGCGGTGTCGTCATCGGCAGCTCGCCAGCCGCTGCGGCCTGCAGTCACAATCGCGCCGGCACTCTTCGACGCGCCTCATGAGCAGGCGCGCGCAGCTCGTCATCGAATTCATCTCGTCATCCACATCCCGTTCAGGAGATTCACCGGCATGGCCATCGTTACCCGCAGAGTTGATTACCAGGATCAGGGCGTCGCGCTGCGCGGCCGCGTCTACTTCGATGACCGCCTCGGGCCGCGTCCGGCGGTGTTGGTCAGCCACGCCTGGGGCGGTCGCAACAGCTTCAGCAATGGCCAGGCCGAGAAGCTCGCCAAGCTCGGCTATGTCGGCTTCGCCCTGGACATGTACGGCGTCGGTGTCACCGGCGAAACGGTACAGGAATGCAGCGCGCTGATGACGCCGTTCATGGAAGACCGGACCATGCTGGCGCGGCGCATCAAGCTCGCCGTCGCCACGGTGCAGGCGTTGCCCGAGGTCGATGCCACGCGGATCGCCGCGATCGGCTTCTGCTTCGGCGGCCTGTGCGTGCTCGATCTGGCCCGCAGCGGTGCCGACGTGCGCGGCGTGGTCAGCTTCCATGGCCTGCTGAAGGGCAACGGCCTGCCACCGAACAAGATCACCGCCAAGGCGCTGCTGCTGCACGGCGATGCCGATCCGCTGGCACCGTTCGAGGACGTGATTGCCTTCCGCGACGAGTTCAACGCCGCCGGCAACGACTGGCAGCTGCACGTCTACGGCAAGACCCTGCATGCGTTCTCGATGCCGGGGGCGAACATGCCCGGCGTCGCGGCGCATGACGCGCTGGCCGAAGCGCGGTCGATGAAGTCGATGCAGGACTTCCTGGCCGAAGTGCTGGCGTAGAAGCAGTGGTCAGTGACTTGTGATCAGTGGCCCGTAAGGCATCGCGTCGCCTTTACTGGCCACTAGCCACTGATCACGAATCACTGCGTCATCACGTTCGATATTCAGCGTTGATCTTGACGTAGTCGTAGCTGAAGTCGCAGGTCCAGACCCGGGTCTTCGCGGTGCCGCGACCGAGGCCAACTCTGATCGTGAACTCCGGCTTGGCGACCACGGCCGAGCCGAGTTCCTCGCGGTACGAGGGATGCGGTTCGCCGCCGTCGAGCAGGCGCACGTCGTCCAGCCAGAGATCGACCTTGCCCGGATCGAGGCCGGGTACGCCGGCCTTGCCGATCGCCATCGCCAGCCGGCCCCAGTTCGCGTCGCCGGCGAACATCGCGGTCTTGACCAGCGGCGAATGGGCGATCGAATACGCCACCAGCCGCGCCTCGTCGACCGTGCCGCCGCCTTCGACATCGACGGTGATGAAGCGCGTCGCGCCTTCGCCATCGCGGACGATCGCCTGGGCGAGTTCGATGCAGACCTCGGTGACCGCTGCCGCGATCTGCGGGTAATCGGCGTGGCCGGTATCGACATCGCTGCTGCCGACCTGCGCCGTCGCGAACAGCACACAGGAATCGTTGGTCGACGTATCACCGTCGACGGTCGCGCTGTTGAACGAGGCTGCGACCGCGTGCTGGATCAAGCTCTGCGTCGCTTCGGCCGTCAGCCGCGCATCGGTGCCGATATAGGCCAGCAGCGTCGCCATGTTCGGATAGATCATGCCGACGCCCTTGGCGATACCGGTGACCGTGACCGGCCCCTGCGAGGTCGCGACGGTGCGGGTCGCGCCTTTCGGGATCGTGTCGGTGGTCATGATCGTGCGGGCGGCAGCGTTCCAGCCGTCGGCCTGTAGATTCGCGGCGGCCTTCGGGATCGCCTCGATCATCCGCGACACCGGCAGTTGCTGGCCGATCACACCGGTCGAGAACGGCAGCACCTGGGACGGCTCGCAACCGATCGCGGCAGCCACCGCAGCAGCGGTTTCACGCGCATTGGCGAGCCCTTGAGTACCGGTCGCGGCATTGGCGTTGCCCGCATTGATCAGCAGCGCACGGATGTTCTGACTGACCGCCAGCCGCTCGCGGCAGACCTGCACCGGAGCCGCGCAGAACGCGTTCTGCGTGAACATGCCGGCGGCGCGAGTGCCCGGCGCCAGTTCGATGATCAGCAGATCCTGCCGGCCCGGCTTCTTGATCGCCGCTTCGGCGGAACCCAGGCGGGCACCGGCGATCGGCGTCAGCGGTCCCGGTTCATTCAGATTGACGGCCATGGTGGAAGCAGTGGCTAGTGGCTGGTGGTTAGTGGTCGGTCAAAAGCAAAGCGACGTCTGAAACTGGTCACTGACCACTGCTTCTTCAGACCAGCGCCCCGTGGCACTGCTTGAACTTCTTGCCCGAGCCGCAGGGACAAGGATCGTTGCGGCCGACTTTCGGCATGTCGCGGACGAAGGCTTCCGGACGGTCGACGGAAGTCGGCGCGCTCAGGCTTCGGCCTTCGCCGATGGGTTCGACCGCCACGACATCCGGCTGCTCGATCACCGACTGGGCATCGGCATGCTGGAACTCCATCGGCGGCGCGGCGGCGCGGCGCGCTTCTTCAAGCGCATGCACCTCGTCCTCGGTGAGGATCTGGATGCGGGCGAGGCGCGACACCACTTCATGTTTGAAGCGCGCCAGCATGTCGTTGAACATGGTGAACGCTTCGCGCTTGTACTCCTGCTTCGGGTCCTTCTGCGCATAACCGCGCAGATGGATGCCGAGCCGCAGGTAGTCCATCGCCGCGAGATGCTCGCGCCAGAAGGTATCGAGCACGCGCAGCAGGGTTTCGCGCTCGAAAGACTCCAGCACGGTGCCGCCGATCTTCGCCTTCTTGTCGGCGTAGGTCGTCGACAGAATCTCGCCGATCCGTTCCTTGATCTTGCGGTCGTCGAGCTGCGGGTCTTCCTCGGCCCACTGGCGGATCGGCAGCATGGTGCCGAAATCCTTGCGCAGCGCTTCTTCCAGCGCTTCGAGGTTCCACATCTCCTCGGGGCTCTGCGGCGGCACGTGCACGGCGACCACGGCGGTGACCACGTCGGCGCGGATGTCGTCGATCATCGGCGTCACGACCGCGGCGCCCATCAGCTCGTCGCGCAGCTCGTAGATCGCCTTGCGCTGATCGTTGGCGACGTTGTCGTACTCGAGCAGGTTCTTGCGGATGTCGAAATTGTGCGCTTCCACCTTGCGCTGCGCGGTCTCGATCGAGCGCGTCACCATCTTCGCTTCCAGCGCTTCGCCTTCCTGCATGCCGAGCCGCTGCAGTAGGCCACGCATCGACGGCGGCGCGAAGATACGCATCAGCGTGTCATCGAGCGACAGATAGAAACGGGTGGCACCCGGATCGCCCTGACGGCCGGAACGGCCACGCAGCTGGTTGTCGATGCGGCGGGATTCGTGGCGCTCGGAACCGATCACATACAGACCGCCGCTGGCGACGACCGCCGCATGGCGCTCCTTCCACGCCGCCTTGGCGGCTTCCCGGGTGGCCAGGTCGTCTTCCGGAATCGCATGCAGTTCAGCTTCCAGCGAACCGCCGAGCACGATGTCGGTACCGCGGCCGGCCATGTTGGTGGCGATGGTCACCGCACCGGGGCGCCCGGCCTGGGCGACGATCTCGGCTTCGCGCTCGTGCTGCTTGGCATTGAGCACTTCGTGGACGATACCCTTCTGGGTCAGCAGGTTCGCCAGCAGCTCGGAAGTCTCGATGCTCGCGGTGCCGACCAGGATCGGTTGGCGCTTGGCATGAACCTCTTCGATGTCCTTGATCACCGCATCGAACTTGCCCTTGGCGCTGATGTAGATCAGATCGCCGCGGTCATCGCGCACCATCGCCCGATTGGTCGGGATGACGATGACTTCGAGGTTGTAGATGTTCTGGAATTCGAAGGCTTCGGTATCGGCGGTGCCGGTCATGCCGGACAGCTTCGAATAGAGCCTGAAATAGTTCTGGAAGGTGATCGAGGCCAGCGTCTGGCTTTCCTGCTGGATCGCCACGCCTTCCTTGGCTTCGACGGCCTGATGCAGGCCGTCCGACCAGCGCCGGCCGGACATCATGCGGCCGGTGAACTCATCGATGATGATCACCTGATTGCCGCGGACGATGTACTCGACGTCCTTCTTGTACAGCTGGTGCGCGCGCAGCAACGCGTTCAGATGATGAACGAGCACGATACGGCTGGCGTCGTACAGGCTTTCGTCCTCACCGAGCAGGCCTGCTTCACGCAGCAGGTCTTCCATGCGCTCGTGTCCGAGTTCGGACAGATGCACCTGCTTGCCCTTCTCGTCGACGTGGAAATCGCCTTCCAGATCTTCCTCGGTCTTCTGCCGGGTCAGCTTCGGGATCAGCACATTGAGCTTGCGCCACAGCTCGGGATCATCGTCGGTCGGGCCGGAGATGATCAGCGGCGTGCGCGCTTCGTCGATCAGGATCGAATCGACTTCGTCGATCACCGCGTAGTTCAGGCCGCGCTGCACTTTCTCGTCGAGCGAGAAAGCCATGTTGTCGCGCAGGTAGTCGAAGCCGAATTCGTTGTTCTGGCCGTAGGTGATATCGGCCTGGTAGGCAGCGCGCTTCTCTTCATTCTCCTGACCGGAGACGACGACGCCGACGCTCATGCCGAGGAAGCGGAAGATGCGGCCCATCCACTCGGAATCGCGCCGGGCGAGATAGTCGTTGACGGTGACCACGTGCACGCCCTTGCCGCTCAGTGCATTGAGATAGGTCGGCAAGGTCGCGACCAGGGTCTTGCCTTCGCCGGTGCGCATTTCGGCGATCTTGCCTTCGTGCAGCGCGGCGCCGCCGATCAGCTGCACATCGAAGTGCCGCATGTTCATCACGCGGCGGCCGGCTTCGCGGACCACGGCAAAGGCGTCGGCACGCAGCTGATCGAGCGTTTCGCCTTTCGCCAGCCGTTCGCGCAGCACGACGGTCTGCTGGCTCAGCTCTTCATCGGACATCGCCTGGTACTTCGGCTCCAGCGCGTTGACGGCGCTGACGACGCTGGACAGACGACTGACGTTGCGTTGATTGCGGCTGCCGAAGATGCGCGCCAGAAAATTGTTGAACATGGATTCCGTAGTCTGGAAACGGCACGAGCCTGGACCCGTCCGGGGCGGACAGGGCAGCAATTATGCCTCAGGGGCTGACTGCGATCGTCCGGGATGCAACGGTCAGGGCGATGACAGTCAGCCCTGCGAAGCATTGGCGCGACGGGGCGGCTTTCAATAGCAGCGCCCCATTTCCTGCGGGTTTCTACCGATCAGCGCGTTGCGTCGAGGTACTGGCCCGGGTTGACGACGTTGCCGTTCATGACCAGTTCGAAGTGCACATGCGGGCCGGTCGAGCGGCCGGTCGAACCGATCAGCGCGATCGGCTGACCCTTGAGCACGCGATCGCCGATCTTCACCAGCAGCTTCGAGTTGTGGCCGTAGCGGGTGCGATAACCGTTGCCGTGATTGATCTCGATCAGCTGGCCGTAGCCGTTCGCGGTTGCCGCTTCGGTGACGATGCCGCTGGCCACGGCGTGAACCTGCGAGCCTTCGGCGGCTGCGAAATCGATGCCCGGATGCGTGGTCCGCAAGCCGGTGAACGGATCGGTGCGGCTGCCGTAACCGGAAGTGATGTAGCCGGAATCGATCGGCCAGCCGGAGGGCTTGACCTCGCGCTCTAGGCGGCTGGCGAGCAGCAGATCTTCCAGCACGCGCATCTGCCGTTCGCGGTCGCCGAGGGTTTTCTGCAGGCGATCGAGCGAGCCGATCACGTCTTCGAGCACTGCCGGCGTACCGAAAGCCTCGGTTTCCGGGCCGCCGACGGCGGGCGGGCGGTCAAAACTGAATTCGGAAGGATCGATGTTGGCGATCTGGGTCATCCGCGTGCCGGCGGCATCGAGCCGGATCACGTGCGCCTGCAACTGGGCGATGCGGCGCGCCAGCGCCCTGGCATCTTCCTCGGCCTTGGCCTTGACCTGCGCCAGCTCATCACGCTGCTGGGAGAACTCGGCACCCCAGACACCGGCGATGCGCTTCGGCAGCAGGCCGCGATCGGATTGCAGATTCATGCCGGCGACGAAGGTCAGGCCCAGCACTCCGATCACCACGGCCGCCAGTGGCAGCCAACCCCAAACACGACGCGCTTCCAGGCGCAGTCGCCAGGTTCGGCCCTGGCTGTGGCTTACGACGATAATATCCATGCAACGCTTCACCCACGATTACGGCGGCAAACCATCCCATGCACGCTGACGATGACCGCCTAGGCGCACACCTGGTCCATCCTGACTCTCCGGTACAGGGCCTGCTGAGACAGGCGAGCCGTCTTGAAGGCATCCAGAAGATGCTTCGTGACTGGGCGCGCGAGCCGCTGGCGAGTTCCCTGCGTATTGCCAATGAACGGGAGGGCGTGGTGGTCGTTTATGTCGACTCGGCCGCTGCTCACACCCAACTCCGTTACCGCCAGCAAGAAATGCTTCAGCTCCTGCGCAACGGCCTTGGCAACCCTTCCTTGAATCTTGAAATCAAGATGCGACCCGCATCACAGGGATGAAGGTTGGGCCGAGTCTAAGCGCCGTATGACAACCGGTGCAAGCGGGCTTCAGGCGAGAACGGGACTCGAACTACCGTAAAAACCGCTCGCCTTGTCGCCAACGTCGTCGAAAATCACTTCTTCCCACGCTGCCGGCTGGGCAAGCAAGGCGCGCGCCAGCTTGTTGTTCAAGGCATGTCCGGACTTGAACGCGGTGTAGCTGGCCAGCAAGGGACGCCCCAGCAGATAAAGGTCGCCGACGGCATCGAGGATCTTATGACGGACGAATTCGTCGTCGTAGCGCAGGCCATCCTGGTTCAGCACCCGGAACTCGTCGACCGCCACCGCATTCTCGAGGCTGGCGCCCAGCGCCAGACGGCGCGAACGCAGGAACTCGAACTCGCGCATGAAACCGAAGGTGCGCGCCCGGCTGACTTCGCGGATGTAGGCACCGGTCGAGAACTCCACCGATGCGCTCTGAGCCGTCGAATTGATCAGCGGGTGATCGAACTCGATATTGAAGGTCAGGCGAAAGCCGTTGTATGGCTCCAGCCGCGCCCACTTGTCGCCATCGCTGACCTGCACCGGCGATTTCAGACGGATGAAGCGTTTCGGTGCGTCCTGTTCGACGATGCCGGCCGACTGCATCAGGAACACGAACGGGCTGGCGCTGCCGTCCATGATCGGCACTTCGGCGGCCGACAACTCGACCAGACAGTTGTCGATGCCCAAGCCTGCGAGCGAGGACATCAGATGCTCGACGGTGGCGACCTTGACGCCATCCTCGATCAGATTCGATGAAAGTGTAGTTTCGCCGATGCCCTGCGCCGTGGCGCGGACTTCACGCGGCGGATCGAGATCGGTACGACGAAACAGGATGCCGCTGTCCGGCGCCGCCGGCAGCAGCGCCATGTAAACCTTCTGACCGCTGTGCAAGCCGATGCCGCTGACGCGGACGGCTGAGCGAAGGGTACGTTGGCGGATCATCGACGGAGTCCGGATGGGGCGCCCGCGTAAGTCGCGGGTCGGAAAAGGATTGCTGCTCTGACCGGAATTTTACCACCGAGTTCCGGCCACTATTGCAGTGCAGCATTTATGTGCTCGTCAGGCCGCTGGGGCGGCAGCAAATGACGGCGACGAAGGCAGTACGGCGCGCGACTGGGCGAAGGTCGCACGCCGCCTTTCAGCGACGATGACACAGGCTGACCGGGCGAAGGGCCAGCCTTGCGTTGATCTACCTATCAGTCCGCCTGCGCGCGCAGGAAGGCTGGAATGTCGAGCATTTCCTCGTTGTAATCGAGCGCCGCAAACGCCGGATTGACGCTCGGACGCGCATTGCGCACCGGCGCGGCATGCGTCGATTCGTGCAGGCGCGGCGCCCAGCTCGGCTCGGACGGCTGACGCAGCGCGGTCACCACACCACCACGGCTACCGAGACCTTCCGTACCGAGCGGTGCGCCACTGGCGCGCAGACGGGTCGAAAGCTGTTCCTGCGGCACCGCCTTGAGAGCAACACGCGAACCTTCGAGGCCGGTGGCAACGACGGTGACGCGCAGTTCGCCGCCCAGGGTCGGGTCGAACGAGGTGCCGCACTTGATGTCGGCTTCGTTGGACGCGATCTCACCGATGCGATCGTTGATCAGCTCCAGCTCGTCGAGGGTCAGCGACTCGTCGCTGGTGATATTGACCAGGATGCCGCGAGCGCCGGTCAGTTCCAGATCGTCGAGCAGCGGGCTGGACAGCGCGGCTTCGACGGCCTTGCGGGCACGGTCTTCGCCGCTGGCAGAGCCGAGGCCCATCATCGCCATGCCGCGATTGGTCATCACCGTCTTCACGTCGGCGAAATCGACATTCATCATGCCCGGACGGGTGATCAGGTCGGAAATGCCCTGCACCGCGTTCTGCAGCACGTCGTTGGCAGCCTTGAAACCGGACAGCAAGGTGACCGCGCCGCCGAGCACCAGACGCAGCTTCTCGTTCGGAATCATGATCAGCGAGTCGACATGCTGCTGCAGCTGCAGGATGCCTTCCTGCGCGATCGCCATGCGCTTCTTGCCTTCATGCGGGAACGGCTTGGTGACCACGGCCACGGTCAGGATGCCGAGTTCGCGTGCGATCTCGGCGATCACCGGTGCCGCGCCGGTGCCGGTACCACCACCCATGCCGGCGGTGATGAACAGCAGATCGGTGCCTTCCAGCATTTCGCGAATGCGGTCGCGATCTTCCTCGGCAGCCTCGCGGCCCACCTTCGGATTGGAGCCGGCGCCGAGACCGCGCGTCACTTCCGCACCGATCTGCAGCTGCAGAGTCGGCCGGCACTTCTCGAGATGATCCCGATCGGTGTTGGCGACGATGAACTCGACGCCGTCGATGTTTGCCGCCGCCATCTGGTTGACCGTGTTACAGCCGCCGCCGCCGACACCGATGACGCGGATAACCGCGCGCGGCGTAACGCCGTCGACCAGTTCATACAGCTCGTTGGATTGCTTGCTTCCGCCCATGTTTTTCTCCGTCATTCGTCAATGTTGCCACGCTGGAACCGCGCATGAAGCCTTGTTTCTACCGCCGCCCGTCAAATCGTCATTCGCTACTGATTTACTGTTGGTTTTTCTGCCGCTTCTGCCACTTTTCCACCGCACCGCTCAGGCCGGATCGCGCAAACAATCCGGCTCGAATCCATTAGAGATTCCCCTTGAACCAGCCCTTCATCCGGCTGATCAGCTGGCCGGCATCGCTGCCGCCGAGACGGCGCATGCCGCTGCTGCTGCCGATCGGGCGCTGCTGGCGCGCGAACAACAGCAGGCCGACGCCGGTCGAATAGGCCGGCGAGCGCGAAACTTCCTCGATGCCGGCCACGTCCTGCGGCAGGCCGAGGCGCACGCCGACTTCCAGCACTTCCTCGGCCAGCTCGAGAATTCCCGGCGTCTGCGCCACGCCACCGGTGAGCACCACGCCGCCGGCGACCAGCTCGTAGACGTCGGCGCGGTGCAGCTCCTTGCGCACGTAGCGGAACAGTTCCTCGAAGCGCGGCCGCATCACCTCGGCCAGCATCTGCCGCGACAGATGCCGGGTCGGCGATTCGCCGACGCCCGGCACGTCGATCGGCGCGTCGTGCGCCACCAACTCGGGCAGCGCGCAGCCGTACTTCAGCTTGATCGCTTCGGCATGCTGGGCCGGCGTGCGGAAGGCCACCGCGATATCGCTGGTGACCAGATCGCCGGCGATCGGGATCACCGCCGTGTGGCGAATCGAACCGCCCTTGAACACCGCGATGTCGCAGGTGCCGCCACCGATATCGACGAGGCAGATGCCCAGGTCGCGCTCGTCCGCCGACAGCACCGCATCGGCCGAAGCCAGGTGCTGCAACACCAGACGCTCGACGGTCAGGCCGCAGCGCTCGACGCATTTGTAGAGGTTCTGCGCGGCGGACAAGGTGCCGGTGACCATATGCACCTTGGCTTCCAGGCGCACGCCGCTCATGCCGATCGGGTCCTGGATGCCTTCCTGGCCGTCGACCACGTATTCCTGAGGCACCACGTGAAGAATCTGCTGATCGGCCGGAATCGCCATCGCGCTTGCCGCTTCGATCACCGCATCGACATCGCGCGCGGTGATTTCACGATGGCGGATCGGCACCACGCCGACCGAATTCAGGCTGCGGATATGAGTGCCGGTGATGCCGACGTGTGCCGCGCGAACGCGGCAGTTGGCCATCAGTTCGGCGGCTTCGACGGCACGGCGGATCGAATCGACGGTGTTGTCGATATTGATCACCACGCCCTTCTTCAGGCCGCGCGTCGGCGCCACGCCGAGGCCGACCACCTGGACGACACCGTTGGCGCCCACTTCACCGATCATCGCGGCGACCTTGGAGGTGCCGACATCGAGGCTGACGAGATATTCCGGCTTTCTGTTCTTGTTCATGGCTTCCTGCTCACGGTGGGTGCACGGCCGCCGGTTGGTGGCGCGATGCCATCCTTCCAGCCCACCGAAAATCCATTTGAATAACGAAGGTCGATGTAGGCGACCTTCTCCAGCTGATGGCCCAAGGTCGTGCTGACCGCGCCGAGAATCAGTGGCAGACGTTCGCGCGGATCGCCCTGACCCAGGCGCAGTTCGATGCCGACGGCATTGCTCATCCGCCATTTACCGCGCGCATCCAGCGCCAGGCCGCTCGGCGCGAAGGCGCTGCCGGACAGACGCAGGCGCAGGTCGTCGAACACCGCGGCGGCCTCGGCTTCATGGCCGGGAGGGGCTGACAGCAGCGGCAGGCTCTGCGGAATCTCGTCGGCGCTCGGCGTGAAGATCTGACTGTTGCTGTCGATCATCCGGCCCTCGCCCCAGCGCGCGTAAGGCACACGCTCGACCACCTTCACTGCCAGCACGTCCGGCCACACCCGGCTGACCCGTGCAGAAGCGACCCAAGGCAGCGCTTCGACGTGCTCGCGCAAGGTTTCGAGATCAGCATCGAACAGGCGCAGGTTGAGTCCGGCATCCACCGCGATGGCGATGTCGACCGGGCGCAGCCGGTTCAACTGGCCATCGACCCGCAGCGCCGACACCGGTCGATTGACCAGCGGCGCGATCATCGTCCACAGCAGCATCAGCAGCGCCGCGGTGGCGGCCGTCGCCAGTATGCCGAGCACCGGGCGTGGCAGGGTCGGGGTTGCGATCGACGGCGAACGCAGGCTGGTCGCGCTCATCAGGCGGCGCCTCCATCATCGTGCAGCGTGGTTTCGAGAATGGCCCAGCAGAGGGCGTCGTAATCCATGCCGACGGCGCGGGCAGCCATCGGCACCAGGCTGTGCGAAGTCATGCCCGGCAGGGTGTTCACTTCGAGCAGCCAGGGCGCGCCGTGGGCGTCCATCATGAAATCGACCCGCCCCCAGCCGCGGCCGCCGATCGCTTCGAAAGCCTGGGCGCAGATCGCCTGCAGTTCCTGCTCGTGGGTCGGCACCAGATCGGTCGGGCAGATGTAGCGGGTGTCGTCGGAGATGTACTTCGAGTGGTAGTCGTAGAACTCGCCGGCCGGCTCGATGCGGATCACCGGCAGCGGTTCGCCATCGAGCATCGCGCAGGTGTATTCGCCGCCGGCGATGAACGCCTCGGCCATCACCACGCGGCCGTCGCCGAGTGCGTCGATATACGCGGCCTCGACCTGCCCCTTTTCCTTGACCTTCGACACGCCAACCGACGAACCATCGGCCGCCGGCTTGATGATGAACGGATAGCCGAAACGTTCGGCCGCGGCATGGGCATCGGCAACGCTGTCGAGAATCCGCCAGTCCGGCGTCGGCAGGCGCTCGGCCTTCCAGATCCGTTTGGTGCGCAGCTTGTCCATCGCCAGCGCCGAAGCCAGCACGCCGGAACCCGGATACGGAATGCCGTGCAGATCGAGCACCGCCTGCACGGTGCCGTCTTCGCCGCCGGTGCCGTGCAGCACGCTGAAGGCGCGATCGACACCGAGCTTCGGCAGGGTCAGCAGCGCTTCACGATCGGCATCGACCCCGATCGCATCGATGCCCCGACGCTTCAAGGCCGCAAGCACGCCTTCGCCGGACCACAGCGAGACCTGTCTTTCTGCTGACCAGCCGCCCATCAGCACGGCGACCTTGCCGAAGTCCTTCGGATTACTGGTGCGCTTACGCATCGATGTTCTCCCCGACGACGCGAACTTCGGGATGCAACTCAATGCCGGTTTTCAGCTTCACGGTGGTGCGGACGTGCTCGATCAGGGCTTCGACGTCGGCGGCGCAAGCGCCTTCCTCGGTCAGGATGAAATTGGCGTGCTGCTGCGAAACATGCGCGCCGCCAATGCGATGGTTCTTCAGGCCGCAGCTTTCGATCAGCCGTGCGGCGTGATCGCCGGGCGGATTGCGGAAGGTGCTGCCGGCGCTCGGCTTGCCGACCGGCTGCGTCGCCTTGCGCTGGGCCAGCGAGTCGCGGGTCGCCGCGGCATAGCGGCCATCGGCGTCGGCGGTCACCTTGAAACGCGCGGCCAGGAAGCCGAGGAAATCGGCCGGCGGCACCACGCTGCGATAGCCGATTTCAAAAGCCGACGGCGGTAGCGACACGATGCTGCCATCACGCATCAGCACGTCCACTTCAGTGACCGTCGGCCAGGTCTCGCCGCCCCAGGCGCCGGCATTCATCGCCAGCGCGCCGCCGACGGTACCGGGAATGCCGGCCATGTAGCCGAGCCCGGCCAGCTGCTGGCGCTCGGCGAACTTCGCCAGCCGCGCGCAGTGCACGCCGGCTTCGGCGTAGACCTGTCCGGCTTCGTCGCGTGCCAGTTCATCGAGCGCGCCATGCAGCGCGATCACCGTGCCGCGGAAGCCACCATCGCGCACCAGCAAGTTCGAGCCGAGGCCGAGCCAGAGCACCGGCTCGTTCGCCGGCAACGCGCGGACGAACGCGACGAGATCGGCGCGATCGGCCGGCTCGAAATAACGATCGGCCGGCCCGCCGACCCGCCAGCTGGTATGCCGCGACAGCGGCTCGCCGGCATGCAGCAGGCCGCGAATCTGGATTGGGCTGGGCTCTCTCATCACGAGGCTGCTCCGATCCAAGTCTGCGTCAGCAAGCCGGCCAGACCACCGATGTCACCGGCGCCCACAGTCAGCAGCACATCGCCGTCATGAAGCATCGAGGCCAGCGCGTCCGGCGCTTCGGCAACGGTGCGAACGAATACCGGCTCGACCTTGCCGCGCGCCCGGATGCCGCGCGCCAGCGCACGGCCATCGGCGTCCGGCAGCGGTGCTTCGCCAGCGGCGTAAACCTCGGTCAGCAGCAGGGCATCGGTCTCGGTCAGCACGGCGCAGAAATCGTCGAACAGATCGCGCGTGCGGCTGTAGCGGTGCGGCTGGAAGGCGACCACCAGACGGCGGCCCGGATAGGCACCGCGAATCGCGTCGAAGGTCACCTTCAGCTCGCGCGGGTGATGGCCGTAGTCGTCGACCAGGCGCACGGTGGCGTCGCCGACGGTCCAGTCGCCATGCGATTCGCAGCGGCGGCCGACGCCTTCGAATTCGGACAGCGCCTTGCGCATCGCGTCGAAGCTGACGCCGAGTTCGCGCGCCACGGCGATCGCGGCCAGCGCATTCAGCACGTTGTGTCGGCCGGGCAGATTCAGGTGCATCGGCTCGATCGAGCCATCGGCGAGCACCACATCGAAGTGCGCGCCGCTGGCTTCGAAGCGGATGTTGGCGGCGCGCAGATCGGCAGGTTCGTCGATGCCATAGGTCAGCACCGGGCGGCCGATCTCTTCGATGATGTCGCGCACTTCGGCGTCGTCGGCGCAGAGCACGGCGAGGCCGTAGAACGGCAGGCGCTGCAGGAATTCGATGAAGGTGGCGCGCAGCCGGCGGAAGTCGCCGCCGTAGGTTTCCAGGTGATCGGCGTCGATGTTGGTGACGATCGCGATCATCGGCGTCAGATGCAGGAAGCTGGCATCGCTCTCGTCGGCTTCGGCGACCAGATAGGTGCCGCCGCCGAGCTTGGCGTTGGTGCCGGCGCTCTTCAGCTTGCCGCCGATCACATAGGTCGGATCGAGGCCGCCTTCGGCAAGCACGCTGGCGACCAGGCTGGTGGTGGTGGTCTTGCCGTGGGTGCCGGCGACGGCGACGCCGTAGCGGAAGCGCATCAGCTCGGCGAGCATTTCGGCGCGGCGAACCACCGGAATGCGCGCCGCACGTGCGGCGACCAGTTCCGGGTTGTCGGCCTTGATCGCCGTCGAGATCACCACCACGTCGACGGTGTCGACTCGCGCCGCGTCATGGCCGTAGGCGATCACCGCGCCGAACGAGATCAGACGCTTGGTCGCGGCACTTTCCTTCAGGTCCGAACCGGAAACCTGATAGCCGAGGTTGAGCAGCACTTCGGCGATGCCGGCCATGCCGGAGCCGCCGATGCCAAGCAGGTGGATACGCCGGATGCGCCTCATCGGTTGAGTGCCGAGCGTGCTCATTTGGCGGCTCCAGCAGCGAGGCACAGATCGGCAATGCGCTCATCGGCCGCGCCCCAGGCAGCGGTGCGCGCAGCCGTCGCCATCGCGACCAGGCGGACACGATCGCCGAGCAGCGCATGCAGCGTTTCGGCCAGATGCAGCGGGCAGAGTTCGGCTTCCGCGATCATCTGCGCAGCACCGGCATGCACCAGATATTCGCCGTTGCGCGTCTGATGATCGTCGACCGCATGCGGAAACGGCACCAGCAGCGCAGCGCTGCCGGCAGCGGCGAGTTCGGCGATCGTCGAGGCGCCGGAGCGGCAGATCACCAGATCGGCCCAGTCGTAGGCAGCGGGCATGTCGTCGATGAAGGCGGTCACGTCACCATCGACACCGGCCTTGGCGTAAGCCGCCTTGGCGATGTCCAGCGTCCGGCCGGCCTGATGGCGGACCTGAGGACGCGGGCCTTCCGGCAGCAGCGCCAGTGCGGCCGGCACCAATTCGTTCAGTGCCCGCGCGCCCTGACTGCCGCCGAGCACCAGCAGGCGCGGCACCACATCGTGCGCAATCAATCGAGCGGCCGGCGACGCCAGTTCGACGAAGCCGGTACGCACCGGGTTGCCGACCGTGATCGCGTCCTTGAAACCGAGCTTTTCGAAAGTGTCCGGGAACGCCTGCAGCACCTTCGACGCGATCCGCGCCAGCAGGCGATTGGTCAGTCCCGGCGCGGCGTTCTGCTCGTGGATCACCAGCGGCTTACCCGAAAGCCAGGCCGCGAGCCCGCCGGGGCCGGCGGCAAATCCGCCCATGCCGAGCACCATGTTCGGCTGCACTCTGCGCAGCACCTTGATGGCATCGAGCATCGCCCGCGCCAGGGTCAGCGGCGCGGTCAGCAGCTTGATCACGCCCTTGCCGCGCAGACCCTTGACCCGCACCAGTTCCATGACGATGCCGTGCTGCGGGACCACGCGCGCTTCGAAGCTGTCCGGCGTGCCCATCCACACCACTTCATGGCCGCGATGCATCAACACCTTGGCGACGGCGAGAGCCGGATAGACGTGGCCGCCGGTTCCTCCGGCGCAGATCATGATTTTCATGAGCCCGTTCTCCGGCGGAAGAACGCGAACAAGCCCTTGCCGTCCTGATCGCGGCGCGCGGTGCCACTGCTGTTGCGGCGCAGATGGGTCGGCTCGACCTTGCCGTTGTTGCGGCCCAGTCCCGGATGCCCGGCCTGCAGAAAGCGATTCTCGTAATCGACCCGCAGCACCAGCGCCACCATCACGCAGACGGTGATCAGGCTCGAACCGCCGTAGCTCATGAACGGCAGGGTCAGGCCCTTGGTCGGCAGGGCGCCCATGTTGACGCCGAGGTTGATCAGGGTCTGCAGACCGAACCAGCCGGACAGGCCGTAGCAGAGATAGGCGCTGAAGCGGTTGTTGAGCCGTTCCGCCGTCTGGCCGATGACGAAGCCGCGCCAGACCACCGTCGCGAACAGGCCCATCAGCACCAGCACGCCGAACAGGCCGAACTCTTCGGCGAGGATCGCGAAGATGAAATCGGTATGCATCTCGGGCAGGTACAGCAGCTTCTGCAGGCTGTTGCCGAGGCCGACGCCGAACCACTCGCCGCGACCGACCGCGATCAGCGACTGGGCCAGCTGGAAATTCTCGTCACGGGCGCCCATGTCCGGGTTGGCGAAACTCAGCAGACGGCGCACGCGATACGGTGCGGCAACGGCGAGCATCGCCAGCACGCCGGCGACGCCACCGCCGATCAGCAGCATGTCGCGCAGCCGCGCGCCGCCGATGAACAGCATCAGCAAGGCCACCGCCATCAGGATCGCGGTGGCGCCGAAATCGCGTTCGAGAATCAGCAGACCGCCGACGATGGCCAGCGGAATGAACGGCGCGATCAGGCCCATCGTCGTCGAGCGCAGCGGCAGCTGACGGCGAACGATGTAGCCGGCCAGATAGACGATCACCGCCAGCCGCGCCGGCTCGGAAACCTGCAGCAGGAACGGGCCGATCGAGATCCAGCGCCGTGCACCGTTGCGAACGATGCCGATGCCCGGCACCAATACCAGCACCAACAGAAACAGGGCCAGCGCCAGCAGCAGCGGCCCGACCTGTTCCCAGGATTTCATCGGCACCACGAAGGCCAGCGCACCGGCGCTGATGCCCATGGCGACGAACATCAGCTGGCGCTGGAAGTAGTACATGGTCGACGCATCAGCCATGCGCTCGGACACCGCGACCGAGGCCGAAGCGACCATCACCAGACCCCAGGAAATCAGGATCGTCACCGCCAGACACAGGCCGGTATCGAGGCCGTAGCGGGCCGGCGAAATGCCGAACGGCAGATTGCCTTGCTGGGTGGCGCTCATACGACGAGCCCCGGAAGTCGTTCGCGGGCCAGTTCGCGGACCAGTTCGCGAAAGCGGCTGCCGCGTTCTTCGTAGTTCTTGAACTGATCGAGACTCGCGCAAGCCGGCGACAGCAGCACGCGATCACCATGACGGGCAATGGACCGCGCTTCGGCGACAGCAGCCGCAAGGTCATCGACCCGCTTCACCTCGATCCTGCCGCCGAGATCCTTCTGGATCGCGGCGGCATCCTGTCCGAACAGGATCGCGGCCCGAGCCTTTTCGGCCAGCGGTGCGCGCAGTGCGGAGAAATCCTGGCCCTTGCCCTGCCCGCCGGCGATCCAGACCAGTGGCCCCTGCAGACCCTGCAATGCCGCCAGCGTGGCGCCGACATTGGTGCCCTTGGAATCGTTGATCCAGGACACGCCATCGAGATCGGCGACCCATTCGCAGCGATGAGCCAGCCCCGGAAAGCTGAACAGCGCAGCGAAGATGCCGACCTCGTTCAGGCCTGCCGCTTCGGCAAGCGCAAACGCGGCGAGCGCATTGACGGCGTTGTGCTGGCCTTCGATCTTCAGGCTGGCGAGCGGAAACAGCGGCGTGTCGCCGCGTGCGGCCCAGGGCTCGCCGTCGTGCTGGATCAGGCCGTAGTGGCCCTTGCCCGGTGCATCCGGACCGAAGCTGACGACCCGACGCGCGGTGTGTGCGCCGGTGTGCGTGGAACGGTCATCGCGGTTGACGATGGCGGTCTGCGCATGCGCGTAGATGCGCGCCTTGGCGGCCGTGTAGCGCTCGATCGAACCGTGGCGGTCGAGATGATCCGGCGAGATGTTCAGCACCGTCGCCGCGGCCAGCTTCAGGGTCTCGGTGGTTTCCAGCTGGAAGCTCGACAGTTCGAGCACGTAGAGCTGCCGAGCGTCATCGAGCAGGTCCAGTGCCGGCGTGCCGAGATTGCCGCCAACGCCGACATTGACGCCGGCTTCGCGCGCCATCGCGCCGACCAGTTCGGTGACCGTGCTCTTGCCGTTCGAGCCGGTGATGCCGATCACCGGCGTATCGCCGACCGCACGGGCGAACAGTTCGATGTCGCCGATCAGTTCGATTTTGGCGGCACGCAGCTGCGCGATGAACGGATCATCGAGCGGCACACCGGGCGAGACCACCGCGAATGCGAACTGCGACAGCGGCTCGGGCGCTGCGAAAGCGCCCAGCTTCAGCACCGCGCCCGGAGCCAGCTTCAGCAGTTCGTCGACACCGGCAGGCGTTGCCCGCGAATCGGTGAGCGCCAAGGTCGCGCCTTCGCGCGCCAGATAGCGCACCGTCGAGCTGCCGCTCTTGCCGAGGCCGACGACCAGGATGGACTGATTGGCGTACTGACCCATCACCGCACCTTCAGAGTAGACAGGCCGATCAGCACGAGAATCAGCGTGATGATCCAG
>NZ_JAHFRY010000035.1:0-10334 GCF_023266035.1 Nevskia sp.
ATCCGGCACCAGATCGTTGCCGATCTCGTCACGCTCGTTGACTGCCGTCCACAGAGCGCCGCTTTCCGGCTGCCAGGCGAGGCCGTTCGGATTGCGCAGGCCGGAGGCAAACACCCGGTAGGCGCCGGTGGCGATATCGACCTCGAGGATTGCCGCGCGGTCGGTTTCAGCATCGATGCCGTTCTCGGCGACGTTGCTGTTAGAGCCCACCGTCACGTAGAGCTTGGTGCCCTCGGCATTGGCGATCAGGTTCTTGGTCCAGTGGTGATTGATCGGCCCGGCCGGCAATGGCGTGACGACGGTCGCGTCATTGCCATTGAGGGTGGTTTCGCCGCTGACATACGGGAAACTGACCACGGCATCGGTGTTCGCCACGAACAGTTGATTGCCGACCAGTGCCATGCCGAACGGTGAATGCAGCCCGGTCAGCAGCGCACTTTTGGTTTCGGCCACACCATCACCATCGGTATCGGTATCGCGCAGCAGACTGATGCGATCGGCGCTTGGCGTGCCGGCGCCGGCCTTGCTCATGACTTTCTCCATCACCCAGCCGCGGATGCCGGTCGAGTCGTCCGGGCGCTTCGGGCCATTGGTTTCAGCGACCAGCACGTCACCGTTCGGCAGTACCAGCAGCCAGCGCGGATGGTCCAGGCCGCTGGCGAACGCGTTCACTTTGAAGCCGGGCGCAGCGCGCGGCGTGCGGCCCTCCGGCCAGCCTTTCGCGGTGGCGATATTGACGGTCGGCAGCAAGGTGGTGCTCGGTGCCGGCAGATCGGGATTGGCGCCATAGCCTGCCGAAACTGCCTGGCGGCTGTCCGCACCGCAGGCGGCCAGCAAGACCGTCAACAAGCCCGAGATGAAGAGGCTGGTCCGACGATGTGATGGTTGATGCAAGGACTGAGGAAGCTTGCTCATGAGTGATGCCGGTTTCCGGAGGGTTGAAGAAGGCTGCACGGGTATCGATGCACCCTGGAAAGCGCTCGGCGGCTCGTTGCAGAACAAGGAAGCACGGCAAGAAGGCGCAACGGGCGAAGCTTAGAGCCCGAGCAAGCCTCGCTCCCAGTAGCCGATGCCGGCGATGCCGGGGGAGGTTCGGGCCGGGAACCTAATGTCTGTTCACGCAGATGGCAAGCGCATTGTACGAGACAGGATCGCTGTGCACATGTGTATTCTTTTCAACTTCCCGGTCAGTTTTACAAAGCCAGCAAACAGCTGGTCAGACGTTATTATGCAAATTATTGCTTAAGCAAAATCACGCATATAAACTACGCCTCTCATTCATTGACGAGGTTCTCCACATGTCGCTGCCGGCCCTGCTTCGCAACCGCCTCCGGATTCCGGTCGTGGCGTCGCCGCTGTTCATCATCTCGAACCCGGATCTGGTGATCGCGCAGTGCAAGGCGGGTGTGGTCGGCTCGTTTCCGGCGCTCAATGCGCGGCCGGCGGAGGAACTCGGCAAATGGCTGCAGCGGATCACCGAAGAACTCGATCGCCATAACCAGGCGAATCCGGATCGTCCGGCGGCGCCGTTTGCGGTCAACCAGATCGTCCATAAATCGAACAACCGCCTCGACCACGACATCGAGATGTGTGTGAAGTACAAGGTGCCGATCGTCATCACTTCGCTCGGTGCCCGCACCGATCTGAACGACGCGATCCACTCCTACGGCGGCATCACCCTGCACGACATCATCAACAACAAGTTCGCGAAGAAAGCGATCGAGAAGGGCGCCGACGGTCTGATCGCGGTCGCCGCCGGCGCCGGTGGCCACGCCGGCACCACCTCGCCGTTCGCGCTGATCCAGGAAATTCGCGAATGGTTCGATGGCCCGCTGCTGCTGTCGGGTTCGATCGCCACCGGCAGCTCGGTGCTCGCAGCGCTGGCGATGGGCGCTGATCTCGCCTACATCGGCTCGGCGTTCATCGCCACCAAGGAGGCCAATGCCGACGAGCGCTACAAGCAGTTCATCGTCGACTGCGGTGCGGACGACATCGTCTATTCCAATCTGTTCACCGGCGTGCACGGCAACTATCTGCGGCCGTCGATCATCAGCGCTGGCCTGGACCCGGACAAGCTGCCGGAATCCGATC
Source organism: Nevskia sp. (assembly GCF_023266035.1). Lineage (GTDB taxonomy): Bacteria > Pseudomonadota > Gammaproteobacteria > Nevskiales > Nevskiaceae > Nevskia. Next base: position 2,092 of record NZ_JAHFRY010000035.1, read on the forward strand.
CGAGCAAGATGGATTTCGGCTCCGGCGGCAATACCGACGCCAAGGCCTGGAAGACCATCTGGGGCTGCGGCCAGGGTATCGGTGCGGTGAAGGCTATCGGCAGTGTCGACGATCTCGTCGGCCGTCTGGCGCGCGAGTACGACGCGGCACGTCAGCGTCTGCTGGCAGCCTGAGCAGCTAAGCCATGGCGCTTTCCCATGCCATCCTGGTATCGCTGCTCGATCGCTCGCATTCGGGTTACGACCTTGCCAAGCGCTTCGATCAGACCGTCGGCTTCTTCTGGCCGGTCAGCCATCAGCAGATCTACCAGGAGCTGCACAAGCTGGCGCGGGCAGGGTGGGTGCGTGGCGAGACGATCGAACAGGCCGACCGGCCGAACCGGATCGTCTACGAGCTGACCAGCGAAGGTCGGCAGGCGCTCGATGCCTGGCTGACCGAGCCGACCAGCCCACCGAGCTTCAAGGAAGAACTGCTGGTCAAGCTGTTCGCGCTGGAAGGCGCGAACCGCGACACCTTGGTGATGGAACTGGGGCGACGCCGGGCGCTGCACATCGAACGCCTTGCTCGCTACGAATCGATCATGGCCGAGCACTACCCGGATCCGACCGTGCTCAACGCCCGCAAGCGTGGCCGTTACCTCGGCCTGCGCATGGGCATCCTCACCGAGCGCACCACCATCGCCTGGTGCGATGAAGCGATCGCCTGCGTCGGCGCGGCCTGAAAGAAGCCTTACCAGTTTGCCGATACGTTCAGGCCGATCTGTCCCGGCCCGATCACCGGCGTCACTGCAACCTGCGCCGGCACATAGGGTTTGACGACGAACTTCGAGATGCCCCAGGCCAGCGCGCAGCCGGCGACCACATCGCGGACGTAGTGCTTGTCTTCGTTGACCCGGATGTACGCCACCCAGGCCGAGATCGCATACACCGGTGCCGCTTCCTGCCAGCCGTAACGCTCGCCGAGATAGGCCGCGCCCGAGCAGGCGAATGAGGTGTGACCGGACGGAAACGATTTGCTGCCGCCATCGGGACGCGTGCCCCAGTCGCCGTTCTTGAAGGCTTCCTTGAGTCCCTGCGTCGCGGCGACGGTCACTGCCACTTCGGTGCCCAGTTGCAACAGGCCCCGGTAATCGCCCTGGTAAGTGGAGTACGCGGCGGCACCGGCTGCCGGCACGAACTTCAGCCAGTTCGACAGCGTGAGCTGATCGCGATTGGCCTCGGCGTGGCTCGGTGCCGAGAGGACAAGGCAGGCACCGGTCAGCAGCGCACAGGCGATAGGGCGAAAGGGGAGATTCATGGTCTACGGAGCGTGAAGGGTGGATGAAGGGGCAGGCGTGGAAGGCAGATCAGTGAATGCGGTTGCATCGATGTCCACCACCGACGAGCATGAGGGAAATGTGCTGCCCTCGCAGCGTGAAATCGGAGCATGCACCTGTGGCTGACGATCCCGCCAAACCTCGTTCGATCGCAACCGTCATAGCGTCGATCATCTCGCTGGGCAAGGACCTGGTCGCGCTGCTGCGGGACGGATCGCTGTTCCTGCTCGCGGTCCTGCTGCTGGTGTTCCCGATGCAGTTCAACGCGATGTTGGTGGCGGCGGGATTCAAGGAAGGCAATGTTGCTGGCTTCAAATGGCAGGCCTCGTTGACCGAAACCGACAGCGCGTTGCAGAAGGCGCAGGAGACGATCTCCCAACTGCAGCGCAAGAACGAAGAGCTGGCGAAAACGCTGGGCGAAGCCAGCACGCAGATCGTCGGTGGCGATGGCCAGCTGAAGGCGCAGATCGTCGAACTGCAGCAGGGCAATCGAACCCTTTCGGAGAACGTGCAGACGGTGCAGACCAAGGTCGACGAGCGCCTGCTGTCGAATGAGCAGCTGGTCGCGAGTGCCGATCGTCCGGCTGCCGCGGCACCCGTGGAAGTGCTCGCCGCGGCACCGCCACCGCCCGCCAGCCGTTACATCGTCGGCTTCCAGACCGTCGGTTTCGATGCCGCTGTCCGCGAGCGGATCAACGCTGCCCTCGAAGCGCGCGGCTACCAGATCAGCAATGTGTCGGCGAGCTACGACAGCAGACCCAGCTGGTTCGCCACGCAGTCGACCGTCTTCTACTACGCAACGCCGGCACTGCCTGCGGCGAAGGATCTGGCCGAGCGGCTGCAGCAGGAAACCGGGGTGCGCTTTGCCGTGCAACGCGGAGCGGGTCTTGGTGTCGAGCCGAACCTGCGCAACGTGACTCTGTACGTGCACTATCTGAAGTGAGCGACGCTCAGCGCTTGCTCGCCCGCGTCATCAGGTAGGACTGACGTACGCGGTTATCGACGAAGTAGCTCTCGACGATGGCGACGACTTCGGCACGGAAGGCGGCAAGCCGTTCCGGCTGATCGCCGAGGGTCTGGACCACCTTGATGAACGGCGCTGCCGTGTGTTCCATGTTGGCCCCGTAATGGCGCGGGCTCAGCGCGGGGATGGTCATTTCGTCACGGTGAAATTCGATCCCGCTCACCGCATAGCTGAGCCAGCGCCGGATGTTCGAGGTTTCGCCCCAGCTACTCGGTGCCGCAGCACCGGGCGGGGCTGGCAGATAGCTGCCGACCAGATCGAACAGACGCCCGATGACCAGTTCCGGTGGCCAGGTCGAGAAAGCGATGCGGCCACCGGGTTTCAGCACGCGCAGCATCTCGGCGATCGCCCGTTCCGGGCGCGGCGCGAACATGTGGCCGAACTGGCTGAGCACCACGTCGAAACTCGCATCGGCGTAGGGCAGCGCTTCGACATCACCTTCGGTGAAATCGATCGCAGCGTCGACGATCGCCGCATTGCGTCGTGCATCGACCAGCAACGCCGGCGCAAGGTCCAGACCTTTGACGGTCGCTCCGCGCAGCGCCGCAGTAAGTGCCACGACGCCGGTGCCGCAAGCGACGTCGAGCACGGCCTCGCCAGCCGCGATGCCGGCGTAACGGACCAGGGCCGCCGCAGCCGGCGTGGTGAACGGCGCAATCGGCGCAAACAGGCCCCAGCCCTCACGCTGGGCGGCCTTCATCGCGGCATAGGGATCTTCAGTCGGCGACATCGGCCACCTGCAGGCTCGGCTCGTAGCGGGCAAGAATGTCGCTCAGCGTGCGGCTGATCTTCGACGACAGGCGGATCATCTCGATGCGCGGCCAGGTCTGGCGCTGACCTTCGAGCAGCATGTCGCCGATCTCGCGATGGGTCATCGGCGACACCAGCTTCAGCGGCGATACCAGCCGGCGTTCCGGCGTGATGTTGATGTCGCCGGTGTACTGCTGCGACAGCAGATCGTGAACGATCTTGTTGACCGAGCCAGCGGTCGAGGTCGGCAGATATTTGCCGAGCATCACGTCGGTGGATTTGAGCACGCCACGCGCGGAGCTTTTCATCATGTCGAGCAGCGGCCGCAGATGGTTCTGCTTGAGCTTGTGATCGCGGAACATCGGCATCAACACCGGGTTGATGTAGCTGACCGTGTAGTGATTGGTGCCGTACAGACGGGCCAGCTGCTTGGCCGGCAGATCGGCAGCGAACACGCCGTCGATCCAGCGCGCTTTCAGATACGGCACGGTGTTGCCCTGGGCATCGCGCGCCAGCAACTGCACCGGTTCGAACAGGCCTGGCACCGCGCAGGACGCGCGCACCGCCGAGCGGATCAGCACATGTGGCGAGGTGATCGCGTTGAGCAGGCGCGGGCTCTGATGCCGCTCGCAGGGACTGACCGAGATGCTGATGTTGCGGCCCGAACGCTCGAAGGCTTCGCGGAAGGTCAGGTCCGGAATCAGGCGATCGAAAGTGGCATCGAACGAGGTGGCGCCGAAGAAGCGCCGCAGCCCCGTGGTGCGCTCCAGCAGGTTCGGGCTCCAGGGTTCGCCGAAGAAGATGTTTTCCGGGGTCAGGAAGCCGCGCAGTTCGTCGTCGCTGCGGGTGCCGATCACAGCGGCGACGATGGCGCCGGCGCTGGAGCCGGAGATCACCGACGGCAGCACGCCTTCATCGAACAACGCCTTGGCGACGCCGAAGTGGAAGAACATCAGCATGCCGCCGCTCGACATCATCAGCGCCGAGCGGCCGTAGCAATGGCTGGCGCGGCGGAACAGATCGAGCTTCACCGCCTCGGGCACTTCGTGTTCGGGCAGGCTTTCGATGTGCAGCAGGGTGTCGCAGACGGTATCGACGAAGTTGCTGATCAGCGTCTTGGTGCCGAAGTAGGCCTTGGTATGCAGCACCGGCTTGCCCATGCCGCCGAGGTTGCCGTGCACGCCTTCCTCGATCGCGAACACCAGACCGTGGCTGTCACCGGCGGCACGCAGCGCGATCAGCTGATCGAGCCGGGCGCGGATCATCGCGTGGTCATAAAGATTCGAAGGCTCGCGAACCCGCCACTTCGCACGGCCGCTGAGTTCATCGAGCGCGCGGGCCTGCTCGGCCCATTCTTCGTAGCTTGTCGACAGGCGCAGGTCGTTGCGCGCGGCGTGCTTGTGCTTTCGCGCTCTGAGCTTCTTGGTCGCCGGATCGGCTAGCGACTGGGGATTCGAGTCAGCAGGCAACGCAGCGTTCATGAGCAAGGGGAAGGATGCACGATGCAGCGTCGTGGCATCGATGAAGTGGATGTGACGATAAGGATACTTCGATCAGTGCCCGGAGCTACGGCGTCGTCGCGTGCGGCATCAGCGACAGTTTGCCCGCGCGAGGTGGGGATTGGGCAAGCGGCGCGCCGGAGCTACCACAGCCTCGCAGGAAGAGCATGGCCAGGACAATCGGGATGGCGATGAACCGGGTCCGACGCATGGAGAATTCCTGTCAGGTGAAGGCACGGCAGCCGCGTCCTGCATGCGGGCCGCAGACAAAAAAGGGCGGCTCGCGCCGCCCTGTTCATCACATCCTGAAGTCAGACAAACGCTTACGCCGCCATCTGTCTCAGCATGTACTGCAGCACGCCGCCGTGCTTGTAGTACGACCATTCCACCGTCGTGTTGATGCGGACCTTGGCGGTGAAGCTCGTGAGCTTGCCGTCGGCCTTCTTGGCAGTGACGGTGACCGAGGTCGCGCCATCGACGAGGCCGTCGAAGTCGAACACTTCGGTGCCGTCCAGACCCAGCGAGACCGCGGACTGGCCGTCGACGAAGTTCAGCGGCAGCACGCCCATGCCGACCAGGTTGGCGCGGTGGATGCGCTCGAAGCTTTCCGAGATCACCGCCTTGACGCCGAGCAGGATGGTGCCCTTGGCCGCCCAGTCACGCGACGAGCCGGTGCCGTATTCCTTGCCGGCGAGGACCACCAGCGGCGTGCTGCTGGCGGCGTACTTCATCGCCACGTCGTAGATCGCTTCGACCGGGCCCGCGGAACCATTGATGTAACGGCTGACGCCACCTTCGACACCCGGCGTCATCGCGTTCTTGATGCGGGTGTTGGCGAAGGTGCCGCGCATCATGATTTCGTGGTTGCCGCGGCGTGAGCCGAAGCTGTTGAAGTCGGCGCGCTGCACGCCGTGCTCCATCAGGTACTTGCCGGCCGGACCGTCCTTCTTGATGTCACCGGCCGGGCTGATGTGATCGGTGGTGATCGAGTCGCCGAGCACGGCCAGAACGCGCGCACCCTTGATCGGCAGGATGCCCGGAGGCGTCATGGTCATGCCAGTGAAGTACGGCGGGTTCTGCACGTAGGTGCTCTTGGCATCCCAGGGATAGGTTTCCGACTTTGCGATCTTGATCGCCTGCCAGCGGGCATCGCCCTTCAGCACTTCGCCGTAGCTGGCCTTGAACAGATCGGCCGTCACCGCCTTGGTGACCGCTTCCTGGATTTCCTGGTTGCTCGGCCAGATGTCCTTGAGGAACACCGGCATGCCTTCGCTCGAGGTGCCGAGCGCTTCGCTGGTGAGATCGAGATCGGTCGAACCGGCAATCGCGTAGGCGACCACCAGAGGCGGCGAGGCGAGGTAGTTCATCCGCACGTCCTGATGGACACGACCTTCAAAGTTGCGATTGCCGGACAGCACCGCCGACACGCTCAGCGTGTTGTCCTGGATCGCCTTGCCGATCGGCTCGTTCAGCGGACCGGAGTTGCCGATGCAGGTGGTGCAGCCGTAGGCGACGATGTGGAAGCCGAGGTATTCGAGATCTTCGATCAGGCCGGCTTTCTTCAGATACTCGGTGACCGCTTTCGAGCCGGGCGCCAGCGAGGTCTTGACCCAGGGCTGGCTCTTCAGGCCCAGCGCGCGCGCCTTGCGGGCGAGCAGGCCGGCACCGATCAGGACGCTCGGGTTCGAGGTGTTAGTGCAGGAGGTGATCGCGGCAATGACGACAGCGCCATCCTTCAACTGATAAGTCTCGCCACGGTCGGTGACCGTGGCCGGGCCCTTCGACGGACGCGCCTTCTGCTCGGCTTCGAAAGCCTTGCGGAAGTTGGTCTTCATGTCGGTGAGCAACACACGGTCCTGCGGACGCTTCGGGCCGGCGAGGCTGGGCAGGATCGTCGACAGATCGAGCGCCAGCACGTCGGTGTATTCCGCTTCCGGCGCGTCCGGCGTCCACCACATGCCCTGGGCCTTGGCGTAGGCCTCGACGATGGCGATCTGCTCGTCGCTGCGGCCGGTCAGGCGCAGGTAGTTCAGGGTTTCGTTGTCGATCGGGAAGATGCCGCAGGTGGCGCCGTATTCCGGGCCCATGTTGGCGATGGTGTTGCGATCCGAGGCCGACAGATTGGCGAGGCCCGGGCCGAAGAATTCGACGAACTTCTCGACCACGCCGCGCTTGCGCAGCATCTCGGTGACAGTCAGCACCAGATCAGTCGCAGTGGCGCCTTCGGCGAGCTTGCCGCTGACACGCACGCCGATGACTTCCGGAATCAGCATCGACGACGGCTGGCCGAGCATCGCCGCTTCCGCTTCGATACCGCCGACGCCCCAGCCGAGCACGCCGATGCCGTTAACCATCGTGGTGTGCGAATCGGTGCCGAAGCAGCTATCGGGGTAGAGCATCCCGTCGTCGTTCTGGAACACGACTCTGGCGAGGTATTCGATGTTGACCTGATGGACGATGCCGGTATCCGGTGGCACGGCCTTGAAGTTCTTCAGTGCTTCCTGGCCCCAGCGCAGGAAGGTATAGCGCTCTTCGTTACGCTGGAATTCGACCTTGGCATTGAGGTCCAGCGCTTCCCTGGAACCGTAGTGATCGATCATCACCGAGTGATCGATGACCAGTTCCACCGGGCACAGCGGATTGACCTTGGTGGCGTCGCCGCCCAGCGTCTTGATCGCATCGCGCATCGCCGCGAGATCGACCACGCAGGGCACGCCGGTGAAGTCCTGCAGGATCACGCGCGCCGGCGTGAAGTTGATGTCCTTGGCTGGAACCTTCTTCAGATCCGCCGTGGCCAGCGCCTTGATGTCGTCGGCGGTGGTGCTCACGCCGTCTTCGTGACGGAGCAGGTTTTCGAGCAGGATCTTGTACGAGTACGGGAGCCTCGCGACCTTGAATGCCCCCCCGAAATGGCTGTCCAGCTGGGTCAGATCGTAGTAGCCGTAGCTTTTCGATCCGACGGTGAGCGTGGATTTGGCTTTGTAGCTATCGGTCACAGTCGTTCTCCTTGATGGTGCCTTTGCCAGTGGTGTGTGCCGCTGGCAGGGCGATGACGGACTTCAGAGGGTTTGCAGTCGATGGAAGTTCAGCCCGCTTTGCGAGTATGGCTTAAGCGCAGTTCCAGCCGAAGGCACAAAAAAAGCCCGCCGGCTTGCGCCGACGGGCTTCGATCTTCACCGGCGCCCGAAGGCTGAGCCGGCGACGTTCATCGCGCCGCTATTCAGGCCTCGACCGTCGACTTTGCCGTTTCGACATATTCGTCGATCTGGTTGAAGTTCAGGTACTGGTAGATCTGCTCCGAATGCTGGGTGACGATGCCCATCTCGGCCAGGTATTCCGCCACCGTCGGCAGCTTGCCCATCTTCGAGGCGATGGCCGCCAGTTCCGCCGAGCCCAGATACACGTTGGTGTTCTTGCCGAGGCGGTTCGGGAAGTTGCGGGTCGACGTCGAGATCGCCGTCGAGCCTTCCTTGATCTGCGCCTGGTTGCCCATGCACAGCGAGCAGCCCGGCATTTCGGTGCGCGCACCGGCGGTGCCGAAGGTGTTATAGACGCCTTCCTGGGTCAGCTTGGCGGCGTCCATCTTGGTCGGCGGGGCGATCCACAGGCGGGTCGGGATGTCCTTCTTGCCTTCCAGCAGTTTGCCGGCGGCGCG
>NZ_JAHFRY010000035.1:10344-32952 GCF_023266035.1 Nevskia sp.
CCGAAGATCGCGTAGTAACCTTCCTCGGTGAGTTGATGCTCATCCATGCGCGTCGGCGGCACGACCCACAGCCGCGTCGGCACGTCGCTGACGTTCTCCAGCACCTTGCCGGCGGCGCGGAAGTGGCCGATGTTGGTCATGCAGGAACCGATGAAGACTTCGTCGATCTTGGCGCCGGCGACTTCGGACAGGAACTTGGCGTCATCCGGGTCATTCGGGCAGCAGACGATCGGCTCCTTGATGTCGGCCAGATCGATCTCGATGACGGCGGCGTACTCGGCATCCTTGTCGGCTTCGAGCAGGGTCGGCTTGGCCAGCCACTCTTCCATCTTCTTGATGCGACGCTCCAAGGTGCGCGCGTCCTGGTAGCCGTTGGCGATCATGTTCTTCATCAGGAAGATGTTCGAGTTCATGTACTCGATCACCGGCGCCTGGTTGAGCTTGATCGTGCAGCCGGCGGCGGAACGCTCGGCCGAAGCGTCGGACAGCTCGAACGCCTGCTCGACCTTGAGGTTCGGCAGACCTTCGATCTCCAGCACGCGGCCCGAGAACACGTTCTTCTTGCCGGCCTTGGCAACGGTCAGCAGACCGGCCTTGAGCGCATACAGCGGGATCGCGTGGACGAGGTCACGCAGGGTCACGCCCGGCTGCATTTCGCCCTTGAAGCGGACCAGCACCGATTCCGGCATGTCCAGCGGCATCACGCCGGTGGCCGCGCCGAAGGCGACCAGGCCGGAGCCGGCCGGGAACGAGATGCCGATCGGGAAGCGGGTGTGCGAATCGCCACCGGTGCCGACGGTATCCGGCAGCAGCAGGCGGTTCAGCCAGGAGTGGATGACGCCGTCGCCCGGGCGCAGCGCAACGCCGCCGCGGTTGCTCATGAAGGCCGGCAGATCGCGATGGGTCTTGACGTCGACCGGCTTCGGATAGGCCGCGGTGTGGCAGAAGGACTGCATCACCAGATCGGCCGAGAAGCCGAGGCAGGCGAGATCCTTGAGCTCGTCACGGGTCATCGGGCCGGTGGTGTCCTGCGAGCCGATGGTGGTCATCTTCGGTTCGCAATAGGTGCCCGGGCGCACACCCTGGCCTTCCGGCAGGCCGACTGCGCGGCCGACCATCTTCTGCGCCAAGGTGAAGCCGGCCTTGGTTGCGGTCGGCACCGTCGGCAGACGGAACAGGGTCGAGGCGGGCAGGCCGAGGAACTCGCGGGCCTTGCCGGTCAGCGAGCGGCCGATGATCAGATTGATGCGGCCGCCGGCGCGCACTTCATCGAACAGCACCTGGCTCTTGAGTTCGAACTCGACGACGACCGCGCCGTTCTTCTCGATCTTGCCTTCGTACGGGAGGATGTCGATGACATCGCCCATCTCGAACTTGGAGACGTCGACTTCGATCGGCAGCGAACCGGAATCTTCCTGGGTGTTGAAGAAGATCGGCGCGATCTTGCCGCCGAGGGTGACACCGCCGAAGCGCTTGTTCGGCACGAACGGAATGTCTTCGCCGGTGGCCCAGATGACGCTGTTGGTCGCCGACTTGCGCGACGAACCGGTGCCGACCACGTCACCGACGTAAGCAACGAGATGGCCCTTCTTCTTGAGGTCGTCGATGAACTGCATCGGGCCGCGCTTGCCGTCTTCCTCGGGCTTGAAGGCCGCGTCGGGGCGCGTGTTCTTCAGCATGGCGAGGTAGTGCAGGGGGATGTCCGGGCGGCTCCACGCATCCGGCGCCGGCGACAGGTCATCGGTATTGGTTTCGCCGGGCACCTTGAACACGGAGACCGTGATCTTCCTGGCGACTTCTGGGCGGCTGGTGAACCACTCAGCATCGGCCCAGGACTGGATCACGGCCTTGGCGTTGGCATTGCCGGCCTTCGCGAGTTCGGCGACATCGTGGAAGAAGTCGAACATCAGCAGCGTCTTCTTCAGCGCTGCGGCGGCGACCGTGCCGACTTCGGCATCGCCGAGCAGGTCGATCAGCGGCTTGACGTTGTAGCCGCCGACCATGGTGCCGAGCAGCTCGGTGGCCTTGGCACGCGAGATCAGCGCGCAGGGCAGTTCACCATCGGCAACCACGGTCAGGAACGAAGCCTTGACCTTGGCGGCGTCATCGACGCCCGGCGGCACGCGGTGGGTCAGCAGGTCAACCAGGAATGCTTTTTCTTGGGCGTCTTCGCCAGCCGGCGGGTTCTTGATCAGTTCGATCAGCTCGGCGGTCTGCTGAGCAGACAGCGGCAGCGGCGGGATACCGAGGGCAGCGCGCTCGGCAGCGTGTTGGCGATAGGCTTGCAACATGGCGTTGTTGGTCCGGTGGGGAAGCAGTGATGAAAGGCGCCGCACGAAGCGTTGCGATCCATAGCGTTGCGGCCCCAGGATTCGACACGGTCAGTGCGAAGCGCGGTCGTTATTCTATCATTGGAAAGCATCATCCGTGCCGCCCTTCAGCGCGTTGCTGGCATGCGAAACCCATCAACCCCAGCATCAAGCCAGCGCCCCGCCGAGCGCGCCGGGAACTGCGTAGTAGTCTGCGTGTCCCAAGCAACCTATACAAAAAGAGAGCTCCGCTCTGATGCCGATCCTCCGATCCCTTTGCAGCCTGCTGTTGCTGCCGCCGCTCCTGCTGCTTCATGCTTGCGGCCACAGCGAGGCCGATTCCGCAGCCGGCCCGGCGCCGACCATCGAAGCCTTCACCGTGACGCCGTCGACGACCAACGCCGGCCGCACGGTGCAGCTGAACTGGACCGTCACCGGCGCCACCAGCCTGCTGATCCTGCCGGGCTCGATCAACGTCAGCGGCCAGACCGGCACCAGCTTCGTAGTCCCGGCCGGTACCACGCGCCTCGCGCTGCAGGCGAGCAACCGCGGCGGCACCACCACCGTCCCCGCCAATCTGCGCGCCTATGACTGGAGCGGTACGGCGACGACTTTGAACGGGACGATTGGCAGCGGTACCGGGCAGGTCAGTGGCTACAGCTTCGGACTGTTCGATCGCAGCGGTCCGCTGTTCGCCCAGGCCGGTGGCGATATCCCCGCCGATCAGCTGGTGCTGCTCGCCTCGGCAACCAAGCTGCCTTCGGTGATGGCGATCCTGACCATGGTCGACCGCGGCGAGATCGCGCTTGATACGCCGGTTGGCCAGTATCTGGCGCTTGACCCCTCGTTCGACTGGCCCACCGACAAGGGCTTGATCACCATGCGCATGCTGCTCGCCCATACCTCGGGCCTGCCAGGTCTCGACGATCCCGCACAGCCGGCCTGCATCACCGATGAAACCAGCGTCAGCCTGCGCGAATGTGCGCAGAGGATCGCCCGCGTCGACCTGGCTTCAGCACCAGGGACTGCATTCAACTACGGCGGCATCGATTTCCAGATCGCCGGCTACGTCGCCACCCTGATCGCCAACCAGAACTGGCAGGACTTTTTCCAGGCTCGCCTGGCAGGTCCGCTGGGCCTGACGCGTTTCACCTATGGCGATCCAGCCACGGTGATCAATCCGCGCATCGCTGGTGGCGGCGCTTCGATCGCCTCGGAGTACGGCGAATTCCTGCGTTTGCTGCTGAACGATGGTGTCTACAACGGCAACCGGGTGCTGTCTTCGGCAATGGTCACGCAGGTCCTCACCGATCAGACCGTTGGACTGCGGACCATCTATTCGCCGTTCCCGTTCGGTCGGCGGATCGACTACCCCGGCTATGGCTTCGGTGTGTTCCTGACCGCGCCGCGCAAGCATCCGGGCAGCAACGGCCCGGAGTGGAGCGATCCAGGCTTGTTCGGCACGATGCCGTGGATCGACCTGGCGCTGGGCTATGGCGCGGTCCTGCTGCTCCAGGCAGACATCGTCAACGGCACCGAAACCGGTCTCGATATCTGGGACGAACTGCGTCCCGGCATCATCACCCAGCTGACGCTGCCGGCGAGCTGAGCAGCAGCCAGAGCGTTTGGATCACTCGGCAGCGCGAGCGCTGATCTCGCCGCTGCCGAGGCACTCCTCGCCGTCGTACAGCACCAGGTACTGACCCGGGACAGCAGCACGCTGCGGCTGCTCGAAGCCGAACACCACACGCGGGCCATCGTGGCTCGCGATATGGCAAGCCTGCAGGCTCTGACGATGGCGGATGCGCGCGCTCAGGCGTGCCGGCATCGGCTCCGGCTTCCGTATCCAGTGGAAGTCATCGGTGGCGATCAGCGTCGTCATCAACTGCGGATGCTCGCTGTCCTGGGACACCGTCAACACGTTGCGCGTGGCGTCCTTGGTGATCACGTACCAGGGCGCTTCCTTGGCACCGCGCACACCACCGATCGCCAATCCCTTGCGCTGGCCGAGCGTATGGAAGGCCAGTCCCTGGTGCTGACCGATGACCGCGCCGGCATCGTCCTCGATGACGCCGGGCTGCGGTTTGAGGTGCTGGCTCAGAAACTCGCGAAATTCGCGTTCGCCGATGAAGCAGATGCCGGTGGAATCCTTGCGGGCGTGATTCGGCAGGCCGGCCTGCTGGGCCAGCGCGCGCACTTCCGGCTTGGTCAGCCCGCCGAGAGGAAACAGCACGCGCTCGAAATGCTCGCGGGCGACCGCGGCCAGAAAATAGGTCTGGTCCTTGTTGTCGTCGACGGCGCGCAGCAGGCGAGGGCCTTCGGCACCGTGTTCGACTCTCGCGTAATGGCCGGTCGCCACCCAGTCGGCACCGAGCCGCAACGCATGCTCGCGGAACGGCTGGAACTTCACTTCGCGGTTGCAGAGCAGATCCGGATTCGGCGTCTTGCCGGCTTGATAGCCGGCGAGGAACAGATCGAACACGCGCTGGCGGTACTCGACCGAAAAATCGACGCGATGCAGCGGAATGCCCAATTCTTCGGCAACCGCGCGGGCCGACTGGAAGTCTTCGGCCGAGGTGCAGTAACCGGCTTCGTCCTCGGTCCAGTTGACCATGAACAGGCCGGAAACCCGGTAGCCCTGTTCGCGCAGCAGCCAGGCGGTGACCGCCGAATCGACGCCGCCCGAGAGGCCGACGACGACGTGCTCGCCGCTCACGGCTTGCGCAACAGCGCCGGGCTCAGATGCGTTAGCATCGTCAGCGGAAAGCGCTGGCCGGCGAGGGTATCTTCAACACCACGCTGGACCATCGGGCTGCGATGGCGGGCCGCGGCCGCGCGCAGTTCATCCGGCGTCAGCCAGATGGCGCGGGCAATGCCATCGTCGAGCGGCCGCTCCGGATGGTGCTGCAGTGCTTCGGCGAGAAAGGCGAAACGGAGGAAGCCGTAGCCCAACTCCGGTGGCTCGTATTCGTAGATACCGAGCAGCGCCGTCGGCCGTACGTCCCAACCGGTTTCTTCGAGCGCTTCACGAACCGCGCCTTCGATCAGCGTCTCACCGGGTTCCCAGTGGCCGCTCGGCTGATTCAGCACCAGATGCTCGTTGACCTGTTCTTCGACGAACAGGAAACGGCCGTCTCGTTCGACGACACAAGCGACAGTGATGTGATGAGCGGAGGCCACAGGCTACATCTGTACGCGCGACTTGATTCGGTAATAGCCCTGCGTGTCGGGCTGGCCGAGCGTGCGAACCAGGTTCTGCACGGCGGGCTCGGCTTCCGGCTTGGCTTTCACCTTGAGATCGATCTCGTAGCTGCGATCGGTATTCAAACGCAGTTCGCCGCCGACATCGAGCGGCCCGCCGGTGGGCGAAACCTTGGCGACGATCACGCCGGCTTCGGTGCTCACCACCATCTTGAAATCGCCGAGCACCAGCGGATTCCGACCGAGTGTCCAGCGCAGGCGGGCGATGTCGATATCGGCGCTGGCCTGCTTGGGGAACTTCTCGACCAGGATCAGCTCGTCGAGCTTGACGCCGACATCGCCGTCGATCGGCAACTGGGCGTCACCGCTGAGCGCCAGCAGGCCTTTCAGTCCACCGCTGGCGGCCAGCGAACTGACCACGATGTTGCCGCCGAGCGTGCGCGAGACATGACCATCGAACAGCAGGCCATCGACCGAACCGTCTATGTGGAAACCCAGCCGGGCGGCGATCAGCGCCAGCGGGCTGAAGGTCCAGTTCAACGGCTTGGCGAGGCTGCGACCCTGATAGCTGAGCGAGCCGGCCGAGCCGGAGAACACCGAGCCGGACAGGCCGGTCAGCTGCACGGGCGAATCCGGGGGAGCAATACGTGGATAGATCGAAGCGATCGGCGCGGTCGCGATCAGGAAGGCGAGAAAGCTGCCGACGCCGACCCACAGCAAGCTGCGGGTCTTCATGGTGCGCGGATCACGGCAAGGCGGGCATTGACCAGGCCCGGTGTCGGTTGGCGCTCGATATCGGCGACCTCGATGCGCACGCCGTAGCGGGTCTGCAATTCATTCATCCAGCGCAGCAGCACATCGAACTCGACATCCTCGAACCAGATGCGCGCCTGATTCTCGCCGTCCGGCTGCAGACGCGCCGGCGGCTTCTTCAGGGTGCCGTTCTTCGAAGCCTGATCGACGGCGGTCAGCAGCGAAACGTCGCTGCCGACGATCGGCCCCGACTGCGGTGCGGCGAAACGCTGATCGACTTCGGCCTGCGCCAGCCGGGTGGCGATCGAGCGCGCCGACTGCAGTTCTTCGGCCAGTGCCTTGCGATGACGGGCGATCGGCTGCCAGATCGCCGAGTAGAGCAGGGCGACGATGACCATCGCAGCGGCGATGCTGACCAGCGTCTGCTCGCGTGGCTGCAGCGTTTCGTAGCGCGCACGGTACGGCGCGGTCTGCCCGGCAATCTGGGCGCGGGCGTCGGCAACCTTCTGACGGAGTGCGGCGCTCATGCGGCCACCGGGCTGAGTTTCAGGCGAATCTGCACGCCGTTCTCGTTGGAGTCTGCGGATTCGACATCGAGCCTGGCGCCAGGATGACTGCCGTACCAGGCACGCAGGCGCTCGAGCACCTGCAGATCGCTGCCGGACAGATCGAGGAACAACGCGCCATCGCGAAATTGCACGTTCTTCAGACTCAGGCCCGGGTTCTCGGCCAAGCCGCTCGAAGCCGACTGCATCAGTTCGAACAGGCCACCGCCGCTGCCGGCGCCGTTGAGCAGCCGCAGCTGCTGGTCGGCCTGGGCTTCGAGGTTGATGATCTTGGTTTCGCGCGGGAACAGGCGATGAAAGGTTTCTTCGTTGGCGGTCTGCAGGGCGGCAACTTCGCGCTTCAGGCGCTGCGATTCGGCGACGTTCAGGCCGATGCCGAGCAGCAACGCGACTGCCGCCAGCTGCGCGGCCAGCAGCCAGGGACGCCAGTAACGGTTCAGATCATCGCGCTGCGAATAGCCGGCCTGCAGCAGATCGATCGACTGCGACGGCCGCCAATGGCGAATCAGCGCTTCGAGCGGATGATCGAAGCCCGGCAGCAGATCCAGCGGCCGCTGCAGCTGGGTGTAATCGGTGGCGTCATCGCGCGCCACCAGCACCCGCAGGCTCGCCGGCGTGCCGTTCTCGGCCAGTTCCAGCAGCAGCTCGAAATCTTCCGCCACGCAGCTGAAGCCGGCGTAAGGGCCGCTGCGGACGATCATCTGGCCCGCATCCGGCAATACGCTCCAGGGGCCGCCTTCGGTCCACGGCAGGGCCAGGGTGTCCGGCACCAGCGCGCTGACCCGCACACCGGCGGCGTTGAATGGCGCCAGCCAGTCGTCGACGTGCGAGCGAGTGACGACGGCGATCGGAAAGGCACCGCCGGGCAGGCGGCTGCCGATCGCGAAATGCAGGGTGTCGACGTCTTCGGCGAACTGGTCTTCGAGCACGAAGGGCGCGGCCTGCAGCACCTTGGCCGGCTGCCGGGCGGGCACCGACACGGTGGTCAGGCGAACGTCGGCACCCGGCACGAAGACGATCACCTTGTGGCCGACACCGAGGGCGATGACCTCGCCCAGCGGCAGCTCGCGGACCAGCACGCCGGGCCTGGCAAGGCTCGTGTCGAGCGGATCGGAGGCGACGAGCGCATGCGCGGTCGGCGCGTCCGGGGCGGTATCGCGCAGGCGGATATAGAGGATGTCGCGCAAGGGACGGGCGGGCAGCGAGCGTAGGGTGGGGATCAGTCGGCGTCAGTTGAGTGGGCGATCACGACTGGATCTGCGCCACCCTCGGGCCGGAAGTAGACACTGTATAGCGAGACTCGACCGCTGCCAATGAACACTTCGGCCTGTAGTTGGAAGTAGCGCGAGCGCACCTCGATCTGGTTCTCCGGCTTCAGATCGTTGTCCGGCCCGATGAAACTGTTGACGCCACCATTCAATACTTCCTGAGCGGTCTTGGCCGGGACCTTCAGGCGCGTTTCGACGAATTTCATCATCGCCACGCGATCGATGGTCTTCGACAAGGTGGACAGTACCTGCGGCGACGCGGTGTTGACGTTGATCTTGGTGCCAATGGTTGGCAATGCCGTGACAAACGGTTTCAGCGCTGCATAAAGCGCCGGCGTCACGCCGCGTACCTGCAGCAGTTCGGAGGCGCTCAGCATCGGCCGGTTGGCGGCGCGGTACGGCGGATCGAGGCCCTGGTACTCGTTGTCCTCGGCGCCATTCAGATCGATGCGTTCGTTGTCGGCATCGACCCAGTCACGGATCGCGCTGCCCAGGCCAGTGGCCTTGATCGCGGCATCGCCGCCGATCGCATCGAGCAGCAGCTGGAACTGGGCGAGATAGATTTTCAGCAGGGCAACGTCCTGCGTCGCCAGATTGTTCAGGTTGAAACGGCCCTGCAGATCCTCGACCCGGCCACGCAAGGTGCCGTTGTCGATCGGCAGGAAATCGACCGGCCGCGCCCAGATGTCACCGAGCGAGTCGATCTCGTTGGTCTTGGTATCCAGCTTGAGGATGCCCTTGACCCAGGACTCGACGCCGTTGGCGTACCACAGCGCGGTTTCCGATTCGACCAGATTGCTGGCCCGGCGCACCGCGATGTTCGAGCTTTCGAACATTGCCACCGCGGCGATCGTCGACAGTGCAACGACGAACATCGCGGTGATCAGGGCGATGCCACGGGACTGCGGGCGCGGTGCGTTGCGATACTTCATTCGGTTGGATCGCGACCACCGGTACCGCCTGTGGTGCCGCCAGTAGTAGCTCCGCCGGTAGTGTTACCCGTCGTGCCACCTGGTGGAGGCAGTGGCTGCGGCTTACCCAACTCGGCCATCTTCGACGCGCCCTCGGCGCCAACCCGGAACAGCAGTCGCAGCTTGCCCCAGTCGCGGGTTTTCAAAGTCAGTTCGACGGCGGTCGGTGGAGGCTGCTTGGCATTCGGCACGCCGGCATTGCCGTTGGCCGACGGCCAGGCTTCCGACTTCTGGCCGTTGGCATCGTAGAAGCGCCATTCGGCTTCTTCGATGCGATCGAGCAAGGTCACTTCGTTCGGCTTGGTCTGTGAGGCGCGATCGAGCACGTTCCAGCTGCGCCGCACCAGACGCTTGTCCTGGAAACGTGCGCCGCGTGCCTTGTCGACGTATTCCGATTCTTCCAGCCCGTAGCTGACCCGCTCCAGGGTCGAACGCGGCAAGGACAACAGGTTCTGCCAGCCGCCGCGGGTGAATTCGATGCGCTGCGCGAAGCTGTCGAAACCGAACGGCGGCAATTCCTGGCCAGAGTCATCGCGCACGCCGCGCGGTGCCGCATTCTGGAAATCGGTGCGCAGACGGATGTAGGCGCGGTCGTATTCCTCGGTGCGGCTGAGGTTGTCCTCGATCTTGGCGCGCGCGCTGAGCACCGTGTTCAAGCCCCCATAGGCCATTGCCGCGAACACGCCAAAGATACCGATCACCACGATCAGCTCCAGCAAGGTGAAGCCGCGCTGCGATCTCACTGCGTAGCCTCACGGCCGACGTTGGACAGGAAGCCGGTGAGGGTTATGTAAGCCGTGGCGCGCTTGTCGTTCTTCTTCTCGACGCGGATATCGATGCGGCGGAGGCCCGGGTCTTGCGTCGCTTTGACTTCGGTCCGCCAGGTCCATTTGATGTCGCCGAGCTCGACATCCTCGTTGGCCTTGCCGAGCGCCGGCCAGGCCTTGCCGAGTTCGATTTCGGTCATCCGGTTACGGGCGACGAACAGGGCCAGCGACTTGTCGCGCAGACCGGCGGCGTTATTCGCGAAGCGGGCACCGTTGCCGATGATGGCGCCGAGCGCGATCGCCAGCACGGCAACCGCGACCAGCATTTCCATCAAGGTGAAACCGCGCTGGCGCCGATTAGCGATCATCGAGCCACCGCTTTTTCGACGGTACGCCGCTCGCGCGTGACCTGGCCAAGCAGATTGCCTTCGATGCGGATCGACACCGGATAATTCGGCGCTTTCAGATCGAGCGTGAACGGTGTCATCTGGCCACCCGGCAGCATCAGCACCTGGGGCTTGAGCTTGGTCGCTTCGTCTTCCTTTTCCTTGTCTTCATCGGAAGATTTCGAATCGCCGCTGCTCTTGGCTTCCTTCGGCTGAATCGGCGGAATCAGCCGGCCTTCGATGCGCAGCTCGGAATAGAACGGCTGCAGCAGCGGCCGCGAGCGGAAGCTGCCGCTCTGCGCGTAGTCGTCCCATTTCGAGGCCGAGGAGGCGATCAGGAAACGATAGCCGTCAGGCGTGAAGGCGAGGCCGATGGCAATGCCCTTGAGGTCGGCCTCGTCTTCGGCCAGACGCAGCAATTGTTCGATGCGTTTCGATTCGGCTTCGAGCCGATCATCGAGCGGGCGGTTGCCGATCGACAGGCTGGAGAAGGTGACCATGATCGCGATGATCACAACCACTGCCAGCATCTCCAGCAAGGTAAAACCGCGCTGCCGAGTTGAAACCAACACGTGTGTGGAAGCGCTGGCGGGCAGCGCCCGCGCAGCGCCTTCGATCACGGAGCCGGAGCCCAGTTGCCGATATCGCTGGACGAGCCATCGCCGCCGGGCTTGTTGTCTGCGCCGAGGCTGAACACGTCGATCTCACCCTTCACGCCGGGGCTCAGGTACTGGTAGGGGTTCTGCCAGGGATCGCGCGGCACCGATTTCAGATAGCCGCCCGGTTTCCAGTTGCGGGCCGGTGGCTCGCCCTGCGGCGGCGCGACCAGCGCTTCGAGCCCCTGCTGGGTGCTCGGATAATTGAAGTTGTCGAGCTTGTACAGATTGAGCGCGGTCTCGATCGCGGCGATGTCCTGCTTGGCCTTGACCTGACGCGCCTTGTCCGGCTGGTCGAAGATGTTCGGCGCGACGATGGCGGCGAGGATGCCGATGATCACGACGACGACCATGATTTCGATCAACGTGAAACCGCTGACTACGCGCTTCTGGGCCCGCTTCTGAGTCTGTGTTTTCATGATGCGCAAGATGGTTGATGACCCTGATAATGCCGCACGAACAATGACAAGAATGATAACAGAGGCCTCCCCGTCCGCCGCCGCAGCCTGGCTGCCGTATCTGCTGTTGTCAGTGCTGTCCGGCCTGCTGATGCTGGGCGGGGAGCCGGTGATCGAAGCGCTCCGTTACGACCGTGTTGCCGTCGGCGCTGGCGAGTGGTGGCGTCTGTTCAGCGGCAACCTCGTCCACCTCGGCTGGTGGCACTGGTTTTTCAATGTGCTGAGCTTCGCGCTGCTGGTTTTTCTGTGCCCTGAAAACAACCGGCCGGGTGAGTGGCTGCTGCGGGTTCTGGTGATCGGCACCGGGGTCTGTTTCGGGCTACATCTGTTCACTCCGAATCTGGAAAATTACGTGGGGCTGTCGGGACTTGCGTATGGATTGCTGGTTTTCGGCTTCATCCGACAGATCCTTGTAGGTGATCGTTTCGCAGTGGCTTGTCTGGGCTTCGTTGCGGCGCGTATCGTGTGGGAAATGGTGATCGGCGCGCCGAAGTCCGAAGAGACTTTGATCGGCGGCTCGGTCGTCGCCGAATCGCATCTGTACGGGGTGGTTGCTGCCGTGATCTATGGCCTGGCAACCAGGGCCTTCCGTCGGCCCGCGCGTCCGGCAACGGCCTGACCATTCGCTGCGTACCAGAACGATCCCAGAACGATTAGAGACCTCAGGACAAGCATGAAATACGCGTTGCTGTTTCCCGGCCAGGGCTCCCAGGAAGTGGGGATGCTCGGCGCTCTTGCTGCTGCTCACCCGATCATCGATGCCACTTTTGCCGAAGCGTCCGACGCGCTCGGTTACGACCTTGCCACGCTGATCAAGACCGGCCCTGCCGAAGAATTGAACCGCACCCAGCGCACCCAGCCGGCGCTGCTCGCCGCCAGCGTTGCCGTGGCGCGACTCTGGCAGAGCCTCTGCCTGCCGCCACCGACGGCACTGGCCGGCCACAGCCTCGGCGAGTATTCGGCGCTGGTGGTGGCCGACTCACTGCAGTTCGCCGATGCCCTGAAGCTGGTCGAACTGCGCGGTGAACTGATGCAGTCCGCCGTGCCGCAGGGTGTGGGCGCGATGGCGGCCGTGATCGGCGTCGACGACGAGATCGTCGAGAAAGCCTGTGCAGCCTACGAAGGCGACGGCATCCTCGAACCCGCCAACTACAACGCGCCGGGACAAGTGGTGGTCGCCGGCAGCAAAGGCGCCGTCGACTGGCTGGTCGCCAACAGCAAGACCTTCGGCATCCGCAAGGTGATGCCGATTCCGGTGTCGGTGCCCTCGCATTGCTCGATGATGCGCGGCGCGGCCGAGCAGCTCGCCGAACGTCTGAAGACAGTGGCGATCGCCACGCCGGCGATTCCGGTGCTGCACAACCTCGATGGCCAGCCGCGCAGCGATGCCGATGGCATCCGCAAGGCGCTGATCGAACAATTGTTCCGGCCGGTGCGCTGGGTGACGACGATCCGCAATCTGGAAGCGCTTGAATGCCACGCGCTGTTCGAATGCGGCCCTGGCAAGGTGCTGGCAACGATCAACAAGCGCATCGTCGATGTCGCTTCCGGCAGCCGACTTTCGATCGCTCTCGGCGATCCCGAGGGCCTGCAACAGGCGCAGGCCTCGTTCAATTCATAAACGGAGTTTTCATGAGCACCCCGAATTTCAGTCGCTTTGTCCCCGGTAGTGTCGCGCTGGTCACCGGCGCGACACGCGGCATCGGCCGCGGCATTGCCGAACGTCTGGCGGCAGAAGGCGTCAAGGTCGTCGGTACCGCCACTTCGGCCGCCGGTGCCGCGCAGATCGAGGAATACCTGGCACCGCAGGGCGGGGCAGGCAGAGTGCTCGACGTCCGCGATCCGGCGGCGATCGATGCGCTGGTCAACGCCACGATCAAGGAGTTCGGGCCGCTGGCCATCCTGGTCAACAACGCCGGCGTCACCCGTGACGGCCTGCTGCTGCGGATGAAGGATGCCGATTGGAGCGACGTCATCGACACCGATCTGTCCAGCGTCTTCCGGCTGTCCCGTGCCGTGGTGCCGGGCATGATGAAGGCGCGCTCCGGCCGCATCATCTCGATCGGTTCGGTGGTCGGCACCATGGGCAACGGCGGCCAGACCAATTACGCTGCGGCCAAGGCCGGCCTGATCGGCTTCTCGAAAGCGCTGGCCCGGGAGATCGGTTCACGCGGCATCACCGTCAACGTGGTGGCACCAGGCTTCATCGATACCGACATGACCAAGGGCCTGAAGGACGAGCAGCGCGCTGCGCTGATCGAGCAGGTGGCGATCAAGCGTCTCGGCGCGGTCAACGATATCGCCGCTGCCGTGGCCTTTCTGGCATCCTCTGATGCCGCTTACGTGACTGGCGAAACGCTCCACGTGAACGGCGGCATGTATATGATCTGAAACGTTTTACCGAACACCTGCAATGCCTGCACCCGATTGGCTGGCAGCAGGCTGCATGAATCTCTTACACTAGCGCCGCTTTTAGCCCCATAACTCCGAGGGAGTCCAGATGAGCAGTCTTGAAGAAAAAGTCAAAAAGATCATTGCCGAACAGCTTTCCGTGGCTGAAGACCAGATCACCCCGGAGGCCTCGTTCGTTGAAGATCTCGGCGCCGACTCTCTCGACACCGTCGAACTCGTGATGGCACTCGAAGAAGAGTTCGAGATCGACATCCCGGACGAAGAAGCCGAAAAGATCGTCACCTTCCGTGACGTGCTGAGCTACATCAAGTCGCACACCAACCAGGCTTCCTGATCGGCCTGTGTTGCTTCACCTTCCTTCATCCCATTCTGCTAACGACTCATGACGCGACGTCGCGTAGTCGTCACCGGCCTCGGTATCGTTTCGCCGGTCGGCTCTGATATCCCCACTGCTTGGGCGAATCTGCTTGCCGGATACAGCGGCATCAAGCCGATGACGGCCTACGATGTTTCGACCTATCCGACGCGGTTTGCCGGGTTGGTCGAAGGCTTCGACGCGCTGAAGTGGATGGGGCCCAAGGAAATTCGCCGCAACGATCCGTTCATTCATTACGGTGTCGGTGCGGCGAAGATGGCGGTGATCGATTCCGGACTGGAAATCACCGATGCCAACCGCGAGCGCATCGCGGTGATCGTCGGCTCCGGCATCGGCGGCATCGGCGTGATCGAGGAGCAGTGCACGCTGCTCAACGGTCCGGGCGGCGTCAAGAAGGTTTCGCCATTCTTCGTCGCCGGTTGCATCATCAACATGGTGTCCGGCGCGATCTCGATCGAACTGGGTCTGAACGGGCCGAGCTTCGGCATCGTTTCGGCCTGCACGACCGGGACGCACTCGATCGGCATGGCGCATCGGATGATCGTCTACGGCGATGCCGATGTCGTCATCGCTGGCGGTGCGGAAGCAGGCTCGGCTCCGGCCGGTGTCGCCGGCTTCTGTGCTTCGCGAGCGCTTTCCACCCGCAACGATTCACCGACCACGGCCAGCCGGCCTTGGGACCGTGATCGTGACGGTTTCGTGCTCGGCGATGGTGCCGGCGTGATGGTGCTCGAAGAATACGAACACGCCAAGGCGCGTGGCGCGCAGATCTATGCCGAGCTGATCGGCTTCGGCCTGACCAGCGACGCATTCCACATCACCCAGCCGGTACCGGGTGCGCCACACGTCGCGCGCTGCATGGTCAACGCGATCAAGGACGCGGGCATCAATGCCACGGACATCGATCACGTCAACGCTCACGCCACGTCGACCCCGCTGGGTGACGTCGCCGAAAGCGACGCGATCAAGTCGGCACTGGGCGAGCACGCCTACAAGGTCGCGATCAGCGGCACCAAGTCGATGACCGGGCATCTGCTCGGCGCGGCCGGCGGCATCGAAGCGATCTTTTCGGTGCTGGCGATCCGCGACAACATCGCGCCGCCAACGATCAATCTGGATAACCCGGACGAAGGCTGCGATCTCGATTACACGCCGCACAAGGCACGCGAGCGGAAGATCGACATCGTGATCTCCAACTCCTTCGGCTTCGGCGGCACCAACGGCTCGCTGGTATTCCGTCGCATCTGAACGGCATCCGGTCGCGCTTGCGGCCGGAACGCCTTGCCGCAATGTCTTGATCGAGACCGATGCTCCACTGCGCATTGCCCGCTTCAGTGGATCTGCTGGCTTTGCATCGCCGGTTTCCCGAGCGTTATCCCTTCCTGCTGCAATCCGTGGCCAGCCATCCCCAGGCCGGCCGCTACGATCTGCTGTTCGCGTTTCCTGAAGACGCGATCGAGGCGACGGCAGGTGACGCCGATTTCTTCGCCGCGCTCGACGACACCGCCGCGTCGCTGAGCAGAACAGAAGATCATGGTCTGCCCTTCGTCGGTGGCTGGTTCCTGCTCGCCGGTTACGAGGCCGTGCGCTGGGTCGAGCCCCGGCTGCGGCTGCCGATATCGCCGTATCGATTGCCGGATGCGCTGGCCGTGCGCTGCACCGGCGCGATCATCGTCGACCGTGTTGCCGGCACTGCGCTGGGCTTGAGCGAAGGCTCGATCGCGTCGATCAGGCAGATGGAACAGGACTGCGCGGCGACGATGTTCTCGAGCGCGACGCCCAGAGAGCAGACGCCGCTGACGATCACCGAGGATGACGAATCGCGCTTCCTGAGCGGCGTGTCGCGGATTCTCGACTACCTCGATGCCGGCGACGTGTTCCAGGTCAATCTGTCGCGGCGCTGGACGGCGCGTTACCGAGAGCCGGTCGATGCGACGGCGCTGTACGAGCGCCTGCGTCACGCCAACCCGGCACCGTTCGCCGGGCTCGCGTCCTGGCGCGGCAGCACCGTACTCAGCTCGTCGCCGGAACGGCTGATCGAACTGTCCGGCGGCATGGCGCAGACGCGGCCGATCGCCGGCACCCATGCCCGCGACCGAGCCGAAGACGAGCGCGACCGCGAGCGCCTGATCGCCAGCCTCAAGGAGCGCGCCGAGCACGTCATGCTGATCGATCTCGAACGCAATGATCTCGGCCGCATCTCGATGCCCGGCACGGTCGAGGTCAGCGAGTTGATGACCGTCGAAAGCTACGCCCACGTCCATCACATCGTCTCCAACGTTCGCGGCCGGCTGCGGGACGGCGTCGGCCCCGGTGCGGCGCTGCGCGCGGTGTTCCCCGGCGGCACCATCACCGGCGCGCCCAAAGTCCGGGCGATGGAAGTGATCGCCGAACTCGAAGGCGAGGGCCGCGGCCCGTACACCGGTGCGATGGGTTATCTGTCCCGCTGCGGCCGGCTCGATACCAACATCCTGATCCGCACCCTGGTCTGCGAGGGCGACACGGTCAGCTTCCGCGCCGGTGCCGGCATCGTCGCCGACTCGAAGCCGCTGGCCGAACTCGCCGAGACTCGCGCCAAGGCGCGCGGTCTGTTGCTGGCGCTGGGAACGCCGGCGTGACGGCGCCGCTGCGCAGCCGCTGGAACGGCTCGTTTGCGGCATCGCTGCCCGTCGGCAACCGAGGCCTGCACTACGGTGACGGCGTATTCCGGACCGTGCTGCTGCATGGTGGCGCCATCGTTGCGGCCGACGCCCAGATCGAGCGGCTGACCGCCGACGCTGCGGCGCTTGGCCTCGATGCACCGTCGCGTGAATTCCTGCTTGCCGAACTGGCCGCCGTTGCCGATCTCGATGAAGCGAGCCTGAAACTGATGCTGATCCGCACCGACACCGGCCGCGGCTATCCGCCCCGGACCCACCGGGCCGATCTGCTGCTGCTCGCCTATCCACCGCCCGACTGGCCGGCCCGTCACGCGATCGACGGCATCGCGACGATCCGTTCGCCGGTGACCATGGCGGCCCAGCCGCTGCTCGCCGGCATCAAGCATCTGAACCGGCTCGAACAGGTGCTGGCCAGCCGCGACTGGCCGGCCAATGTCGATGAAGCGCTGCTAGCAGACGAGCACGGCAATCCCGTCTGCGGTACCCGCAGCAACCTGTTCTGGGTCAGCAATGGCTGTCTGCACACGCCCGCGCTCGATCGCTGCGGCGTGGCCGGTGTCACCCGCAGCCAGGTGCTGGCACTGGCCGCGCAGCTCGGCATCGATTGCCATATCGCCAGCCAGCCCTGGACGGCGCTGCAGTCGGCCGAGGAAGCTTTCGTCTGCAACAGCCTGATCGGCATCTGGCCGCTTCGGCGTCTGGACGATCATCTCTATCCGGCCGACAGACCGATCACCCGTCGCCTGCAGACGGCCCTTGTCCATCCATTGGCCCATCCATTCCGAGGAGTTTGATGAGCACGGCAAAGAAAGCCCAACCGAAGCGCAGCTGGCTGGGCCGGATGTTCCGGCGCCTGCTCAGGCTGATGCTGATCCTGGTGCTGGCGGCTATCGCGCTGCTGGTCGACGGCCATCAGCAACTCGGTGCGCCGCTGGGCTTGAGCGAGCCGCGCAACTTCGATATCGACGCCGGCAGCAGCCTGCCGAAGATCCTTGCCAACGCCAACGAGCAGGGCATTTTTGCCGCGCATCGCCAGGCGATCTACCTCGGCCTGCTGGCAAGAATCGACGGCCGCGCCGCCGCGGTGAAGGCTGGCGAATACCGGATCGAACCGACGATGACGCCGCGCAGCCTGCTGGCGCTATGGGTGTCCGGCAAGACCGTGCTGCACGAACTGCAGCTGATCGAAGGCTGGCGTTTCGCCGATGCGCTGAAGAAAGTGCGTGAATCGCCGGTGCTGACCCAGACCCTGGCGCCAGACCTCGACGACGCCGGCCTGATGGCCGCGCTCGGCCAGCCCGGCAAGTCACCCGAAGGTCGTTTGTTCCCGGACACCTACCGGTTCAGCAAGGGCATGAGCGATGTCGCTTTCCTGCGCAAGGCGCTCGCTGCACAAGAGCAGGTGCTCGCCGAGGAATGGGCGAGCCGCGATCCGAACCTGCCGTACGATGGTCCGGAACAGGCGCTGATCATGGCCTCGATCATCGAGAAGGAGACCGGCGTGGCCGCGGAACGCGAACAGATTGCCGGCGTCTTCGTCCGCCGCCTGCAGATCGGCATGCGCCTGCAGACCGATCCGACCGTGATCTACGGCATCGGCAGCGCTTACGACGGCAACATCCGCAGCCGCGATCTGCTCACCGACACGCCGTACAACACCTACACCCGCGACGGCCTGCCGCCGACGCCGATCTGCCTGCCAGGCCGCGCCTCGGTCCATGCCGCGATGCACCCGGCAGCCGGCGATGCGCTGTACTTCGTCGGCAAGGGCGATGGCAGTCATCAGTTCTCGGCGACTCTTGCCGAGCACAATGAAGCGGTACGCCGCTACCAGCTCGGCGGCCGCGGAGCCGCACAGTGAGCCAGCCATCGGAGCGGGGCCTGTTCATCGTGTTTGAAGGCGGCGAGGGCGCCGGCAAGGGTTCGGTACTGTCCGCGGTTGCCGAATGGCTGCAAGCTCAGGGCATCGAACCGCTGTGCACGCGAGCCCCAGGCGGCACTCCCGAAGGCCAGGTCATCCGCTCGGCGCTGGTACAGAGCGGCGCCAACTGGGAGCCGAGCGCCGAACTGCTGATGATGATGGCTGACCGCGCCCAGCATGTCGGCCGAGTGATCCGCCCTGCGCTGGCAGCCGGCCGCGTCGTCCTCTGCGACCGCTTTGTCGGTTCGACGCTCGCCTATCAGGGTGGCGGCCGAGGCCTGTCATCGAAGCTGATTGGCGATCTGCAGGCCGTGGCGGCTGCCGGTGTGTCGGCCGACCTGAACATCCTGCTCGATGTGCCGCCGGCCATCGGCTTGAAGCGCAGCCTGAAACGGCTGGCCGAAGAAAAATCCAGCGAGGATCTGTTCGAGCGACTCGATCTGGGCTTTCACGAGCGCGTGCGCGCCAGTTTCCTTGAACAAGCCGCTGGCGATCCTGAACACTGGACGGTCATCGACGCCCGACGACCGATCGCTGAAGTCGTCGACGACGTGAAACAGCAGCTTCTGAGCGTCATCGAGCATCGTTGAGCCGGAAATCGCCCGGTTCACGGGCTACGACGAAATGGCACGTCGGCTCCAGGTCAGCCTGAGGGCGATCTGTCCGCTGCCTGGAAACCCGCTCGCAAATCATGCTGATGCAGCTACTGCGGTGGCTTCAAGCCGACGGCATGAGGGGATTTTCTCGGCAATCTCGTTCTGTTGAATGAGGCGCTGTCGATCGCGGAGTGCAGAAGACACGCGCAGTAGTCCTCTACGCGCTGCACTTGCCCCCATTCGCAAGAAAATCCCATGCATCCGAAAACCATCCTGACGGTCCTGTGCCTGTCCTTGTCCACGCTGGCCGTCAGCGCCGGCGACAACCCGGCGGCGACGACTGAGAAAGCGGCCGAAAGCATCCTCATCCTCGACGCCTCCGGGTCGATGTGGGGCAGGGTCGGCGGCAAGCTCAAGATCGAAATCGCGCGGCAAGCAGTAGGCCAGATGCTCGCCACCTGGCCGCAACAGGATGCGCTGGGATTGATGGCCTACGGCCATCGCCGCAAGGGTGATTGCGGCGATATCGAACTGCTCAGTGCGCCCAGGCGCATCGACCCTGCCGCTTTCAAGAAGCAGGTGGATGGCTTGCAGCCGAAAGGCATGACGCCGATCAGCGCCTCGGTGCGGCAAGCTGCCGAAGCGCTGAAGTTCACCGAACGGAAAGCCACGATCATTCTGGTCAGCGACGGTGAGGAAACCTGTGATGCGGATCCCTGCGCGCTCGGCGCCGAGCTTGAAAAGGCGGGCATCGATTTCACCGCCCACGTGGTGGGCTTCGATCTGCCCGAAGGCAAGGCTCGCGCGCAGTTGCAGTGCCTGGCCAGGAACACTGGTGGCCACTATGTGGAGGCGCACGATGCTGCCGAGCTGAACAAGGCGCTGAGCGAAATTGCCGCGGTGCCGGTAACTCCTGCCGTACCAGAGACCAGCAAAGACCCGCTGCCGCCCAAGGGCTGCCGACTGTTCGAAGCCGAGAACTACGCTGGCGACAGTATCGAAGTGGGCGAGCACGGATATGCCGATGAAATGCCCGCCGGCTGGGATAACCGCGTGCGCTCCGGCAAATGCAGCAAACGCTCTGGCATCACCCTTTATTTCGACAGGGCGCGCGAAGGCGACAGCGAATGGATCAACGAAGGGGAAAGCAAGCCCAGGCTCAGCGGAGCAGGTAGCTCGTACATTTTCGTCGGCACCTACGGCGAAGCGCCGGACAGCTACTGATGACTCGTTGCAGCCGATGGCAAGGGCTGGGCAGCGGCTTGCTCGCCCTGATGGCAATGGCGGCGACTGCCGACGGTGGGGCCGGCGTGCCCTACGAGGGCGCCGACAAACTCTGGAAGATGAAACCCCCTCCGTTCAACGTGGTGGCCGCGCAGCCTGTCACGGTCTACTCGGAGAGCAAGAAATTCGATCCCGGAATGCTCGATACCGTGATCGCCACGGTAAGAAACGGCTTGAACAGCGACAAGAGCTTTGACTACGAGACGGATGTCTACGAATACCCCTTGCCCATGGAGGCCCCTAGAAACGCGTCGCCAGTGCGCCTGGACGAGTTGGGGCGGGCGGCAAGCTTGGCGGCACAGCGGTATGCGGAGATCGGGCTCCGGGCGCCCGTGTTGCACATTGAAGACGGCCGATTCCGCGCATTGCTGGTGCGCCAGGCCGGCGATGCGGCCGCGTTTTATGGCCAGGCCGTCGAGAAGGTCAGCAGCCCTGAAGACGCCTTTAAGCGCTGGTACGTCGAGTCTGGTCCTCCGGACCTCCGTCATTTCTATCTGGTCATCGGCGAGGGCGAGGCTTACGACAAGGACGTGGCCGTTTTCCCGGCCAAGGCAGCATTCTCGATCGGCCACGAATTGTTCCATGCGGTCCAGGCCAGCTATCCGGAAGTCCCTGAAGACACGGTCCGCAAGCAGTCGCACAAGTGGATCACGGAAGGGATTCCAGACGCGATCGCACCCTGGGCGGGAAAAGGTGTGAGTTTCCAGAGCGAAAAGAGCTTCGACTGGAAACGCTCGCTGGCGAGCGGCAGCCTTCGGTTCGGCAAGGTGCTCGGGCTCAGGCCCTGGGACTATCCCCTGGACTTGCGCGACGTGCCTTACCCCACGATGAAGATCCAGGCCAGCAGCTTCGGCGACGAAACCATCCGCGAGCTGGCTTCGTACATGACCAGCGCATTCTGGCGCTACATCTTCGAAGACAAGCCGAAGCCGGAACTGGAGTGGACGGCGCTGCCAGCGCTCATGGCGTCGCCTGATTTCGGCAAAGGCAGCACGGTGCGCGACAAGCATCTTCTGTGGACCAACAAGGTCATCAAGCAGGTTATTCCGACGTTCACCGAAGGGCTCTACAACGGCCTGCCGGCCTTCATCGCGGAACGCGCCGACTATCCGGATCAGGTGATGGACTCACGCCGCGGCGTGTTCGCGCATCCCGCCTGGCTGGAATACATGTTTCAGGACGGCTGTCCGCTGGTGACGATGGACGCGGGGCCGATCAGTCAGCCGAAGCTCGATATCCTCATCCGCCCGCTGGCGGCCAAGTGCCTGCGCGTGAAGTGGATCGGGCCGCGCTATCCGATCAGTGGCGCGCCATTTGCCACGGTGACCGCGACTCCGCTGAACTCCAAGGACATCGCCACATCCATCGAGTCGATTCATCTCGGCCATCACGCCGTCAGCGAAGGCTACCTGGGGCGCTACAAGGACAAGGCGAGCACCGAGACGGTGCGGGAGTTCCTGCCCCTTGATCTCGATCCCCTGAATCCATCCACCACCAGTGGCGAGTTGGTGCTGACCTTCACCAACGTGGCCAAGGACGTCTTGAAGACTGCCACTCAGCAGTACCGCATCCAGATCATCGTCAATAGCGGTCAGGCCCAGGGCACAGTCACCCAGCCGGCGGATCCTGAAGCGAAACGCCCGGCATCGACGGCCAGGAGCAGCGGCAAACGGCGCAGCGGCGTGGCCGGAAAAGGCGTGAAGGAATCGGGTGAGATTGCTGTCGGTGCTGCCGACGCCAGTGGCGATGTCGACGAGTTGTTTGACTGCTTCAACGGCATGTTCAAGCAATCCACCAGCGGCTCGATTGGCTCGATCAGCAAGAAACGCGAGAAGCCAGTGTCGAGCCAACTTCCGGCCAGCTGTGCCTCGCTGAACGAAATGGCCAGCCCCGCATTTTCGGCACGCAATCGCGGCAAGCTCGGCGTTTCCCTGACCTTGCCGGCGATTCCCAGTGGCACCCACGGCGCCGTCAACGGCGGCATCGTCGGTGTGGGCTGGGACGACCCGGCCATGCTGCCCGAT
>NZ_JAHFRY010000154.1:0-2524 GCF_023266035.1 Nevskia sp.
CGGGCATCCGCGGCTTCGGGGACATCGAGGGCGACGATCAGGCGGTCGCGGGGATCAATGAGATTCATCAGTAACCAGTCAGCAGGAAATCGATCGCCGACATGATGTCGGCATGGTGTTCGGACAACTCGGCGACCGGGCCGCGCAACTCGCCGGACGCCAGTGCAGCGAGATCGGCGGTGGACGCCACGACGGCGACGTCAAGCACCGTGAACTCGGGGTTCAGACGCGTGTATGGCTTGCCATAGCGATCTTTCCGCACCAGCGGAATGACCACCCGGGAACTGGTTTCGACCAGATCGGACTGCACATCGAGCAGAAACGGAATGTCCGCACGGCTGGCGCGGGGATTCCGATAGACCTGAAAACGCGCCATGGTCGGTGCTAGAAGGAAATCAGGTCCTTGTTCCACATGCCATCGCGGGCAATTCTTTCGCGGTGATAGGCAATCGCTTCGCGGTTCTCGTCCTGCCACTGCCGGCCGCGCTGTTCGCGCAGCTTGGCAATCAAAGCGTCTTCGAGCACCCGCGACAGATTCAGCTTGTGCGCCCGCGCCTCTTCGAGCACGGCCTTGCTGATCGACAGGTTCACGGCGCGGCGGGCGGGCTTCAGGTCTTCAGTCTTCGCGAGCATGGGCTGATCCAATTCGGGCCTGTGCGCATTGTATGCGCATGGGCCCGCTTTCGGCCGCTACAGCAGCCGCGCGGCAATCGCTTTCAGCACCGCATGGGTGCGATCGCGGGCATCGAGCCGGGCGAGGATTTCGGTCAGATGGTTCTTCACCGTGCCGTCGGAAATGTTCAACGCGCGGCCGATCTCCTTGTTCGAGTAGCCACCAGCGACCAGCCGCAGCACCGCCAGTTCACGTTCGGTCAGGCGCACCGGTTTCGCATCGTCCCGGACGGTGACGCGCCGGGCCGCATCGAGACTCTGCGGCGATACCAGGCTGCGGCCGGCGGCAACGGCGCGGATCGCTGCCGCCAGCGCATCCGGCTCGGCGTCCTTCAGCAGATAGCCCTGGGCACCGGCGCTGATCGCGCCCTGCATCAGCCCCGGATCGTCGAAGGTGGTCAGCAGCACCACCGGCGTGTAATCGCCACGAGCGCGCAGCA
The DNA here is from genome assembly GCF_023266035.1 of Nevskia sp. Classification (GTDB taxonomy): domain Bacteria; phylum Pseudomonadota; class Gammaproteobacteria; order Nevskiales; family Nevskiaceae; genus Nevskia. Next base: position 1,113 of record NZ_JAHFRY010000154.1, read on the forward strand.
GGTGGACTACCTCGATGCCGGAATGGCGCGGCATGCGGATGTCGCTAAGGATCACGTCGACCGCCGTGGCCTGCAGCGCGGCGAGCAAGGCGGCACCATCTTCCGCTTCGATGCTGACCATGAAACCGCCGAGGCTTTCGAGCAGCGCGCGCAGGCCCTTGCGAACCAGCGCCTGATCGTCGGCCAGCGCCACACGCAGCACGGCCTCGCTCATGGCGACACCGGCAGTTGGGCGCTCAAGCGCAGCCCGCCTTCGGGCTGTACGGCAATGCTCAGCCCACCACCGAGCGCGGCCAACCGTTCGCGCATGCCGCGCAGGCCGTTGCCTTCTTCGGGCAGCGATTGGGCGCGGCCGTCGTCCTCGATCTGCAGTTCAATGCCCCCCTCGTGACGCTGCAGTCGCAGCACGATCGTCGTGCAGGCTGCGTGGCGCAGCGCATTGGTCAGGCCTTCCTGGGCGACTCGCAGCAGCGCCTGCGCTTGATCGAGCGTTGCCGGACGCGCCGCCGCATCCAGCTCGAAGCGCAGCACCGGCCGCGACAGCGATGGCGCCAGCGCCCGCAGCGCGGCGTGCAGGTCGATGCCGTCATGGGCGCGCAGGGTATCGACGACGCCACGGACATCGGCGAGCAGTTCATCGGACAGCCGCATGCAATCGCCGACCACCGTGCGCTGCGGTTCGGCCACTTCGCGCTCGATCATCCGCAGTTGCAGCTTCAACGCGGTGAGCTTGTGGCCAGCGACGTCGTGCAGCTCGCGCGACAAGCGCAGCCGCTCTTCGCCGCGCGCCGATTCGAGCAGCAACTGCCGGGTGGCCAGCAGCTCGGCATTGATCGTACGCAGCGCGTCGCGGGCTTCTTCGGCGCGGCGGGCGTAGGTGGTGGTCAGCGCCGCGAACGCCTGGAAGCCGCCATAGGACAGCAGCGCGGGAATCGCACTGGCGGTGCCCCAGTGCGCGATCAGCAGGGCCGCCAGCACGGCGTTGATGGCCAGGGTCAGCAGCAGCGCAGGGCGCAGCGGATAGACCGCGAACATCTGCGCCGCGACCAGGATCAGCAGCACCGCCATCGAGCCGGATTGCGGCAGGCCCCAGATCGCCAGCAGTGCGGCAGCCGCCTGGGCGAGCACCAGCCGCCGCACGGCGCCATCGTCGCCCTGCGGCGCGGTGGTAGCGCGACGCACGAACAGCAGGATCTGCAGCACCAGACCCGTTGCGCCGATCAGGGTTCGCGCATCGAACGCCAGCCGCTCGTTGAGCAGATCGCGCAACGGATCGACGGCAATCGCCAGCCAGGTGATGTACGCGGCCAGGCTCAGCGGCGCCGTCGGCGAGTTCCAGGACGAGCGGGCAGCGGGCGGCGAGGGATCGATCATCCGCCGAGCATCGCAGTACGGCGACAGCGCGCCAAGGG
>NZ_JAHFRY010000154.1:2604-9922 GCF_023266035.1 Nevskia sp.
TTTTCTCACCCCCGGCGCGTGCCTTTTCTCACCTGTGCGCAGCAGCAGCCGGCTTCGACAATGGCCACACACCACCGAACCGGAGATCTTCCATGACCGACCTCGCCCTGCTGGCCTATGCGCTGATCGTCAAGCTGCACATCGCCGCCGGCGTCATCGCGCTGATCGCATTCTGGACTGCCGGCTTCGCCCGCAAAGGACGCGGCGGGCTCCACGTAAGCGCCGGCAGCGTCTATCTGATGGCGATGCGCGCGATCCTGATTACCGGCCTGCCGATGGCCTTGTCGTCCTTCATCAAGGGACATCCCGGCCAGGGCGTGTTCCTGAGCTATCTGGTGGTGCTGGTCGCCACCACGGTGTTCGTGGCGCCGCGCGCAGTGCGCTTCAAGCAGGATTTCGCCGGTTTCCGCAGCGGCGCCTACCGCATCTACGCGGTACTGCTGCCGGCCACGGCGCTGGCGGCGATGAGCTACGGCCTGATCGCCGGCAACGCGCTGCTGATCGGCTTTCCGGTGGTCGGCCTGGTCATCGGCGCCGGCATGTGGCGCAACCTGCGCCGCGCCCGCCCGGATGCCGGCTGGTGGTTGAAGGAGCATTACGGCGCGATGATCGGCAACGGCGTCGGCACCCATATCGCCTTCCTCGCCATCGGCCTGTCGCGGCTGTTGCCGAAAGGGCAGGCGGAAACCGCGCAGCTGCTGGCCTGGTTCGGGCCGCTGAGCATCGCGACGATCGCCATCGTCCTGCTCAACCGCCGGCACCGGCGGCGGCATCCGCAGCCAATGCTGGCGCACTGAACGGCAGCTTCGGGGGGGGTTAACCCTCGGTTGCCGGGGCAGGAGGCTGCGGATTCAATGGCGGCCATTCCTGCCGCGAGTCGAGTCATGCCTGAAGCGCTGAAGCAGAAGTCCCGATCGACCCTTCGCCCCCTCGCCGCCGCACTACTGCTGAGCCTCGTCGCGGCAGCCGGCGCAGCCGAGCCGAAGCTGCCGGTTCCGCCTGATCCAGGCATGTTCACTGGCCTGCTCAAGGGCTACAAGGACTGCCGCGCGAAGTACGCCGAGATGGATGCGCGAGTAGATGCCGCCGGCGTTCGCGATGGCAGCTACTACCGGGTCCCCGGCTTCCCGTACTTGCGTACCGATCGCTACGTCGCCTCGCTCAAGGACAAGGTCAGCGGGCTCGACGAAGTCGCCGGCTGGACCCGGCGCATGCGCGAATTCGATCAGGAAGCCCGCGAGTTCGAGTACCAGAACCTGGGCATGTCGACCGAGGAAATCGGCATCTGGCGCTATAACCTCCTGTCCTGTGGCAGCGGCCTGGCCAATCTCGAACTGTTCGAGGAAAAGAACATGGCCTTCCTGCGCAAGCAGGTCGTCCCCGGCAGCGACTACCGGCAAGCCCCCGCCAAGCTGAGCGATGCCCAGCGCAAGGCCATCGCCACGCAGGATGCCGCGGTCCTCAAGCGCTTCGCGGCGGCGCTGCCAGCCGCCGATGCCAAGGCGCCGCTGAAGCTCTGGAGCGTGAAGCCGGTCGAGGACATGGCGCTGATCGACAAGGGCTATGGCAATGCCATCCCCGACGAACTCGGTGTGCCAGCGTTGGTCGATTCGCAGTGGCGCGCGTTCGCCGAACGCCATGCACCGGCGCTGTGGATCGAGACCGCCGGCAGCCGCGATCAGCCCGGCATGCCGATTGCGCAGGACAACGCAGTGACGGTGGACCCGGCGCAGCCGCGCATGCACTACCAGATCACCTTCACCCGCTTCGGCGACGCGCCGCTGGCGCAGATCAACTACTTCATCTGGTTCGCCGGCCGCGAGGGCAATGAAGGCGCGCTCGACAGCCTGATCTGGCGAGTGACGCTCGATACCAATGCCGAGCCGCTGGTCTACGAAAGCGTCAATGCCAGCGGCCGCAGCCATCTGTGGTTCGCCGCCCAGCCGCTGAAGCGTCGCCCGGTCAGCGGCAAGGCTGCGGAGCCCGCGGCCCTGTTCCCGCAAGCCGAGCCGATCAAGGGACCCGTCGCCTTGCGGATCGCCGCCGGCAGCCATGCGCTCCAGCGCGTCGTGCCGCTGGCTACCGTCGCCGCTTCGGGCGATGGCAATGCCTACGAGCTGCGCCGTTACGAAGAGGTGTTCACGCTGGCCACCGCCAGCGGCAAGACCCGCAGCCTGTACGACATCAACGGCACCATCCCCGGCATCCGCGACACCGAACAGGGCCCGGTCCTTGGCGATCGGGTGGCCGCGCCCGGCGCGCTGCATGTGCTGGGTCGCGTGCCGGTCGCCGCTACCGGTCGGATCTACTTCGACGATGCCGATCGGCTGAATTCGCTGTTCGTCGCACCAGGCAAAACCACCCGCTGAAGCTTGCTATTGCGCGACTGCGGCCTGGATCTTCAAGGCGCTCGGCGAACCGAGCGCCTTCAGCTCCTGGGCGAACAGCGCGATGCGCCATTCCTCGATCAGCCAGCGGGCCGGGTGGAACGGGCCCTTCAGATGGGTGGCGACGGCACGCACCTGCTTGAGCATGTCGAGATCGCGCTGCGGCTTGTGCGGCAGGCGCTCGGCGCGGATGGTCGCGGCTTTCAGATAGACGCCGATGCGCGGCCAGATGTCGTCCGGAATGGCGTCGATGAAGCCTGGCGCGAACATCGTCTGCAGCTGGTTGCGCAGATCGGTGTTGGCGTCCGGCCAGGGCTTGGCGATCGCGTCGAGCTTCTTGCGCAGCTCCATGCCGACCAGCAGCCAGGCGCAGACTTCTTCAAGCCGCTTGACCGCTTCGCGGCCGAACTCGCCGCGCTTGGCGAGTGCTGCGTGAAACGCGACTTCGTCGCGGATCGCCGCCGGATTCCAGTAGCTGCGCGCCGCACGTTCGGCAACCTGCAGCGCCAGTTGCTCGGCACTCAAACCAGTCTGTGCCAATGAGATGCCGAGCCGGCTGCGCGCGGTTCTCGCCAGATCCTTCAGGCGATCGGCAACCCGCGCCAGCAGCAGCGCCTGGGTGCCGGCGGCGTGCGCCTGGCTGGCGGCTTCGGCGGACTCGAACAACTTGAGACCGATGCGTTCGTTGCTGCTGACCAGCGCCGGATAAGCGCGCGCGCCGCTGACTTCGATGAACGCCGGCATGGCGCCGAAATCCCAGTCGAGCACCACCTCACGCGTCCAGCGCTTGGCTTCCGGGCTGGTCTCGGCGCGCTTGCCCAGTTCGGTTCTGGCGGCACCGCCGAAGCGCTGCTGCAAGGCAAGCAAAGATTCCGCTTCGCCCATCGCCTTGCCATCAGCCCCGACCAGCACCAGCCGTGGCTTCAGATGCGCGTCAAGCTTGGCCGGCGCGAAATCCTCCGGCTTCAGCAGCACGCCGTTCATGTCCTTGAAGCGAGCGCAGACCGCATCCAGCAAGTCTCCGCTAGCGGGATTTGTCGCATTGGCGATCGCGTTCGCGTACTCGGCGGCCGGCGTGCACAGACGGCGCAGGTTCATCGGCAGCGAACGGATCAGCGCTTCGATTTTCGCCGGCAGCAGGCCCGGCACTAGCCAGTCGAAACGGGCAGCCGGCAAGGTGAACAGCTGGGCAATTGGAATCTCGAACGTGACGCCGTCGGCGTCGGCACCGGGATCGTGCGAGTAGCTCAGCTCGATGCGCTTGCCGGCCAGATCGAGATGATCCGGGAACAGGCTGGCGACATCGGCATTGGCGCCGGGCCTCAGCGCATCGGCCTCGCCCATCAGCAGCTGTCTCTGCAGCGCTGGCTCGCGGCGCAGGCCGTTCTTGAGTCCCACCGTGGTGCAGATATCGGCGGGCAGCAGCGTGTCGTAGAACTCGAAGAACTGGCTTTCATCGGCCAGCAGATCCGGCCGGCGCAGCCGCGCTTCCTTGTCGCGCACCTCATCGAGCAGCGCGAGGTTCTTCTCCAGGAACGCCGGCTTGTTCGGCATGTCGCCACGTACCAGCGCTTCGCGGATGAAGATCTCACGCGCCTTCGCCGGTTCGTCCTTGCCGTAGTGGCGAGCACGGCGCAGCACCTGCATGCCGAACAGGGTGACCACTTCCATCGCCGTGACTTCGCCGCGATCGGCATGCCAGACCGGGTCCTGCAGCACGCGCTTGACCAGATGCGGCGCAACGTCTGCCAGCCATTCCGGCTGGATCTCGGCATTGACTCGCGCGAACAGCTGGCTGGTCTGCGCGAGCTGCGCGCTCATCATCCACAGCGGTGGCTTCTTCGACAGCACCGAGCCCGGAAATACCTTGAAGCGCCGGCCGCGCGGGCCGTTGAACTCCGGCTTCTCCGGCATCTTCTGGCCGATGTGATCGATCAGGCCGGCGAGCAGGCATTTGTGGATGTCGGTGTAGAGCTTGTCGAGCGGCTGCTCAGTCTTCGGCTTGTCGGCGTCCGGCTTGCCGAGCATGTCGACGATCTGTTTGTAGACCGATTCCCACTCCTCCATCCGCAGATAGCTGACGAAGTGCTCCTTGCACAGCTTGCGCAGCTGGCGATTGGAAGCATTGGCGCTCCACTGCTGATAACGCGCCCACAGGTTCAGCAAGGTGAAGTAGTCGGACTTCGCATGCCGCCACTCGGCATGCTTGAGGCGCGCGGCGTTCTGCTGATCGGGCGGCACGTCGTGCGGGTCCTGCACGGACAGCGCGGCCGCCAGCACCCAGACGTGTTCGCGATACGCCGTGCCGCGTCCGGCCTGGGCGATGCGGGCGATGCGCGGATCGAGCGGCAGCCGGCCCAGCTCGCGGCCGAGCGAGGTGATGCGCTTGTCGTCGTCGAGCGCGCCCAAGGTCTGCAGCAGGCGATAACCGTCGGCGATGTGGCGGCCATCGGGCGCATCGAGCCAGGGGAAATCCTCGACATCGCCGAGGCCGAGCGTGGCCATCTGCAGGATCACGCCGGCCAGATTCGAGCGGAGGATTTCCGGATCGGTGAACGGCGGCCGGGTGTCGAAATTCTGCTGATCGTAGAGGCGCAGCGCGATGCCGGGGCCAACGCGGCCACAGCGACCGGCGCGTTGGTTCGCGGCCGCCTGCGACACCGCTTCGATCTGCAACTGCTGCACGCCGAGCCTCGGCGAGAAGCGGTTGACTCGCGCGGTACCGGTATCGATGACGTAACGGATGCCGGGCACGGTCACCGAGGTTTCGGCGACGTTGGTGGCCAGCACGATGCGCGGCGCGCCGCCGCTGGAAAACACCTTGTCCTGCTTCTCGGCCGGCAGCCGCGAATACAGCGGCAACACTTCGGCGCGCGGAAAGCGGCCGGGCAAGGAGCGGGCAAGATCGTTGATCTCGCGCTCGCCCGGCAGGAAGACCAGCGTGTCGCCAACCCGTCCGGACTGCCACAGCGAATCGATGCCGGACGCGACCTGGCCTTCGAGATCGTCGTCCTGATCCGGCTCGCGATAGCGCATCTCGACCGGATAGGTGCGGCCTTCGACGAGCAGGATCGGCGCCGGTTCACCACGCGGGTTGGCGAAGTGCCTGGCGAGCTTTTCCGGATCGAGCGTTGCCGAAGTGATGATCAGCTTCAGCTCGGGCCGGCGCGGCAGCAGGCGTTTCAGCCAGCCCAGCAGGAAATCGATGTTGAGGCTGCGCTCGTGGGCCTCGTCGATGATGATCGTGTCGTAGGCCAGCAGCTCGCGATCACGGCTCAGTTCGGCGAGCAGGATGCCGTCGGTCATCAGCTTCACGAGACTGCGTTCGGACACGCGGCGATCGAAGCGGGTTTCGTAACCGACCAGTTCGCCGAGCTTGGTATCGAGTTCCGAGGCGATGCGATTGGCGACGCTGCGGGCCGCGAGACGGCGCGGCTGGGTGTGGCCGATCAGGCCGCGAGTGCCGCGCCCAAGCTCCAGGCAAAGCTTCGGCAATTGTGTCGTCTTGCCGGAGCCGGTCTCGCCGCAGAGCACGACCACCTGATGCTCGGCGATCGCTTTCAGCAATTCTTCCCTGGCCTGCACCACCGGCAGTTCGGCCGGGTAGTTGATCGTGGCTGGCCTGAGCCGCGCACGGTTCTCGGCTGCGAGCAGCGCGGCTTCGACGTCCTTCTCGAAACGCGCCGCATCGAACTTCGGATGGTTGCGGGCGCCGGCCACAGAGCGCCCCAGCCGCGCGGCATCGCGCAGCAGGAGCTGGTCACGGATCAGGTCAAAACGAGCTTGCAGCGGGGGTGTGGCAGTCACGGGGGCTGCGCGGAGAGGATCGCCGCCATGATACGGCAGCCTCTCTCCGCGACGCCCCGCGCTTACTGAACCCTCAAGGCGTCGGTGCGGTGTCGGTGACGCCGCGCTCGACCACCTTCAGCTCGACGCGCCGATTCAGCTCCTGACCGTCCGCAGTCTTGTTGTCGGCGATCGGCATGGTTTCACCGAAGCCGGCGGCCGTCATCCGGCCGGCATCGATACCCTTGCTGACCAGGTACTCGCGAGCCGACTGCGCACGCTGCTCGGACAGCCGCAGGTTGTAGGCATCGGAGCCGCGGCTGTCGGTATGACCCTGCACCGCGACCTTGATGTCCGGATGCTTGGCCAGCGCGACGGCCACGCCATCGAGCAGCGCCTTGGCGTTCAGGGTCAGGGTCGATTTGGCGGTGTCGAAGTTGACGCCGCGCAGCACCAGCACGTCGCCGACGGCGCAGCCGCCAAGCTCCATCTCGCCGTTCGGACCGGAGGGCTCACAGCGCGGCTGGGGCGCTGGCTCGGCCACCGGCGGCTCGACTGCCACCTCGACCGGCACGATCTGCACCGGCTCCACCGGCGCTTCGACAGGAGCGGCAGGTGCCGCGCCGAAGTGATAGCGCAGCGAGAACAGCGCCGCATGCGATTCGTAGCGGGTTTCGACGTGGCTTTGCGGATTGTTCACCAGCAGATCGAACTGGCCGACGTTGCTGCGCAGATAGCGGTAGTCGATGGACGCGGTCAGGCTGCGGCTCAGATCGAAGCGCAGGCCGCCGCCGGCCTGGAAGGCGAACACCGCGTCGAAATCGCTGCGCAGCGCCGAGCCATCCTGGAACAGGCCGACGTTGTCGACCGCCGGATCACGGACCGCGACCCGCACGACGCCGGCACCGCCGCCGATGTAGGGATGCACGCGCCACGACGGGAAGAAGTCGTACCAGACGTTGGCGAAGGCCAGATCGGCGAACTCGCGGCCGCCGACACGCTGCGAGGGCTGGCCGCTCTGCAGCAGCACGCGCTTGAAATCGTTGTCGCGGCGCGCGAATTCCAGCTCCAGCTTGAGGCCCGAGCCGAACGCATAGCCGCCGACCAGACCGGCGACATAACCGGTATCGAAGCTGACGTCGCTG
>NZ_JAHFRY010000036.1 GCF_023266035.1 Nevskia sp.
TGAAGGTGAAGGTCGAGCTGATCGTCCCGATCGCGATGGAAGAGCAGGTTCGCTTCGCCATCCGTGAAGGCGGCCGCACCGTTGGTGCCGGCGTCGTTACCAAGATCCTGAAGTAAGTCTCGTCTGCCCCGCAGGCCAGCAATGGCCTGCGGGGTTGTCGTTTCAGCAGCAGGCGTTTACATTTTCCCCGGCACGAAGCTATACTCGCGCCCCCTCGATTCACAGTGCGCCAACAGGGCGGTAGCTCAACTGGTAGAGCGTCGGTCTCCAAAACCGAAGGTTGCGGGTTCGAGACCCTCCCGCCCTGCCACTGTGATGAAAGCAGTTTTGCCTCACGAGACCGATGGAATCCTCGAAGACAGCCGGTAGCCAGGTCGAAGAAACCGGCTCACGTTTCGACACGTTGCTGCTGATCTCGGCCCTTGTGCTGCTGATTGGCGGTCTCGCCGTCTATTACGTGTTCCTTGAATTGCCGAAGTCCGTTCGGCTGTTGCTGCTGCTCGGCAGCATCGCCGCGGCCGTCGCCGCGGTCTATCGCACGGCAATCGGCCATTCGCTCTGGTCGCATGTCCAGGGCGCCCGTGTCGAACTCCGCAAGGTGGTCTGGCCTACGCGCCAGGAAAGCCTGCAAACCACGCTGATCATCGCCATTTTCGTGCTGATCGTGGCCTTGATGATGTGGGGGCTCGACGCGACCTTGCTTTGGGGCGTCCAGAAGCTCACCGGACGGAGTGCCTGATGAGCATGCGTTGGTATGTGGTTCACGCGTACTCACAGTACGAAAACAATGTGTTGCGCGCCCTGAAGGAGCGCATCACCCGCGCCGGACTTGAAGAAAAGTTCGGCGACATCCTGGTGCCGACCGAAGAAGTGGTCGAAATCCGCGATGGCCAGAAGCGCACCACGGAGCGCAAGTTCTATCCGGGCTATGTACTGGTCCAGATGGAAATGAACGAAGACACCTGGCACCTGGTCAAATCGACGCCGAAGGTCCTTGGCTTCATCGGCGGCACGCCGGACAAGCCGGCCCCGATCTCCGAGAAGGAAGCCAAATCGATCCTCAGCCGGGTCGAGGAAGCGGTCGAGAAGCCGAAGCCGAAGACGCTGTACGAGCCGGGCGAAGCCGTCCGGATCACCGAAGGCCCGTTCGCGGACTTCTCCGGTGTGGTCGAGGAAGTCAATTACGACAAGAGCCGTCTGCGAGTCGCGGTGCTGATCTTCGGCCGCGCCACACCTGTCGAACTCGAATTTTCGCAGGTGCAGAAAGGGTGAATGGTTGGCGAGCACTGCTCGCCGGGCATTCACGACCGGCCACGGATGGCCGGGCCGAGGTCTCCAAACGAGGATGAACCCTCGCCAGGGATGGCAAAACAAACTTTGTAGACCGGACGCTTTTAGCTGTCCGGAAGTAGTCAAACCGGGGAGCCCACCTGAAAGCCGGGCGCACGTACCCATCACGGAGTAAGCAATGGCAAAGAAAGTCCAGGCCTACATCAAGCTGCAGATTCCTGCAGGCAAGGCCAATCCGTCACCGCCCGTCGGCCCAGCACTCGGCCAGAACGGCGTCAACATCATGGAATTCTGCAAGGCGTTCAATGCCGCCACGCAGAAGCTGAAGCCGGGTATCCCGACCCCAGTCGTGATCACGGTCTACTCCGATCGTTCGTTCACCTTCATCACCAAGACCGCGCCGGCCACGGTGCTGATCAAGAAGGCCGCTGGCGTCGAGTCGGGCAGCCCGACTCCGCACACCAAGAAGGTCGGCAAGATCACTAAGAGCCAGGCCGCCGAGATCGCCAAGACCAAGTGGCCGGATCTCAACGCCGGCAGCATGGAAGCGGCAGTCAAGCTGATCGCTGGCTCGGCCCGCTCGATGGGCATCGACGTGGTGGAGGGCTAAGAACATGGCAACCCTGATCAAGCAGTCCAAGCGTCAAAAAGCATTCGCCGACAAGATCCAGCCGGGCAAGTCGTACCCGGTCGACCAGGCCATCGAAATCCTGAAGTCCTGCGCCACGGCGAAGTTCAAGGAATCGCTCGACCTGTCGCTCAACCTCGGCATCGACGCCAAGAAGTCCGACCAGAACGTCCGCGGTTCGACGACCTTGCCGAACGGCAACGGCAAGACCGTTCGCGTTGCCGTGTTCGCCCAGGGTGCCAAGGCTGCTGAAGCCCTGGCCGCTGGTGCCGACGTGGTCGGTATGGAAGATCTGGCCGCCAAGATGAAGGAAGGCGACCTGAACTACGGCGTGGTCATCGCCAGCCCGGACACGATGCGCGTTGTCGGTGCGCTCGGTCAGGTGCTCGGTCCGCGCGGCCTGATGCCGAATCCGAAGACCGGCACCGTGACGCCGAACGTCGCCGAAGCCGTCCGCAACGCGAAGTCGGGCCAGGCCCGTTATCGCACCGACAAGGCCGGCATCATTCACTGCTCCATTGGTGCAGCGAATTTCGAAACCGCCAAGCTGACGGAAAACCTGCTCGCCGTGCTGCGTGATATCCGCAAGCAGAAGCCGGCGACCTCGAAGGGCGTTTTCATCCGCAAGGTAACGCTGTCGACGACGATGGGCCCCGGCGTGCCGGTCGAGCTGTCGTCGCTGCCGGAATAAGAGACAAATGACCGGAATGCGTTCTGCGCATTCCGGTTTTCGGAACTTGACAGTGTGGCCTCACCGCCACGCCGTCCGAGACCGTCAGTAGGGCCGAACCGCTCACGCGGCGAGGCAGGTTAAAGGTTCGCAAGAGCCGCTGACGCAGACGGTAAGCCCTGAAGACTCACGTCGACAGGGTTCCGTAAAAGTGGATCGAGCCGCAAGGCACGATCCTGTTTGTAACGCAGCATCACCAGGAGGTTCGCGTCTAATGGCATTGCGTCTTGAAGACAAGAAGGCCCTGGTTGCGGAAGTGAATGAAGTGGCGTCACGCGCGCTGTCGGCTGTTGCGGCCGAATATCGCGGACTGTCTGCCGGCAAGTTCGACATCCTGCGCAGCAAGGCCCGTGAGAACGGGATCTATCTGCACGTGGTCAAGAACACGCTGGCAAAGCGCGCACTGGCCGGCACTCAGTTCGAGTGCATGGGCGACGCGCTGGTCGGACCGTTGGTGCTTGGATTCTCGCTGGACGATCCAGGTGCTGTTGGTCGCGTGATCAAGGACTTCGCGAAGGATAACGACAAGCTGGTGGTCAAGGCGGTTTCGATCGGCGGGCAGCTGTATGGCTCGAAGGACATCGAACGTCTGGCTTCGCTGCCGTCCAAGGAGCAGGCGTTGGCCATGCTCATGGGCGTCATGAAGGCCCCGGTGTCGAAGTTCGTTCGCACCCTCGCAGAACCGACTGCCAAGTTCGTGCGCACCGTGCAAGCGGTGGCCGACCAGAAGCAGGCGGCCTGAGTCGAGTCCTGACACCACAGTTTTTCCATTCACTTTCCCTGATCGGGTAAGCGGTTTGGTTCACACACTAGTCAATCGAGGTTTTTAGAAATGGCACTTTCAAATCAGGAAATCCTTGACGCGATCGCCGAAAAGTCCGTCATGGACATCGTCGAGCTGGTCAAGATGATGGAAGAGAAGTTTGGCGTCTCCGCCGCTGCCGCCGTCGCCGTTGCCGGCCCGGCTGCCGGCCCGGCTGCCGCTGCTGCAATCGAGCAGACCGAGTTCACCGTCGTGATGTCGTCGTTCGGCGAGAACAAGGTCAATGTCATCAAGGCCGTCCGTGAAATCACCGGCCTGGGTCTGAAGGAAGCGAAGGATCTGGTCGAAGCCGTCCCGGCAACGATCAAGGACGCGATCCCGAAGGCTGACGCCGAAGCGATCGTCAAGAAGCTGTCGGATGCGGGCGCCAAGGCTGCGATCAAGTAAGCCTTGTCGATTCGCTCAAGCAGCACGCTGTAACCGGCGAGGGCTGGCCGCGCAAGCGGCCGGCCTTCTGCCGTTGCTACAACCGTATTTGAATGCTCCGCGCGCCTGAAGCGCGCCAAGACGAGGTAACACCGATGGCCTACTCGTTCACCGAGAAGAAGCGCATTCGCAAGGACTTCCGCAAGCAGTCGGAAACCCTCGCAGTGCCATACCTGCTGGCGACGCAGCTGGATTCGTATCGCCACTTCCTGCAGGCCGAGGTTCACCCCGCCCAGCGCAAGGAAGCCGGCTTGCATGCGGCGTTCAAGTCGGTGTTTCCGATGGTCAGCTACAACAATGCGGCGGCGCTCGAGTACGTGCGCTATCGCCTTGAAGAGCCGGTGTTCGACGAAAAGGAATGCCGCGTCCGCGGTCTGACTTTCGCCGCGCCGCTCAAGGTCACCACGCGTCTGGTGATCTACGATCGCGAGTCCAAGGAAAAGCGCGTCAAGGACATCCGCGAGCAGGAGGTCTACATGGGCGAAGTTCCGCTCATGACCGGCAACGGAACCTTCATCGTCAACGGCACCGAGCGTGTCGTCGTATCCCAGCTGCATCGCTCGCCCGGCGTGTTCTTCGATCACGACAAGGGCAAGACCCATTCTTCGGGCAAGCTGCTGTACAGCGCCCGCATCATTCCGTATCGCGGCTCGTGGTTGGACTTCGAGTTCGATCCGAAGGACAACCTATTTGTCCGCATCGATCGTCGCCGCAAGCTGCCGGCGACCATCCTCCTGCGCGCGCTCGGCTACAACAACGAGCAGATGCTGGAGATGTTCCACGAGATCAACACCTTCCAGCTCGCCGATGGCGGCGCGATGCTGGAACTGGTGCCAGAACGTCTGAAGGGCGAGAAGGCGCAGTTCGACATCAAGACCAGCGCCGACAAGGTGCTCGTCGAGCAGGGCAAGCTGATCACCGCCCGTCACATCAAGCTGATCCAGGAAGCCGGCGTCAAGCACCTGCAGGTGCCGGATGAATACCTGCTCGGCAAGATCGTGTCGAAGGATCTGGTTTCCAAGGAAACCGGTGAAGTGATCGCCGTCGCCAATACCGAAGTCACCGCCGATCTGCTGCCGAAGCTGCGCGCGGCCGGTGTTGTCGAACTGCCGACGCTGTACGTCAACGACCTCGACAAGGGTGCGTACATCAGCACCACGATGAACATCGACCCGAGCCGCACGCGCCTCGAAGCGCTGGTCGAGATCTATCGCATGATGCGTCCCGGCGAGCCGCCGACCAAGGATGCTGCCGAAACCCTGTTCAACGGCCTGTTCTTCGCCGGCGAGCGCTACGACCTGTCGGGCGTCGGCCGCATGAAGTTCAACCGTCGCTTGCGCCGCACGGCCGTCACCGGCCTCGGCGTGCTCTATGACTCCCAGTACTTCAAGACTTTCGGCGATACCGAAATGAAGAAGAAGCTGGCGGAGCTGGGCGAAACTTCGGACATCGTCGAAGTGGTCCGCGAGATGATCGCGATCCGCAACGGCGAGCAGATCACCGACGATATCGATCATCTCGGCAACCGCCGCATCCGTGCGGTCGGCGAAATGACCGAGAACGTGTTCCGCACCGGCCTGGTCCGTGTCGAGCGCGCCGTTCGCGAGCGTCTGGCGCTGGCCGAAGCCGAGAACCTGACCCCGCAGGATCTGATCAACGCCAAGCCGGTCGGCGCTGCGATCAAGGAATTCTTCGGCTCGTCGCAGCTGTCGCAGTTCATGGATCAGAACAACCCACTGTCGGAAGTCACGCACAAGCGTCGCGTGTCGGCTCTCGGACCGGGCGGTTTGACCCGCGAGCGCGCCGGCTTCGAAGTCCGCGACGTGCATCCCACCCATTACGGCCGCGTCTGCCCGATCGAAACGCCGGAAGGCCCGAACATCGGTCTGATCAACTCGCTGGCCTGCTATGCCCGCACCAACGATTACGGCTTCCTCGAGACGCCGTATCGCAAGGTCGTCGACGGCAAGGTCGGCAGCGACATCGAATACCTGTCGGCGATCGAAGAAGGCCGCTACGTGATCGCCCAGGCGAACTCGGAGCTCGACGCCAAGGGTGCGTTCAAGGCTGACCTGGCATCGGTCCGCTACCAGAACGAATTCACCATGATGACGCCCGACAAGGTCCAGTACATGGACGTGTCGCCGCGCCAGATCGTGTCCGTCGCCGCCGCGATGATCCCGTTCCTCGAACACGATGACGCCAACCGCGCCCTCATGGGTTCGAACATGCAGCGTCAGGCCGTTCCGACGCTGCGTGCCGAAAAGCCGCTGGTCGGCACCGGCATGGAACGCCGCGTCGCGATCGACTCCGGTGTCGCCTTCACCGCCAAGCGCGGTGGCGTGGTCGACAAGGTCGATGCTGCCCGTATCGTCGTTCGTGTCAACGATGACGAAACGATCGCAGGCGAAGCCGGCGTCGATATCTACAACCTGATCAAGTACACGCGTTCCAACCAGAACACCTGTATCAATCAGAAGCCGCTGGTTCGCCCGGGCGACATCGTGTCGCGTGGCGACGTGCTGGCCGATGGTCCGTCGACCGACCTCGGTGAACTGGCCCTCGGCCAGAACATCCTGATCGCGTTCATGCCGTGGAACGGCTACAACTTCGAAGATTCGATCCTGCTCAGCGAGCGGGTGGTCGAGGAAGATCGGTTCACCACGATCCACATCGAAGAGCTGACCTGCGTCGCGCGCGAAACCAAGCTCGGGCCGGAAGAAATCACCGCCGACATCCCGAACGTCAACGAAGGCGCGCTGCGCAAGCTTGACGAAGCCGGCATCGTCTACATCGGCGCCGAAGTAAAGGCTGGCGACATCCTCTGCGGCAAGGTCACGCCGAAGGGCGAGACCCAGCTGACGCCGGAAGAAAAGCTGCTCCGCGCGATCTTCGGCGAGAAGGCTTCCGACGTGAAGGACACCGGCCTGCGCGTACCGGCCGGCATGGACGGCACCGTCATCGACGTTCGCGTGTTCACTCGCGAAGGCGTCAAGAAGGACAAGCGCGCGCTGTCGATCGAAGAATCCGAACTGGCTTCGGTCAAGAAGGACTTCGGCGATCAGCAGCGCATCTTCGAGGACGACATCTACGATCGTCTGAAGAAGCTGCTGGTCGGCAAGTCCGCCGACGGCGGCCCGATGAAGCTGAAGAAGGGCGAGAAGGTCACTGCCGACTATCTCGACGGCCTCGAGCGTGACAAGTGGTTCGAAATCCGTCTGCAGGACGACGAGACCCAGAACCAGCTCGAAACCGCGGCCCGTCAGCTCAAGGACCAGCGCGCCGAGTTCGACAAGAAGTACGAGAACAAGAAGCGGAAGATCCAGGCCGGCGATGAGCTGAGCCCGGGCGTTCTGAAGATGGTCAAGGTCTATCTGGCCGTGAAGCGCCGCGTGCAGCCGGGCGACAAGATGGCCGGCCGTCACGGCAACAAGGGCGTGATCTCGCAGATCGTGCCGGTGGAAGACATGCCGCACATGGCGGATGGCACCCCGGTCGACATCGTGCTGAACCCGCTGGGCGTGCCTTCGCGCATGAACATTGGTCAGCTGCTCGAAGTCCATCTCGGCTGGGCCGCTAAGGGCATCGGCAAGAAGATCGACGAGATGCTCAAGGGCCAGAAGGCGGTCGCCGAACTACGCAAGTTCCTCGACAAGGCCTACAACAAGATCGGCAGCTACGAGCAGAAGGTCGATATCGATGCCCTGTCCGACACCGAGATCCTGACGCTGGCGCAGAACCTGACCGGCGGCATGCCGATGGCGACGCCGGTGTTCGACGGCGCCTCGGAAGAAGACATCAAGGGCATGCTCGAACTCGCCGGTCTTCCGACCACGGGTCAGGCACAGCTGGTTGATGGCCGTACCGGCGACAACTTCGCGCGCCTGGTCACCGTCGGCTACATGTACATGCTGAAGCTGAACCATCTCGTCGACGACAAGATGCATGCGCGTTCCACCGGTCCGTACTCGCTGGTCACCCAGCAGCCGCTCGGTGGCAAGGCGCAGTTCGGCGGTCAGCGCTTCGGTGAAATGGAAGTCTGGGCGCTGGAAGCCTACGGCGCGGCGTACACGCTGCAGGAAATGCTGACCGTGAAGTCGGATGACACCAACGGCCGTACGCGCATGTACAAGGCGATCGTCGATGGCGATCACCGGATGCATGCCGGCATGCCGGAGTCGTTCAACGTGCTGGTCAAGGAAATCCGTTCTATCGGTCTCAACATCGAGCTCGAGCAGAACAACTGAGGCGACAGGTCACCTGTCTGAGACGTGCTGCCGAAAGGCGCCGTCTCGGACATCAGTAATCAGCCTACTAGCCTCAAGAATTGCGGTATTGCGGAGATAGACATGAAAGATTTCTTCAACCTGATGCGGGCCACCGAAGAGTTCGAAGACTTCGATGCCATCAAGATCAGCCTCGCCTCGCCGGAAACTGTCCGGTCGTGGTCGTTCGGCGAAGTGAAGAAGCCGGAAACCATCAACTACCGCACGTTCAAGCCGGAACGTGACGGCTTGTTCTGCGCGAAGATTTTCGGGCCGATCAAGGATTACGAGTGCCTGTGCGGCAAGTACAAGCGCTTGAAGCATCGCGGCGTGGTTTGCGAAAAGTGCGGCGTCGAAGTCACCGTTGCCAAGGTGCGTCGCGAGCGCATGGGCCATATCGACCTGGCGTCGCCGGTCGCGCACATCTGGTTCCTGAAGTCGCTGCCGAGCCGTATTGGTCTGTTGCTCGACATGCCGCTGCGCGCCATCGAGCGCGTGCTGTATTTCGAAGCCCACATCGTCGTCGACGCAGGCCTGACGCCGCTGGAAAAGGGCACGCTGCTGACCGAAGAGGACTACCTCAACGCCGTCGAGCAATACGGCGATGACTTCGATGCCCGCATGGGTGCCGAAGCGATCCGTGACCTCCTGAAGGCGATCGACCTGCAGAAGGAAACGATCAAGCTGCGCGAGGAAATCGGCGCCACGGGTTCCGATACCAAGATCAAGAAGCTCGGCAAGCGCCTGAAGCTGATCGAGTATCTGATCGCTTCGCACAACAAGCCGGAATGGATGGTGTTCACGGTGCTGCCGGTGCTGCCGCCGGATCTGCGTCCGCTGGTGCCGCTCGATGGTGGCCGCTTCGCGACCTCGGATCTCAACGATCTGTATCGCCGCGTCATCAACCGCAACAACCGCCTGAAGCGCCTGCTCGAACTGACGGCGCCGGACATCATCGTGCGCAACGAAAAGCGCATGTTGCAGGAGTCCGTTGACGCCCTGATCGACAACGGCCGCCGCGGCCGCGCGATCACCGGCACCAACAAGCGCGCCCTCAAGTCGCTCGCCGACATGATCAAGGGCAAGCAGGGCCGCTTCCGCCAGAATCTGCTCGGCAAGCGCGTCGACTATTCCGGCCGTTCGGTCATCGTCGTCGGTCCGACCCTGAAGCTGCACCAGTGCGGCCTGCCGAAGAAGATGGCGCTGGAGCTGTTCAAGCCGTTCGTGTTCTCGCGTCTGCAGCGTCTTGGCGTCGCCACGACGATCAAGGCCGCGAAGAAGATGGTCGAGCGCGAAGAAGCCCAGGTCTGGGACGTGCTCGAAGAGTGCATCAAGGAACATCCGGTGCTGCTCAACCGCGCGCCGACCCTGCATCGCCTCGGCATCCAGGCCTTCGAACCGCAACTGATCGAAGGCAAGGCCATCCAGCTGCATCCGCTCGTCTGCACGGCTTTCAACGCCGACTTCGACGGTGACCAGATGGCTGTCCACGTGCCGCTGTCGCTCGAAGCGCAGCTGGAAGCGCGCGTGCTGATGATGGCCTCGAACAACATCCTGTCGCCGGCCAACGGCGACCCGATCATCGTGCCGTCGCAGGACGTCGTGCTTGGTCTGTACTGGATGAGCCGCGAGCGCGTCAATGCGCCGGGCGAAGGCATGACCTTCTCCGACATCTCGGAAGTGCATCGCGCCTATGAATCGGGCCTGATCGATCTGCAGGCCAAGATCAAGGTCCGCATGCGCGATTACATCGAGGACGGCGAGGGCGGCTACAAGGAAATCCGTCGCATCAACGACACGACCACCGGCCGTGCGCTGCTGTCGGAAATCCTGCCGGACGGTATTCCGTTCGCCCAGGTCAACCGCACGATGACCAAGAAGATCGTCTCGCAGACGATCAACTGGGTGTACCGCCGCGTCGGCATGAAGGACACCGTGGTGTTCGCCGACCAGCTGATGTACATGGGCTTCCGCATGTCGACCAAGGCCGGCATCTCGTTCTGCCTCGACGACATCATGGTGCCCGACGAGAAGGTCGGCATCCTGGCCGAGGCCGAGATCAAGGTTAAGGACATCGATGACCAGTACAGCCAGGGTCTGACCACCCAGTCCGAGCGCTACAACCACGTCGTCGACATCTGGTCGAAGGCCAATGACGACATCGCCAAGGCGATGATGGCGCGGATCGGCACCGAAGCCGTCGTGGACAAGAAGGGCGATACCGTCCGTCAGACCTCGTTCAACTCGGTGTTCATGATGGCCGACTCCGGTGCGCGCGGTAGCGCTGCCCAGATTCGTCAGCTCGCCGGCATGCGCGGCCTGATGGCCAAGCCGGACGGCTCGATCATCGAAACGCCGATCACCGCGAACTTCCGCGAAGGTCTGAACGTTCTCCAGTACTTCATCTCGACGCACGGCGCTCGCAAGGGTCTGTCGGATACGGCACTGAAGACCGCCAACTCGGGTTACCTGACCCGCCGTCTGGTCGACGTTGCCCAGGACGTGGTCGTCACTTCGCAGGACTGCGGCACCGAACAGGGTGTCGTCATGCGTCCGATCGTGGAAGGCGGCGACATTCTCGAGCCGCTGCGCGATCGCGTGCTCGGTCGCACCCTACTGCGTGACGTGCACAAGCCCGGAAGCGATGAAGTCGCGATCGAGGCCGGCACCTTGCTCGACGAAAAGCTGGTCAACAAGCTCGAAGATCTGTCGATCGACGAAGTCTGGGTCCGCTCGGCGATCACTTGCGAGATGCCGTTCGGCATCTGCGGCAAGTGCTACGGCCGCGATCTGGCCCGTGGCCATCTGGTCAACATCGGTGAAGCGGTCGGCGTCATCGCCGCCCAGTCGATCGGTGAGCCGGGTACCCAGCTGACCATGCGTACCTTCCACGTCGGTGGCGCGGCTTCGCGTTCGGCCTCGGCCGATGGCGTCGACGCCCGTGCGGCCGGTACGGTGCGCGAGCACAACGTCAAGTCGGTCAAGAACAAGGACGGCAATCGCGTGACCGTCACCCGCACCGGTGAAATCGGCGTCGTCGATTCCCACGGCCGCGAGCGTGAGCGTTACAAGATTCCGTACGGCGCCGTCGTGCAGGTCAACGACAACGATCCGGTCAAGGCCGGTCAGCGTCTGGCCCGTTGGGATGCCCATACGCACCCGATCATCACGGAAATCGCCGGCTTCGTGCAGTTCCAGGACTTCGAGGACGGCATCACCGTCACTCGCGAGACCGATGACATCACCGGCATGTCGACGCTGGTGATCACCGACCCGAAGACTCGCGGCATGGCCGGCAAGGATTTGCGCCCGGTGCTGGCGCTGGTCGATGCCAAGGGCAAGTCGCTGAGCTTCCCGGGCACCGACATTCCGGCTTCGTACTCGCTGCCGGCGAAGGCGATCATCAACATCGAGGACGGCGCGGAAGTGAAGGTCGGCGACGTCGTCGCCCGTATCCCGCAGGAAGCCTCGAAGTCGCGTGACATCACCGGCGGTCTGCCGCGTGTTGCCGATCTGTTCGAAGCGCGCAAGCCGAAGGATCCGGCGGTTCTCGCCGAAGCCTCGGGCACCATTCGTTTCGGTACCGCGACCAAGGGCAAGCAGCGCCTGAAGGTGGTGATGGCCGATGGCGAGGAAGTCGAGCAGCTGATTCCGAAGTGGACCCAGATCACGGTGTTCGAAGGCGAACATGTCGAGATGGGCGAACAGATTTCGGACGGCGAGCCGAGCCCGCACGACATCCTGCGTCTGCAGGGTGTCACCGCGCTGGCCAACTACCTGGTCAAGGAAATTCAGGATGTCTACCGCCTGCAGGGCGTGAAGATCAACGACAAGCACATCGAAACGATCATTCGTCAGATGCTGCGCAAGGTGGAGATTGCCGATCCGGGCGATACCCGCTTCCTGCAGGGCGAGCAGGCGGAAATCTTCCACGTTCATGCCGAGAACCGGAAGATGAAGAACAACGGCAGCCGCGCTGCCCAGTTCTATCGTCAGCTGCTCGGCATCACCAAGGCGTCGCTGTCGACCGAGTCGTTCATCTCGGCCGCCTCGTTCCAGGAAACCACGCGCGTCCTCACGGAAGCCTCGGTGCGCGGTTCGCGCGACGAGCTGCGCGGCCTGAAGGAGAACGTCATCGTCGGTCGCCTGATCCCGGCCGGTACCGGCCTGGCGCATCACGAACAGCGCCGCAAGGCGCGTGGTGGCAGCCTGCTGGCCGATCTGCAGAACGCCACGACGTCGTCGCCGATCACCGACGTATTCGAAGCCGTGCGCAGCGAATCGGCAGTGTCCGGTGGTCGCGATGATGGCGACGAGGATGAAGTCGAAGAGTCCGGCGAAGAGTAAGAAATCAGCCGCTGCGGGCAACCTTCAACAGGTTTCCCGCAGCGGCCGTTGCAAGCGGCGTAGCAATCTTTTGTTCCGCCGACGATTGACTAAAACCGGGCGCGCTCTTATGATTCGCGCCCTCGCGCGCAGACCGTTCATGGTCCGCACGCCATATCTTTCACAATTGGGCTTTTGAAAGCGGGAATCACAGTGCCAACGATTAATCAGCTTGTTAAGACCGGTCGGACCTCCAAAGCTGCCAAGAACAAGGTTCCGGCACTTGAGGCCAGCCCGCAGAAGCGTGGCGTGTGTACTCGCGTCTATACGACCACGCCGAAAAAGCCCAACTCCGCACTCCGCAAGGTTGCGCGCGTTCGTCTGACCAATGGCTTCGAAGTCACCAGCTACATCGGTGGTGAAGGCCATAACCTGCAGGAACACTCCGTGGTCCTGATCCGCGGCGGTCGCGTCAAGGATCTGCCCGGTGTGCGTTACCACATCGTTCGCGGTGCGCTCGACGCCTCGGGTGTCGACAAGCGTCGTCAGGGCCGTTCGAAGTACGGTGCCAAGCGTCCGAAGGCCGGCGCCGCTGCCAAGACGGCTGGCAAGAAGAAGTAATTCTTCTGCAAGTTATCGGGGTCTGCGCCTGGCGCAGGCCCTCGTTTCACCACTTATTAGTTCCTGGCCATCAGCAACTAAATACTGCATCACGCACCGAGTACATCAATGTCCCGTCGTCGTAGCCCAGAGCGTCGCGTAATTCTCCCGGATCCGAAGTTCAAGTCCGAACTGCTGACCAAGTTCATGAACATGGTCATGGAAGACGGCAAGAAGTCGGTTGCCGAAAAGATCCTGTACGGCGCGCTGGACCAGATCGCGGCGAAAAAGAAGACCGATGCGCCGATCGTCGTGCTCGAAGCTGCGTTCGACAACGTTCGTCCGAGCGTCGAAGTGAAGTCCCGCCGCGTCGGTGGTGCGACCTATCAGGTGCCGGTCGAAGTGCGCGCAGTGCGCCGCACGACGCTGGCCATGCGTTGGCTGATCGACGCTGCTCGCGCCCGTGGCGAAAAGAGCATGGCCGATCGTCTGGCTGGCGAACTGCTGGATGCTTCCGAGCACCGCGGCGCTGCCGTCAAGAAGCGCGAAGATACCCACAAGATGGCTGAGGCCAACAAGGCCTTTGCACATTTCCGCTGGTAAGTGACGCTTGCCGGTTCTCCGGCAAACCGCTGCTCCCGCTCTCCTATCTGTAATGAAGCCGCGATAGATTTCGCGGCTTCGCTTTCAAGACCCGAGGTTTTCCGTGGCCCGCACTACGCCTATCGAGCGCTACCGCAATATCGGTATTTCCGCTCACATCGACGCCGGCAAGACGACGACGACCGAGCGCGTGCTGTTCTACACCGGCGTCAATCACAAGATTGGCGAAGTGCATGACGGCGCCGCGACGATGGACTGGATGGAACAGGAACAGGAGCGCGGCATCACGATCACGTCGGCCGCGACGACCTGCTTCTGGAAGGGCATGGGCGCGCAGTTCGATCTGCATCGCGTCAACATCATCGATACCCCGGGACACGTCGACTTCACGATCGAAGTCGAGCGTTCGATGCGCGTGCTCGATGGCGCCTGCATGCTGTATTGCGCCGTCGGCGGCGTGCAGCCGCAGTCGGAAACCGTCTGGCGCCAGGCCACGAAGTACAAGGTTCCGCGCATCGCGTTTGTCAACAAGATGGACCGTTCGGGCGCGAACTTCTTCAAGGTCGTCGAGCAGATGAAGAAGCGGCTCAACGCCAACCCGGTGCCGATCCAGATTCCGATCGGTGCCGAAGAAGGTTTCCAGGGCGTTGTCGATCTCGTCAAGATGAAGGCCATTCTCTGGAATGAGGCCGACAAGGGCGTGACCTTCGAGTACGGCGAGATTCCTGCCGAGCTCGTCGATCTGGCCAATGAATGGCACGAGAAGATGGTCGAAGCTGCCGCGGAAAGCAGCGACGAGCTGATGAACAAGTATCTCGAAGGCGAGACGCTGACCGAGGAAGAGATCAAGGGCGGCATCCGTGCGCGGACGCTGAAGCTTGAAATCTTCCCGATGCTCTGCGGCTCGGCGTTCAAGAACAAGGGCGTGCAGGCGATGCTCGATGCGGTCATCGAGTACCTGCCGGCGCCGACCGACGTGCCGCCGATCGAGGCGCACGACACCGACGACTACGAGAAGATCATCGAGCGCACCGCCGATGACAGCCAGCCGTTCTCGGCGCTCGGCTTCAAGATCATGACCGACCCGTTCGTCGGCACGCTGACCTTCATCCGCGTCTATTCGGGCGTGCTGAAGAAGGGCGACAGCGTCTACAACTCGCGCAGCGGCAAGACCGAACGTATCGGCCGTCTGGTGCAGATGCATGCGAACAACCGCGAAGAAATCGATGAAGTGCGCGCCGGCGACATCGCCGCCTGCATCGGTTTGAAGGACGTGTACACCGGCACCACGCTGGCTGCGCAGAACGCGCCGGTCGTGCTGGAACGCATGATCTTCCCGGAGCCGGTGATTTCGCAGGCGGTGGAACCGAAGACCAAGGTCGACCAGGAAAAGATGGGCATCGCGCTCAATCGTCTTGCCCAGGAAGATCCGTCGTTCCGCGTCCGCACCGATGAAGAGACGGGCCAGACGGTCATCGCCGGCATGGGCGAACTGCATCTGGAAATCATCGTCGACCGCATGAAGCGCGAGTTCAAGGTCGAAGCCAATGTCGGTCCGCCGATGGTGGCCTACCGCGAAACGCTGCGCCGCACGGTTGAAGCGGAAGGCAAGTTCGTGCGCCAGTCCGGTGGTCGCGGTCAGTACGGTCATTGCTGGATCAAGATCGAACCGCAGGAACCGGGCGCCGGTTACGAATTCGTCAACGGCATCGTTGGCGGTGTGGTTCCGAAGGAATACGTGCCGGCCATCGACAAGGGCATCGTCGAGGCCATGAAGAATGGTGTGGTCGCCGGTTACCCGGTCGTCGACATCAAGGTCACCGTGTTCGACGGCTCCTACCATGACGTCGATTCCAACGAAATGGCGTTCAAGGTTGCCGGTTCGATGGCGTTCAAGGAAGGCGCGCAGAAGGCCAGCCCGGTCATTCTCGAGCCGATCATGGCCGTCGAAGTGGAAACGCCGGAAGACTACATGGGTGACGTCATGGGCGATCTCAATCGCCGCCGTGGCGTGATCCTGGGCATGGACGATGTCGGTGGCGTCAAGGCGCTGAAGGCTGAAGTCCCGCTGGCAGAAATGTTCCAGTACTCGACGACTCTGCGCTCGATGAGCCAGGGCCGCGCGACGTACACGATGGAATTCAAGAAGTACCAGGAAACGCCGGCAAACGTTGCCGCCGCCCTGGCGAAGAAGTCCTGATAAGCAACACACCCGCGCTGTACTGAACTTGAGTCGGATTAGAGGATATTTCGATGGCAAAAGAGAAATTTGACCGTACCAAGCCGCACGTGAACGTGGGGACGATTGGGCATGTGGATCATGGCAAGACGACGACGACTGCTGCGCTGACGAAGATCAGCGCGGACAAGGGCTGGGGCACGTACATTCCGTACGACCAGGTTGCGAAGGCGTCGGAATCGCAGGGCCGTCGTGACTCGACGAAGATCCTGACGATTGCCACGAGCCACGTCGAGTATTCGACGAAGAACCGCCACTACGCGCACGTTGACTGCCCGGGACACGCGGACTACGTCAAGAACATGATCACCGGAGCCGCGCAGATGGACGGCGCGATCCTGGTGGTGTCGGCCACCGACGGCCCGATGCCGCAGACGCGTGAACACGTGCTGTTGGCCAAGCAGGTCAACGTGCCGAAGATCGTGGTGTGGCTGAACAAGTGCGATCTGGTGGAAGACGCGGAACTGCTGGAACTGGTCGAAATGGAAGTGCGCGACCTGCTCGGCAAGTACGGCTTCCCGGATGACGGCCCGGTGATCAAGGGCTCGGCGACCAAGGCGATTGCTGGCGACCCGGTCTGGGTGGCGCGTCTGGAAGAACTGTACGACGCACTCGACTCCTACATCCCGGAGCCGATGCGCGAAATCGACAAGCCGTTCCTGCTGCCGGTGGAAGACGTGTTCTCGATCTCCGGTCGCGGCACGGTGGCCACGGGGCGCATCGAGCGCGGCATCGTCAAGGTTGGCGAAGAAGTCGAGATCGTGGGCCTGAAGGACACCGTCAAGACCATCGTCACCGGCGTTGAAATGTTCCGCAAGCTGCTGGATCAGGGCCAGGCGGGCGACAACGTGGGCCTGCTGCTGCGTGGTACCAAGCGCGAAGACATCGAGCGTGGCCAGGTGCTGTGCAAGCCGGGCACGATCAAGCCGCATACCGACTTCGAAGCCGAAGTGTATGTACTGGGCAAGGACGAAGGCGGCCGCCACACGCCGTTCTTCAAGGGCTACCGCCCGCAGTTCTACTTCCGCACGACGGACGTGACGGGCGCTGTCGAACTGCCGGAAGGCACGGAGATGGTGATGCCGGGCGACAACGTGAAGGTGAAGGTCGAGCTGATCGTCCCGATCGCGATGGAAGAGCAGGTTCGCTTCGCCATCCGTGAAGGCGGCCGCACCGTTGGTGCCGGCGTCGTTACCAAGATCCTGAAGTAAGTCTGCACAAGGCCCCCGCGAGCCTCAGAAGGGCTTGCGGGGGTTTGTTTTCCCTGGTGGTTCTGCTGTCTGGAAGGTTTCGTTGTTTATTTTCTGGGTTTCCAGAAATACTTTCCAAACAGTGTTGCAGCAGGGTGATGGGGTCGATATAATTCGCGCCCCTTAGTTCCCCGTTAGCCATCCGGCTACCGGGTCGTTCTTTAAGACTTGAGTGAGAGCATGGCCGCAACCAGCCAATCGATTCGCATTCGGCTCAAAGCCTTCGATCATCGTTTGATCGATAAATCGGCTCGCGAGATCGTCGAAACCGCGAAGCGCACCGGTGCCGTCGTCCGCGGACCTATTCCGCTGCCGACCCGCATGGAGCGCTACACCATCCTGGTGTCGCCGCACGCAGACAAGTCTGCTCGTGACCAGTACGAAATTCGTACGCACAAGCGTCTTATGCAGATTATCGACCCCACCGAGAAGACCGTCGACGCCCTGTCGAAGCTCGATCTTCCGGCAGGTGTCGAAGTCCAGATTCGCGTCAACTAAGGCGAGGATCAGACAAATGACTATTGGTATTGTTGGGCGCAAAGCGGGCATGACCCGCGTGTTCACGGCGGCGGGTGAGTCCATCCCGGTCACCGTGATCGAATGCACTCCGAATCGCGTCACTCAAGTCAAGACTGTGGAAACCGACGGCTATCGCGCCGTTCAGGTCACCGCAGGCGAGAAGAAGTCCAGCCACGTTTCCAAGCCGCTCGCGGGCCATTACAAGAAGGCCGGTGTTGCTGCGGGTCGCGGTCTCTGGGAATTCCGTCTCGATGACAGCCAGGGCGCCGATCTGGTCCCGGGTTCCGAGATCACCGTGACTTCGTTCGAGGGCGTCAAAGCCGTCGACGTGGCGGGTGTGAGCATCGGCAAGGGCTTCGCAGGTGTTCAGAAGCGCTGGAATTTCGGCGGCGGTCGTGCCAGCCACGGTAACTCGCTGTCGCATCGCGTGCCGGGCTCCATCGGTCAGCGCCAGAGTCCGGGCAAGGTCTGGAAGGGCAAGAAGATGGCCGGCCACATGGGTTCGGACAACATCAGTGCCCTGAATCTGGACGTGGTCCGCATCGACGTCGAGCGCAATCTGCTGCTCGTCAAGGGCGCCGTGCCCGGACACAAGGGTGCCGACGTCGTCGTGCATCCGACGGTCAAGTAAGTAGTTCATTGGACTGGGCGACATGGATCTCCAACTACACTCAAGCAACAGCACGCTGAATGTGGCTGACGCCGTTTTCGGCGTCGACTACAACGAAGCCCTCGTGCACCAGGTTGTGACTGCCTATTTGAATGGCAGCCGCGCCGGTACCAAGGCTCAGAAGTCGAAAGCAATGGTTCGCGGCGGCGGCAAGAAGCCGTGGAAGCAGAAGGGCACGGGCCAGGCCCGCGCCGGTTCGATCCGCAGCCCGCTGTGGCGTGGCGGCGGCAAGACGTTTGCTGCCGTGCCGCGTGATCACAGCCAGAAGGTCAACAAGAAGATGTATCGCGGTGCAATCCGCTCGATCATCTCCGAACTGAACCGCAATGGCTCGCTGATCATCGCCGACAGCTTCACCGTCGAAGCCGCGAAGACCAAGACGCTGGTCGAGAAGCTGAATGTCGTTGGTGCCAACGACATCCTGATCGTCACCGATACGCTGGACCACAACCTGTTCCTGTCGGCGCGCAACCTGCACCGCGTGAACGTGGTTGACGTCAACGGCATCAATCCGGTCTCGCTGCTGTCATTCAAGAAGGTGCTTCTGACTGCTCCGGCCGTCAAGAAGCTGGAGGCCTGGCTGTCATGAGCAAGATCAAGATCTCGGGCGAACGCCTGCACCAGCTGATCCTGGCGCCGGTCGTCTCGGAAAAGAGCACGCGCGCTGCTGAAAAGAGCAACGAAGCCGTGTTCAAGGTTCTGCGCGACGCCAAGAAGCCGGAAATCAAGGCGGCGATCGAAAAGCTTTTCAACGTCAAGGTTGAAGCGGTTCGGACGCTGAACGTGAAGGGCAAGGTCAAGCGTTTCGGCGGTGCCACCGGCGTTCGTTCCGACTGGAAGAAAGCCTACGTGACGCTCGCCCAAGGTCAGGAAATTGATTTCCTGGCTGGCGCCAACAGCTAATCGGAGCGACGAGAAATGCCTCTCCAGAAAATGAAACCGACCAGCCCAGGTCGCCGTCACGTGGTTTCAGTGACGCACCCGGAGCTGTTCAAGGGTCGTCCGTATGCGCCGCTGCTCGAGGCCAAGCACTCGAACGGTGGCCGCAACAACCACGGCCACATCACCACGCGTCATCAGGGCGGCGGTCACAAGCAGCACTATCGCCTGATCGATTTCAAGCGTGACAAGGATTCCATCGCGGCCAAGGTCGAGCGGATTGAATACGATCCGAACCGCAGCGCGCACATCGCGCTCCTGCTGTACAAGGATGGCGAACGTCGTTACATCATCGCGCCGAAGGGTGTGAGCGTTGGCGATGCGATCCAGTCCGGTTCGGATGCGCCGATCAAGCCGGGCAACAGCCTGCCGATCCGCAACATTCCGGTCGGTTCGACGATTCACTGCATCGAGCTGCGTATCGGCAAGGGCGCCCAGCTGGCGCGCTCGGCCGGTGCCGCCGTGCAGCTGGTCGCTCGTGAAGGTGAGTACGCGACGGTTCGTCTGCGTTCGGGCGAAATGCGCCTGGTGCATACGGAATGCCGCGCCACCCTCGGCGAAGTTTCCAACAGCGAGCACAACCTGCGCCATTACGGCAAGGCTGGCGCCAAGCGCTGGAAGGGCATTCGTCCGACCGTCCGCGGTGTCGTCATGAACCCGGTCGATCACCCGCACGGTGGTGGTGAAGGCAAGTCCGGTCAGGGCAATCCGCACCCGGTTTCGCCGTGGGGCCAGAAGGCCAAGGGTCTCAAGACCCGCAATAACAAGCGCACGCAGAAGTTCATCGTGCGCAGCCGTCACAAGAAGTAACTCACGTAATTCGAGAGCCCGTCATGTCGCGTTCCGTCAAGAAAGGCCCGTTCATCGATCACCATCTCGCAAAGAAGGTGAGCGATGCCCAGGGCAGCCGCGTCAAGAAGCCGATCAAGACCTGGTCGCGTCGTTCGATGATTTCGCCGGACATGGTCGGTCTGACCATGCAGGTGCACAACGGCCGTCTCCACGTGCCGGTTTTCATCACCGAGAACATGATCAGCCACAAGCTGGGCGAGTTCTCGCCGACCCGTACCTTCAAGGGCCATACGGCCGGCGACAAGAAGTCGAGCTAAGGAGACAGACATGCAGACCCAGGCTGTTCTCAAGTTCGTTCGTCTTTCGCCCCAGAAGGCGCGTCTGGTCGCTGACCAGGTTCGCGGCCAGAAGGTCGATCAGGCGCTGAACCTGCTCAAGTTCTCGCGCAACCGCGCATCGGGAATCTTGCTCAAGGTCCTCGAATCGGCGATTGCCAATGCCGAAAACAATAACGGTGCCGATGTCGACGAGCTGAAGATCTCCGAGATCTTCGTCGATGAAGGCCCGACGATGAAGCGTATCCGGCCGCGTGCCAAGGGTCGTGCAGACCGCATCCTGAAGCGCACGAGCCACGTCACGATTCGCGTCTCCGACGGCAGCACCAAGAGTTAACGGGAAGAGTATTCATGGGTCACAAGATCAATCCGAATCTGTTCCGTCTTGGCATTTCGACGGCCTGGACGTCGAACTGGTACGCCGAGCGCGGTGCCTACGCCGATAACCTGAACAAGGATCGCCTGGTGCGCGAGTTCCTGTTCAAGAAGCTGGCGCAGGCTTCGGTCAGTCGCGTGCAGATCGACCGCCCGGCGAAGTCGGCGCGCGTCACGATCCACACCGCGCGTCCGGGTATCGTCATCGGCAAGAAGGGCGAGGACATCGAGAAGCTGCGTCAGGAAGTGTCGAAGCTGATGACGCTCAAGCCTGACTCGGTTCACATCTCGGTCGAGGAAATCCGCAAGCCGGAACTCGATTCCAAGCTGATTGCCGAAAGCGTTGCCCAGCAGCTCGAGCGTCGCATCATGTTCCGTCGTGCGATGAAGCGCGCCGTGACCAATGCCATGCGCCTCGGTGCAGGCGGCATCAAGATTCAGGTTGGCGGCCGTTTGAACGGCGCTGAAATCGCTCGTACCGAGTGGTATCGCGAAGGTCGCGTGCCGCTGCATACGCTGCGCGCCCACATTGATTACGGCACCGCTGAAGCGAAGACCACGTACGGCGTCATTGGCGTCAAGGTCTGGGTTTTCAACGGCGAAGTCTTCGAGACCGATCGTCACGCAGGCAAGAAGGAAGAGGCCGGCGAGCCGGCATCTGCCTGATTTTCCTTCACGCCAGAAATTAGGAGAGTGCTGCCATGATGCAGCCCAAGCGAACCAAGTTTAGAAAGCAGCAGAAGGGCCATAACCGCGGACTTGCGCAGAATGGCAACAAGGTCAGCTTCGGCGAGTTCGGCCTGAAGTCGACTGAGCGCGGTGCGCTCACTGCTCGCCAGATCGAAGCGGCCCGTCGTGTCATCACGCGTTACGTCAAGCGTGGCGGCAAGATGTGGATCCGCATCTTTCCGGACGTCCCGGTCACCCGTAAGCCGCTGGAAGTCCGAATGGGCTCCGGTAAGGGCAACGTCGAGTGGTGGGTCGCCAAGATCCAGCCGGGCAAGATGTTGTATGAGCTCGAAGGCGTGACCGAAGTCGATGCGCGCGAGGCCTTCCGCCTTGCAGCCGCAAAGCTGCCGGTCAAGACGACCTTCGTGCATCGCACGATCCTGTAACTACAGTGGTCGGTGGCTAGTGACTGGTGGCTAGTCAAAAGTCTCCGCGTTTACTAATCACTAGCCACTTGTCACTAGATACCGAGTTATGAAGACCACCGAATTTGTGAAGACGCTGCGGGACAAGTCCCCAGCCGATCTGAAGACTGAACTGGCGGCGCTGCGCAAGGAGCAGTTCAACCTGCGCATGCAGGCAGCTGTCGGCCAGCTTACCCAGTCGAATCTGGTTCACGACGTGCGCAAGAAGATCGCCCGCGTCAAGACCTTCATGCAGCAGCAGGCCCAAAAGCAGGCGAAGGCGTCATGAGCGAAGTTACTGAAGTGGTCCCGGCAGCGCGCCGCATCGTCGGCCGCGTTCTGAGCAGCAAGATGGACAAGACCATCACGGTCGCCGTCGAGCGCACGGTCAAGCATCCGCTGTACGGGAAGCTGCTGCGCAAGACGACGAAGCTGCACGCGCACGACGAGAACAACCAGTGCCACGAGGGTGACCTCGTTGCCATCGTTGAGACGCGCCCGATTTCGCGTTCGAAGTTCTTCCGCCTCGTGGAAGTGCTCGAGAGCGCCAGCGAATTGCAGCAGCGTGAAGCTGCCGCCAAGGCCGGAGTCTAAGCGCCATGGTCCAACAGGAATCAATGCTGGTGGTCGCTGACAACAGCGGCGCCAAGGTGGTCCAGGTCATCCAGGTCAAGGGTTCGACGCATCGTCGTTATGCCTGCGTCGGCGATCTGATCAAGGTCACCGTCAAGGATGCGATCCCGCGCGGCAAGGTCAAGAAGGGCGAAGTGCACGACGCCGTTGTGGTTCGTACCAAGAAGGGCGTGCGCCGTCCGGATGGCTCGACCATCCGCTTCGACACCAACGCGGCGGTGCTGCTGACCACCAAGCTGGAACCGATCGGTACCCGTATTTTCGGACCGGTGACCCGTGAGCTGCGCGAACGTTTCATGCGCATCATTTCGCTGGCCCCCGAAGTCCTCTGAAGTCGTAGAGAAAATCATGCGCAAGATCAAAAAAGGCGACGAAATCATCGTCATCACTGGCAAGGACAAGGGCCGTCGCGGCACTGTGTCCGTCGTCCAGGATGACGGCAAGATCATTGTTGAAGGCCTGAACCTGGCCAAGAAGCATCAGAAGGGCAACCCGCAGGCTGGCATCAGCGGCGGTATCGTCGAGAAGGAAATGCCGCTCGACGCGTCCAACGTGATGCTGTTCAACGCGAAGACCGGCAAGGGCGATCGCGTGGG
Organism: Nevskia sp.; assembly: GCF_023266035.1. Taxonomy (GTDB): domain Bacteria; phylum Pseudomonadota; class Gammaproteobacteria; order Nevskiales; family Nevskiaceae; genus Nevskia. The sequence continues at coordinate 23,173 of NZ_JAHFRY010000036.1, forward strand.
TTTCAAGTTCCTCGGCGAAGGCGAAGCTCGTCGCAAGGTGCGTTACTTCAAGTCGAACCAGGATGTTCTGGACGCTTGAGTCCGGGGCACTGCGTCAGTATTTGGTATTGAGAACAGGTCATGGCCGCTAATTTGCAGACGTACTACCAGAACACTGTTGCGCCGGCGCTTCGCGAGAAGCTCCAGTGCAACGTGATGGCGATTCCGAAGATCACCAAGATCACCCTGAACATGGGCGTGGGCGAGGCGACTTCCGACAAGAAAGTCATCGAACACGCAGTTGCGAACATGGTCGCGATTGCCGGCCAGAAGCCGGTGGTCACCAAGACCCGCATCTCGATCGCCGCGTTCAAGGTTCGCGAGAACTATCCGGTCGGCGTGAAGGTCACCCTGCGCAGCCAGCAGATGTACGAGTTCCTCGAGCGTCTGATCGCGATCGCGCTGCCGCGCATCCGTGACTTCCGTGGTCTGAAGGCGACTGGCTTCGATGGCCAGGGCAACTACAACTTCGGCATCACCGAACAGATCATTTTCCCGGAAATCGACTACGACAAGGTCGACGCCATCCGCGGCATGAACATCACGATCACCACCACCGCGAAGAACGACGAGGAAGGCCGCGCCCTTCTCGACGCTTTCAGCTTCCCGTTCCGCAAGTAAGACGAGTCTGATCCATGGCCAAGACCAATATGCTGGAGCGCGAGAAGAACCGCGCCGAACTCGTCAAGAAATTTGCCAAGAAGCGCAATGCGCTGAAGGCGACGATTGTTGACCCGACCGCATCGTATGACGAGCGCATGGCGGCTGTCGACAGTCTGCAGAAGCTGCCGCGCGATTCGAGCCCGACTCGCCAGCGCAACCGTTGCAACGTGACCGGTCGTTCGCGCGGTGTCTACCGCAAGTTCGGTCTGTCGCGCACCAAGCTTCGCGAAGCAGCAACGCGTGGCGAAATCCCTGGCTTGAAAAAGGCCAGCTGGTAAGCACTTTCTGAAACCAGTTGTCGGCGAGGCACCACAACGCTGAAAGGCACTGTGGTGGACCACCGGCCAACCCCCTGGACATCATTCAATGAGCATCAACGATCCAATCGGCGATTTTCTGACCCGCATCCGCAACGGTCAGTCCGCCCGCAAGAAGTTCATCACGTCGCCGTCGTCGAAGCAGCGCGAGGCCATCGCGGCCGTGCTGAAGGACGAGGGCTACATCGGCGAGTATTCGGTTACGACCGAAGGCCAGAAGAAGACGATTAACGTCACCCTGAAGTATTTCCAGGGCAAGCCGGTCATCGAGCGTCTGGATCGCATCAGCAAGCCGTCCCTGCGCATCTACAAGGCGAGCGATGAGCTGCCGCGCGTGCTGGCCGGTCTGGGTGTGGCGATCATTTCGACGTCCCAGGGCATGCTCAGCGACCGCAAGGCGCGGGCTGCCGGTCAGGGCGGCGAAGTCGTCTGCATCGTCGCTTAAAGAGGAAGATCGAACATGTCTCGTGTCGCAAAAATGCCGGTCATCATTCCGGCAGGTGTCGAGTTCAAGAGCTCGGCCTCGGAGTTGAGCGTGAAGGGTGCCAAGGCAACCCTGTCGCTGCCGCTGCCGAAGGAAGTGCAGGTTGAACTCAACAATGGCGTCGTCACCATTGCCGAGGCTTCGATCAAGTCGTCGCCGGCAATGTCTGGTACTGTGCGCGCCCTGTTGGCGAGCATGGTCCTTGGCGTCACCAAGGGTTACGAGAAGAAGCTGATTCTGGTCGGCGTCGGCTATCGCGCCACGCTGACCGGCAAGAAGCTGAATCTGGCGGTTGGTCTGTCGCATCCGGTCGATTTCATGGTGCCGGATGGCATCACGATCACCGTGCCGACGCAGACCGAAGTGCTGATCCAGGGTGCCGACAAGCACATGGTTGGCCAGGTCGCCGCGAAGCTGCGCAGCTATCGTCCGCCAGAGCCTTACAAGGGCAAGGGCGTTCGCTACTCGGATGAGAAGGTCGTCCTGAAGGAAGCGAAGAAGAAGTAAGTAGTGAAGCAGTGGTCAGTGGTCGGCTCAGGCTTAGTCCTCCGGCCACCCGGCTACTCGAAGGTCACTGGAATCTGTCACTGGAAATCGTTTTATGAGCCCGAAGAAAGAATCCCGTCTGCGCCGTGCGCGCCGGACGCGTGCAAAGATTGCCGAGCTGGGCACCCACCGGCTGTCCGTGCATCGCACGCCGCGCCACATCTATGCGCAGATCATCGCGGGTGACGCTGGTCATACCGTGGTTGCTGCATCGACGGTCGAGAAGATCGTTGCCGAGAGCCTTGAAGGCACCGGCAACGTCGAAGCCGCGAAGAAGGTTGGCGCCACGATCGCCGAGCGCGCCAAGGCCGCCGGCATCACGAAGGTCGCTTTCGACCGTTCGGGCTTTCAGTATCACGGCCGCATCAAGGCGCTGGCCGACGCCGCTCGCGAAGCTGGACTGGAGTTTTAATTAAATGGCTAACCCCAACTACAATTTCGACGACTCGCAGAGCGGCGATTTCAAGGAAAAGCTGGTCGCCGTCAACCGTGTGTCGAAGACGGTCAAGGGCGGCAAGCAGTTCACCTTCACGGCACTGACCGTGGTCGGTGATGGCGCAGGCAAGGTCGGCTTCGGTTATGGCAAGGCGCGTGAAGTGCCGGTTGCCATCCAGAAGGCGATGGAAAAGGCGCGCAAGAACATGATTTCGATCGAGCTGAAGGGCGCGACCCTGCAGCACGAGATCTGGGGCATCCATGGTGCCTCGCGGGTATTCATGAAGCCTGCATCCGACGGTACCGGCGTCATTGCCGGCAGCGCGATGCGTGCAGTGTTTGAAGTTGCCGGCGTGCAGAACGTGCTGGCCAAGTCGTTCGGCTCGCGCAACAAGATGAACATGGTGCGTGCAACGGTCGACGCGCTGCGCAAGCTCAACATGCCGTCGGAGATTGCCGCCAAGCGTGGCAAGACTCTTGAAGAAATCCTCGGTTAAGGACTAAGGAATCGCCATGAGCGCTACCAAGCAAGTCAAAATCACGCTCGTCAAAAGCGTGTTCGGTCGTCTCCAGGCTCATCGCGCTTGCGTGCGCGGCCTCGGTCTGACCCGGATGCATTCGTCGGTCGTGGTTCCGGCGACGGCGGAAAATATGGGCATGGTCAACAAGATTGGCTTCATGCTGAAGATTGAAGAAGTCTGAAACAACAGTGGTCATTGGCCTGCGCCAGTGACCGGTCGTCTGTTTCGAATTCGCTGAACTGTTGTTACTGGCCATTGGCCACTGATCACTGGGAACTGTTGTCATGAAACTGAATACGATCAAGCCTGCTGCTGGTGCCAAGACGGCTCGCGTTCGCGTCGGCCGCGGTATCGGTTCCGGCATGGGCAAGACCGCTGGCCGCGGTCACAAAGGTCAGCGCGCCCGCAAGGGTGGCCGCGGCAAGATCGGCTTTGAAGGCGGTCAGATGCCGATCCAGCGTCGTCTGCCGAAGCGCGGCTTTTCTTCCGCGATCGGCAAGCTGACGGCTGAAGTGCGTCTGTCGGACATCGAGCGGATGACCGAGACCGAGATCGATCTCGGCGTGCTCAAGGCAGCTGGCGTCATTCAGTCGCAGATCCTGCAGGCGAAGCTGATCAAGTCGGGCACCTTGACCCGCAAGATCACGATCAAAGGCGTTGGCGTCACCAAGGGCGCCCGCGAAGCGATCACCGCCGCCGGCGGCAGCGTCGCAGAGTAATCCGTCGTATCTGACTGTTAGGCGTATTCCATGGCCAAGACTCCCGGCGCAGGCGGCATGATGCCGGACCTCAGCAAGATCGGAGAAGTGCGTAACCGCATCTTCTTCCTGATCGGTGCGCTGATCGTCTATCGCATCGGATCGTTCATTCCGGTTCCGGGAATCGATCCGGCCAAGCTCGCGCAGCTGTTCGACCAGCAGAAGGGCACGATCCTGGACATGTTCAACATGTTCTCGGGTGGTGCGCTTTCGCGGTTGTCGATCTTCGCGCTCGGTGTGACGCCGTATATCTCGGCGTCGATCATCGTGCAGCTGATGGCGGCGACGACGCCGGCGCTGAAAGAGTTGAAGAAAGAAGGCGAAGCCGGTCGGCGCAAGCTGACCAAGTACACGCGCTACGGCACCCTGGGTCTGGCCTTGTTCCAGGCAGTGGGTGCTTCGTACGCCCTGCAGGGTAGCGTTGCGCTGTCGCCGGGCTTTGGATTCATCTTCACGGCAGCAGTGAGTCTGGTCACTGGCACGATGTTCCTGATGTGGCTGGGTGAGCAGATCACCGAGCGTGGCATCGGTAATGGCATGTCGATGCTGATCTTTGCCGGTATCGTCTCTTCGATGCCCCAGGCGATCGGCTCCACTGCGCAACTGATCAGCGAAGGTTCGCTGAATCCGCTGATCGCGATCCTGGTGCTGGTGCTGGTGGCCGTGGTGACGACCTTCGTGGTCTTTGTCGAGCGCGCACAGCGCCGCATTCCGATCCACCATGCGCGCCGTCAACAGGGTCGCAAGCTGTTCGCCGCTCAGACGCAGCATCTGCCGCTGAAGCTGAACATGGCGGGTGTGATTCCGCCGATCTTTGCGTCAAGCATCATTCTGTTCCCGGCGTCGATGGTGCGGTTCTTCGGCGGCGAAGGTGGTAGCGGGTTTATGCAGTCGCTGGCCAATGCGCTGTCGCCGGGTCAGGCGCTGTATACGATCCTGTACGCGTTCATGATGATTTTCTTCTGCTTCTTCTACACCGCGCTGGTATTCGATTCGCGGGAGACGGCAGAGAATCTGAAGAAGTCGGGTGCCTTCGTGCCTGGCGTGCGTCCTGGCCTGCAGACGGCCAAGTACATCGATAATGTGCTGACCCGTCTCACGGTAGCTGGCGCGATCTACATCACGGCGGTATGTCTAACGCCAGAATTTCTGGTCACGTATTTCAACGTGCCCTTCACGTTCGGCGGCACGTCGCTGCTGATCACTGTCGTCGTCGTCATGGATTTCATGGCGCAGCTTCAGGCCCATCTGATGTCGCATCAGTACGAAGGTCTGTTGAAGAAGGCGAACCTGAAGTCCTTGAGCAACAACGCCGGCCGTCCAGGCGTGGTTCGTCCGAGCTGATTTTCCCCATCACTGAATAGGCCGGGCAACCGGTTGTAGAGATCGCGCCATGAAAGTTCGTGCTTCCGTCAAGAAGATTTGCCGTAACTGCAAGGTTGTTCGCCGGAATGGCGTCGTTCGCGTGCTGTGCACGGATCTCCGTCACAAGCAGCGCCAGGGCTGATCTAGGCCCTCGGTCCGCAGCCAGCGGAACGGTTAAAAGTTTGTATTTCAGCAGCCAGCATTGCTCGGCTGCTGATTGAAAGTTTCAGTGCAGGTGCGTCATTGGTCTGCATGTTGTATCCCAGCTTCAACGGAATGCTGTCGGTTACGGAGAGGAACGGCGCGCATAGCGCCGACCTTGGCAGCTCACCCACCGGTTTGAAAGAACTGTGGCGAGTCCGGTATACTTTGCGGCTCCCTGCGCCGCAGCGGTTCAAAGCTCTAAGAGGTTATCGATGGCACGTATTGCGGGCGTCAATGTCCCGGCCAACAAGCACACCGTGATCGCGCTGCAGTCGATCTACGGCATCGGCGCGACTCGTGCGCGCAAGATCTGTGACGCGGCCAACATCAATCCGGCGGTTCAGCTGAAAACGCTGACCGAAGGCGAACTCGATCTGCTGCGTGCCGAAATCGCGAAGTTTGCGGTGGAAGGCGATCTGCGCCGCGAAGTGTCGATGAGCATCAAGCGCCTGATGGATATGGGTTGCTACCGCGGTCAGCGCCATCGTCGCGGCCTGCCGGTTCGCGGCCAGCGCACCCGTACCAATGCCCGTACCCGCAAGGGTCCGCGCAAAGCCATCCGCAAGTAAAGCGTAGCCTCACGCAGGAACACCCAGACTCATGGCCAATACCTCCGCCGCCGCTGCAGCCGCTAAGGCTCGCAAGCGCGTCAAGAAGAACGTGACCGATGCAATCGCTCATGTTCATGCTTCTTTCAACAACACGATCGTTCTGATCACTGATCGCCAGGGCAATGCTCTGTCGTGGTCGACCTCGGGTGCCTGCGGTTTCAAGGGCTCGCGCAAGTCGACTCCGTTCGCCGCGCAGATTGCCGCCGAACGTGCCGCCACTGCTGCTGCCGAGCATGGCGTTAAGAATCTCGAAGTTCGTATCAAGGGCCCAGGCCCGGGTCGTGAATCGGCAGTGCGTTCGCTGAACGCCGCCGGCTTCAAGGTCACCAACATCACAGACGTGACGCCGATTCCGCATAACGGCTGCCGTCCGTCCAAGCGTCGCCGCGTGTAAGGAGAGATCGAAATGGCACGTTATATCGGTCCCACCTGCAAACTCGCCCGCCGCGCCGGCACTGACCTTCTGCTCAAGAGCCGTGGTCGCTCGCTGGACACCAAGTGCAAGCTTGATACCCCTCCTGGCCAGCATGGCGCGCGCAAGCAGCGTCTGTCGGACTACGCGCTGCAGCTTCGCGAGAAGCAGAAGCTGAAGCAGATGTACGGTCTGCTCGAGCGTCAGTTCCGCAACTACTACCAGAAGGCCACGCGCACCAAGGGCGCGACCGGTCTGAACCTGCTCCGCTTCCTGGAGCGTCGTCTGGACAATGTGGTCTACCGCATGGGTTTCTCGGCCACCCGCGCCGAAGCCCGTCAGCTGGTCAGCCACAAGGCGATTCTGGTCAACGGCAAGAGCGTCAACATTCCTTCGTACAGCGTGCAGGTTGGCGACGTGATCCAGGTTCGCGAGAAGTCGCGCAACCAGACACGCATCACCCAGGCTCTGTCGGTCGCCGCGCAGATCGGTCTGCCGGAATGGGTTGAAGTTGATGAAAAGGCGCTCAAGGGCGTGTTCAAGGCACTGCCGGAACGCGACCAGATTGTCCAGGACATCAACGAAAATCTGGTCGTCGAGCTTTACTCGAAGTAAGCAACGGTCTTGGGTCGGCTCGCGCCGGCCCTTGATGCGTACAGAAGTTCTGTTCTGCTGGCGCCTTTGATTTCGGCTTCCAGTCTTCGGTTTCAAGAGGTGTTTACATGCAGGGTTCCGTCGCCAGTTTCCTCAAGCCGCGTGTTGTCGATGTTGAGCAGATTTCCTCGCATCGCGCGCGCATCACTCTGGAACCGCTGGAACGCGGCTTCGGACATACGCTGGGCAACGCGCTGCGCCGCATTCTTCTGTCTTCGGTTCCGGGCTCGGCCATCACCGAAGCGCAGATCGAAGGCGTGGTGCACGAGTACAGCGCCGTCGAAGGCGTGCAGGAAGATGTCATCGACATCCTGCTGAACATCAAGAACATCGCCGTGCGCATGAACGCTCGCGAGTCGGCCGTGCTGAAGCTCGAGAAGAGCGGCAAGGGCCCGATCACCGCAGCGGATATCCAGCTCGATCACGATGTCGAGATCGTCAACCCGGAACTGGTCATCGCCAATCTGACCGGCGGCAAGATCAGCATGACCCTCAAGGTCACGCGCGGTCGTGGCTATCAGCCGGCAGCCGCTCGTGCTCAGAACAACGAGGACGAAGGCGTTTCGATCGGCGCGCTGCAGCTCGACGCTTCGTACAGCCCGGTTCGTCGGGTCAGCTACTCTGTCGAGCGTGCTCGCGTCGAACAGCGCACCGATCTCGACAAGCTGATCCTCGATGTCGACACCAACGGCGGCATTGATGCCGGTGATGCAGTCCGCTTTGCGGCCCGCATCCTGCGCGATCAGCTGGCGGTGTTCGTCGATTTCGCCGAAGGCGAAGAGCCGATCGTCGGCACTGTCGGCAAGAAGGATCTGAATCCGATCCTGTTCCGCCCGATCGACGATCTCGAGCTGGGCGTGCGTTCGACGAACTGCCTCAAGGCCGAAAACGTCTACTACATCGGCGACCTCGTGCAGCGCGGCGAGACCGAGCTGATGAAGACGCCGAACCTGGGTAAGAAGTCGCTGAACGAGATCAAGGAAGCGCTCAAGGCGCATGACCTCGAGCTCGGCATGAAGCTCGACAACTGGTCGTCGCCCAAGGTTGCTGCGTAAGGCCGCTGCCTGAATCTCCGAGGTCTGCGGTCGATACCGCAGGCCAGTAATTGCAAACAACCGCGCGAATGGCCACCGGCCGCTAGCCACTGATAACAGAGTTAAAACATGCGCCATAAAGTCGCAGGCCGCCGTCTCGGCCGCACCACCAGCCACCGCAAGGCCGATCTGCAGAACATGGCCGTGTCCCTGTTCCAGCACGAGCTGATTCGCACCACGGTTCCGAAGGCCAAGGAACTGCGCCGCGTTGCCGAGCCGCTGATCACCCGCTCCAAGGATGACAGCGTCGCCAACCGCCGCATCGTGTTCAACCGTCTGCGTGACCGCGCCATGACCCAGAAGCTGTTCCTGGAACTGGGCCCGCGTTACTCGACGCGCCCGGGCGGCTACCTGCGCATCCTGCGCTGCGGCTTCCGCCCTGGCGACAATGCGCCGATGGCGTATGTCGAACTCGTCGGCCGTCCGGCCACTGCTGCTGCGGAAGGCGCAGACGCCTGATCGGCGTATCCGAAAGTTGGTTGCAAGAACAAGGGCGCTTCGGCGCCCTTTTTCGTTTTTGCTCCCTCGAGCAAGTTGGCGTGCGAATGGTGCTGGGGCGGGGTTGCTCTTCTGCAGCATCTGCTCAGTTCAAACCCATCGCCATATGCATCCGCGCGGATGGCAGTTCCGTAGCGGGGCGTCGGTTCTGGCAGCGCTTTGTTCGACCCTGTTGTATGGCATGCCTCTTGCGCTTTGAAACCATACTTTTCAAGGCTTTTCGAGGCCTCTGACAACAGGCTTTCGATTCCTTGACGTTGTTCAGACCGCGTGACTATTCTCGGCCGGTCACACATCCGAAACGAATGGCTTGGGGCCATCACGTCGGGTCCTGTTAAAAAACTTGCGTAAGGGAGCTTCAAAATGAATCTGAGTGCAGACGGTAGGCTGCGGCTTGCAGCCCGTTGTGCGTTTGTCGTAGGGGTCGGCGCCATTGCCGGTACAGCTGCAGCGGCGGAAGTTATCAAAGTTGGGCAAGCGATTGAAGTGGTCCAGGCGGGACAGCCGGTTGAAGTGGCTCAGCTAACCACCACTGATGATTCGGCGGCTGCACCAGCGTCGGGAAATGGTAAGGACGTACCGAAAGAGCTGAAAAGCGTTCAGGTGACGGGTTCGCGCATCAAGCAGGCGAATTTTGAATCCCCGATTCCGATCCAGACGATCGATGCCCGGCAGATCGAACAAACCGGCCAGACCAACATCGGTGACATCATCCGCAGTCTTCCCGTCGTCG
>NZ_JAHFRY010000155.1:0-682 GCF_023266035.1 Nevskia sp.
GCCCATGGCAGCCGCGAACAATTGCTGGCGGACTGCGGACTCGATGCCGCCGGTGTGCTGCGCGCGATCCAGGCGCGGCTGAGAGTTGTCGGCGACCAGCCCAGCAGCGTCGAGGACAGCAGCGACCGGGGCCGCGCGTGATTGCAGCCACCCGGCCTGCGCGGCTGCGCCGACCGCTGCTGATCGCGATTGCCGGGCTCGGGGTTGCCGCCTATCTCGCCGCCGCGCTGATCGCCGATACGCAGACGCTGGCCAGCGCGCTGCGTGGCCTCGGCTTCAGCGGACTGGGTCTGGTGCTCGGCGCGTCGCTGCTCAATTACGCACTGCGCTTCCAGCGCTGGTCCCGCTATCTCGTGCTGCTGGGTCACCGCCTGCCGCCCGGCCCGCATCGGCTGATCTATATCGCCGGCTTCGCATTCACGGTGAGCCCCGGCAAGGCTGGCGAAGCGGTGCGTTCGCTGTACCTGCACGATCGCCATCAAGTGCCCTATGCCGACAGCATGGCGACGCTGTTCGTCGAACGCCTGCTCGATGTACTGGCGATCGCCGTGCTCGCCAGCTTGATCGTGCTGCAGGATCTGCGCTGGTGGCCGCTGCCGGTGGTCGCGCTGATCGTCATTGCGGCCGTCGTCGTGACGATTGGCCGGCCTGAGCTCGCCGATGGTCTCGATCGGCTGGCATC
>NZ_JAHFRY010000155.1:692-9879 GCF_023266035.1 Nevskia sp.
CGCCGGTCTGGCCAAGCTGTTGCGCGCCTCGAAAACCCTGCTGCTGCCGGGCCGGCTCGCTGGCGGCCTGCTGCTCGGCTTGGTCGCCTGGGGCGTCGAAGGCCTGGCGCTGTACTGGATCTGTCAGAGTCTGGCGATCAGTATTGCGCTGCCGGCGGCGGTTGGCGTCTACGGCATGGCGGTGCTGGCCGGCGGGCTGGCGTTCTTCATGCCCGGCGGCCTCGGTGGCATGGAAGTGGCGATGCCTGCCTTGCTGGTCGCGGAGGGCGCACCACTGGCCACCGCGGTGATCGCGATGCTGCTGTGCCGGCTCGCGACCTTATGGTTCGCCGTGCTGCTCGGCCTGATCGCCGCCGCCTGGCTGGAAGCCCGTCATCGTCAGAATCCGGAGCGGCTGCCCACGATGAGCCTCTCAGGATCAGACCTACAGGCGGCCGCGGTTCCCCACACCCTGCCCTTGTGTGTCGATCTCGATGGCACGCTGACACCGGTCGACACGCTGCACGAAGCGCTGCTCGATCTTGCCAAGCGTTCACCCGGCGCCTTGCTGCAGTTGCCACGCTGGCTTTCCCGGGGCAAGGCCGCGTTCAAGCGCGAAGTGGCGGCGCGCAGCGAACTCGATGTCGCAACCCTGCCCTATCGCCGGGACCTGCTCGACTGGCTGCGCGGGCAGCGCGATGGCGGCCGCCGTCTGGTGCTGGCGACTGCCGCGCATCACTCGATCGCCGATGCGGTCGCCGCCCATCTCGGCATCTTCGACGAGGTGATCGCGACGGGCGATGGCGACAACCTGCACGGCGACGGCAAGCGCCGGGCGCTGGTCGCGCGCTACGGCGAACGCGGCTACGACTATGTCGGCAACGAAGCGGCCGATCTCGCCGTCTGGGGCTCGGCACGCAGCGCGATCGTCGTCGGCAATGCTCGGCTGGCGGCGCGTGCCTTCGCGGTTGCTGAAGCTGGGCCGGTATTTGCGCCGAAGTCCGCATCGCCGAAGATCTGGATCAAAGCGATGCGGCTGTATCAATGGGTCAAGAACCTGCTGGTGTTCGTACCGGCGGTGCTTGCCCATCGCATCGGCGAGCCTGCGGTGCTGTTCGACAGCCTGCTCGCCTTCCTGGCCTTCGGGCTGGCCGCGTCGAGCGTCTATCTGGTCAACGATCTACTCGATCTCGCCGCCGATCGCCAGCATCGCCGCAAGCGTCTGCGGCCGTTCGCATCGGGTCGCTTGTCGGCCAAGAGCGGGGTCATCGCGGCGGGCCTGCTGCTGCTGTGCGCGCTCGCCATCGCACTGTGGACGGGGGCGGCGTTCGCGGCAGTGCTGGCGCTGTACTTCGGCTTCACACTGGCCTACTCGCTATGGCTGAAACGCTCGGCAACCATCGACGTGATGACCCTGGCCGGCCTGTACACCCTGCGGATCATCTCCGGCGGTGCCGCCGCCGAGGTATCGGTGACCTTCTGGTTGCTCGCCTTCTCGATGTTCCTGTTCCTGAGCCTGGCGATGGCCAAGCGCTACACGGAACTGTTCGAGGTCGCGAGGACTGGCGCTGCCTCGGCCGCCGGCCGCGGCTATCAGGCCAGCGATCTGCCGACGCTGCAATCGCTCGGCATCAGCGCCGGCTATGCCGCCGTGGTGATCATGGCGCTGTACATCAACAGCGCGGAATCGCTGTTGCGCTACGGCGATGCGCACACGCTGTGGCTGACCTGCCCGCTGATGCTGTACTGGATCAGCCGGGTCTGGATGCTCAGCGCACGCGGCCGGATGACCGACGATCCGATCGTGTTTGCGCTGACCGATCGCGTCAGCCTCGGTCTGTTCACGGTGATGGGTTTGTGCGTGCTGCTGGCCCTGTGGCCGATATGAGCCGGCAGGCGCTTTCCTGGGGCCGGCTGCCGGCATCGGAACAGCGACTGATCAGGCTCGTCAGCCGTTTCGATGCTTTGCCGAAAACCGCTGAAAGCCTGCTGCCTCACGGCCTCGGCCGCAGCTACGGCGATAGTTGCCTGAACAGCGGTGGCGCGTTGCTCGGCACGCGCGGGCTCGATCGCTACATCGCTTTTGATCGCGACAGTGGTGTGATCGAAGTCGAGGCCGGCGTGTCGCTCGGCGAGATCATCGAACTGGCGCTGCCGCAGGGCTGGTTTCCGGCGGCCCTGCCGGGTACCCGCTTCGTCACCGTCGGCGGCGCGATCGCCAATGACGTGCACGGCAAGAACCATCATCGCGCTGGCAGCTTCGGCCATCAGCTGCTCGGCTTCGAACTGCTGCGTTCGGATGGCCAGGTGCTGCACTGCTCGCCGACCACGAATGCCGACCTGTTCGCCGCGACCATCGGCGGCCTCGGCCTTACTGGCCTGATCCGCAGCGCGACCTTGCAACTGCAGAAAGCGCCCGGGTCGTGGATACGCGGCAGCAGCGAACGCTTCGGCTCGCTGGCCGAGTTCTTCGCGCTGTCGGCGGCCGCCGAAGCCGCATCGGCCTACACCGTCGCCTGGATCGACAGTTCGGCGACCGGCGCCAGCACCGGCCGCGGCATCTTCATTCGCGGCAATCACGCCGAAGGGCCGAGCAGCACGGCAACGCCGAAAAATATCCGGCTGCCGTTCACGCCACCGCTGTCGCTGATCAATCCGCTGACCTTGGCTGCGTTCAATGCGCTGTACTACCGGCGCCCGGCGGCGACGGCCCGAGATGCGCTGTGGCACTGGCAGCCGTTCTTCCATCCGCTCGATGCCGTGCAGGAATGGAACCGCATCTACGGCCCGCGTGGCTTCTATCAGTACCAGTGCGTGGTGCCGATGCAGGACGCGGAAGGTGTGATCGGCGAGATGCTGCAGCGGATCGCAGCGTCGAAGCTCGGCTCGTTTCTGGTGGTGCTGAAAACCTTCGGCAGCATGGCCGCCCGAGGGATGATGTCGTTCCCGCGCCCCGGCGCGACCCTGGCGATCGACTTCCCGAATCGCGGCGCGCAAACCCTCGCGCTGCTCGATGCGCTCGACGCTTTGACGATGGCTGCCGGCGGCGCTGTCTACCCGGCCAAGGACGCGCGGATGTCAGCCGCCGCGTTCCGCCAGTACTTCCCGCAATGGCAGGCTTTCGCCGGCCATGTCGACCCCCGCTTTTCCTCGTCGTTCTGGCGACGAGTCACCGAGACCGAAGTCAGCTGATGAGACGAATCCTGATCATGGGCGCCACCTCGGCGATCGCCGAAGCGACGGCGCGCGAGTTTGCAGCCCTTGGCGACGCGCTGTTTCTGGTCGGCCGCAACCCGGATCGCCTCACCGCGATTGCTGACGATCTGCGCCTGCGTGGCGCGGCACGGGCCGAAACCTGGGTGATGGATGCGCGCGAGCTGAGCGCTTACCCGGCACTGCTCGATGAAGCGACGCGCCGCCTCGGCGGCCTCGACACTGCCCTGATCGCCCACGGCACTCTCACCGACCAGACCGCAGCCCAGGCGTCCAGCGAACTGATGCTCGCCGAGTTCCAGACCAATGCGCTGAGCCACATGGTGCTGTGTACCGAGCTCGGCAATCGCTTCGAGGCCCAGGGTCACGGCTGCATCGCGGTGATCTCCTCGGTGGCCGGTGATCGCGGCCGGCAGTCGAACTACGTCTACGGTTCGGCGAAGGCAGCGGTCACTGCCTTCACCAGCGGCCTGCGCCAGCGCTTGCATCCGAAAGGTGTTGCGGTGCTGACCATCAAGCCGGGCTTCGTCGATACGCCGATGACCGCGGCGTTCAAGAAAGGCCCGCTGTGGGCCACGCCGACGACCGTCGCCAAGGCCATCGTCAAGGCCGTGCAGCGCGGCAAACCGGTGCTGTACACGCCGTGGTTCTGGTGGCCGATCATGCAGATCATCAAGAACGTGCCGGAAGCGATCTTCCGCAAGCTGAAGCTCTGAGCGTTCCACCTCAAGCCGGCTGGCCGCTTAAACTGCGCCCACTCCAACGCAACCTGAAGAGAAAACGATGACCGAAGCCGCAACCGTATCCGTGCTGATGCAGACCAGCCTTGGCGACATGACGATCGAACTCGATGCCGCGAAAGCGCCGAAGACGGTCGCCAACTTCCTCGCTTATGTCGACGCCGGCCACTACGACGGCCTGGCCTTCCACCGCGTGATCAAGGATTTCATGATTCAGGGCGGCGGCTACGTGGCCCCGGACTACAGCGAGAAGAAGACCGGCAAGCAGATCGAGAACGAGTGCAACAACGGCCTGAAGAACACTCGCGGCACGATCGCGATGGCCCGCACCAGCGACCCGCATTCGGCGACCAGCCAGTTCTTCATCAACCACGGCGACAACGCTTTCCTCGACGGCAAGCCCGGCCAGTGGGGCTATGCGGTGTTCGGCAAGCTGACTGCCGGTGCCGACGTGCTCGACAAGATCGGCACCACGCCGACCGGCCGCATCCGCCCGTTCGGCCAGGACGTGCCGGTCGAGCCGGTGGTGATCGTCAAGGTGTCGCGCGTCTGATGAAGCGCAGGGCCGTGGCGCGCGCTTTGCAACTCGCTTTGCTCGCCACGGCCCTGGCGTTGGCCTCGCCGCAACTGCTGGCCTGGGGGCCGGAAGGCCACCGGATCGTCGGCCAGATCGCGGCTGATCGTTTGACTCCGGCTGCCCGCGCGGCGATTGCAGCGATCCTCGCTGACGAACCGGAACCAACGCTGGCCGGTGTCGCCAACTGGGCCGACGAGGTTCGCGATGAACGCACCGGCCCGCTGCACTACATCAATTTCCCTATTGGCGACTGCCACTACCAGCCGCCGCGTGACTGCCCCGGCGGCCGCTGCGTGGTCGCGGCGATCGACAGTGCCGTCTCGGTGCTGAAGAACAGGAAAACGACTGCCGAGCAGCGGCGAGTGGCGCTGAAGCAGCTGGTGCACTTCGTCGGCGACGTCCATCAGCCACTGCATGGCGGACGCGCCGAGGATCGCGGTGGCAATACCGTGCAACTGCAGTGGCGTGGCGAAGGCTCGAACCTGCACAAGCTCTGGGATGTCGGGCTGATCGAAGCGATCGAGCCGGACGGGCAGCATTACGTCGAGCGGCTGGCGTCGAAAGCGTCCGGCGTCGAGCTGGGGCCGCTGGCTGCCGATGCCTGGGCGATGGAGTCCTGCCTGATCGTCTCGGCGCCGGCTTTCTATCCGGCGGATCGCGAACCGGGCCCGGATTATCTGACCGCCTGGCAGGGGACCGTCGATGTCCGCCTGAACCTGGCTGGCATGCGGCTGGCGGCGCTGCTCGCAACGCTGTTTCCGGGCTGAGCGATTCGGCAGCCGGCGCCGCTGTCACAAGCCGCCGGACGAATTGTCTTAGAATTGCAACGTTTCGCGCCTGCGCGCGAGCTGCCGAGATTGATCCGATGCGCTTCTGCCTTTCTCCTTCCCCGTTGTCCGGTCGCCGTTCGTGAAGGCGATCATCCTCAGCGCGGGCCAGGGCCGCCGCCTGTTGCCGCTGACCGCGTCGCGGCCGAAATGCCTGATCGAACTTGGCGGCCGCAGCCTGCTCGAGTGGCAGCTGCTCAGCCTCGTCGCCGGCGGTGTCCGTGAAGCGGTCGTCGTCGTCGGTTACGGCGCCGAACAAGTCGAGGAAGTGCTCAAACTCCACACGCCGGCCGGCATCACGGTGCGCACGCTGTACAACCCGTTCTACGAAGCGGCCGACAATCTCGCCAGCTGCTGGATTGCCCGCAGCGAACTGCGCGGCGAGTGCCTGATCCTCAATGGCGACACCTTGATCGAGACCGCGATCGTCGAGCGCGTGCTCGGCAAGATCAGCCATCCGATCACCGTCACCATCGACCGCAAGGACTGGTACGACGCCGACGACATGAAGGTGCAGGCCATCGACGAGCGCCTCTGCGCGATCGGCAAGAAGCTTGATGCGTCCATCGTCAACGGCGAATCGATCGGCTTCCTGCGCTTCACCACCGAAGGTTCGGCGCGCTTCGTCGGCGAAGTCGAGCGGATCATGCGCACGCCGGAAGGCCTGAAGCTCTGGTATCTGTCGGTGATCGATCGCATCGCCAAGGACAGCGGCGAAGTCGGCTATCAGTCGATCGAAGGCCTGGGCTGGGGCGAGATGGATTTCCTTGCCGATGTCGCCCGCAACGAGGAACTGGTTGCTGGCTGGCCAGCGCCAGCGCCAGTTTCATCAGCCCGGAGCGGAGCCGCCTGATGGCCGCCGCGCGCCCGCTGCGTCGCAGCCCGAACGAGTCGATCCGGATGTTCGAGGCCGACTGGATGGAAGCGCTGTCGAAGATCCCGTTCTGGGTGCCGATGGCGCTCTATCTGCCGCTGTTCACGTGGATGACCTGGACGGCGTTCACCGGTGGTCTTGGCGTATTGACCTGGCTTGCCGCCTTTGCTGGTGGCCTGGCGATCTGGACCGCGACCGAATACTTCCTGCATCGCTTCCTGTTCCACTGGACGCCGCCGGGCAAGATCGGTGAGCGCCTGCACTTCATCTGGCATGGCGTCCATCACGATCACCCGAA
This sequence comes from Nevskia sp., assembly GCF_023266035.1. Lineage (GTDB taxonomy): Bacteria > Pseudomonadota > Gammaproteobacteria > Nevskiales > Nevskiaceae > Nevskia. Next base: position 7,201 of record NZ_JAHFRY010000155.1, read on the forward strand.
CGATCGCCTGCGCCTGGTGATGCCGCCCTCGGTCAGCATTCCGCTCGCCTACGGCTTCTACAGCCTGTTCGCGCTGGCCTTCGCCGGCCCGGTGCTGATGGCCGTGTTCGGCGGCTTCATCGTCGGCTACGTGATCTACGACACCCTGCACTACGCGCTGCATCACTACGCCTGGCAGCAGCCGCTGTTCAAGAAGCTGAAGCTGCACCACATGCAGCACCATTTCGTGAACGGCAACACCGGCTACGGCGTGTCGAGCCCGCTGTGGGACTGGATCATGGGCACGCGGCGCGCGACTTCCTAAGTCGCTACGGCGCAAACAAAAACCCGGCCTGGCGCCGGGTTTTTTGTTTCAGCGGGATCAGCGTATGTCGGTCGCCAGCAGTCGCTCGACCAGTTCCTTGTCCGCCGGCTTGTCGACATCGACAGCCGCACGCGCGAACGGCATTTCGACGATACCTGCCTTGGTGCCGCCGGCGAGCTCGCCCAGCCTGGCGATCGCCGATGACAGCCGCAGCCTGCCGAGCAGATAGCGCAGCGCGTAGCTCGGGCCGAGCAGGCGCAGCATCGCCACCGGCCGCTTGCGCAGCGCTTCGACCTGCTTCCACAGCTCGGCCAGCGCCTGCGCTTTCGGGGTCGCGAAATAGAACAGGTTGCAGCCGCTGTACGCGCCCTCGACGAAGCGCAGCCAGGTACGCCGGGTGTCTGGCATTTCAGCAAGCACGACTTCGGAACGGGCCAGGCCCAGCGCGGCGTCGCAGCCGGCGGGTACGTGGCTGAGAAAATGACTGACCCAGGCCGGCTGCAGCAGCGCGTGATCGGCAGTGGTGATCAGCAGCGGTGTCGGGTACTGCGCGAGTGCTGCGACGACGCTGAGGCTGGGGCTGCCGGCGGCCAGGAAGGTATCGACCGGCTTGCCGTTCGCAGCGGCAGCAAGCCCCGGCAGCACCTGGACGATTTCTGGCGCTTCGATGATCACCACGATGCGGGCGATCTCCGGCGTCGCAGCCAATGCGGCGATCACCCGCAGCAGCATCGGCACGCCAGCGACTGGGATCAGCGCCTTGTGCGGCACGCTGAAGGCGCGCGCCATCGGATCATCCGGCCCGCGCGAGCCGGCGAGTACCAGGGCGGTCAGGCCACCCGCAACGACCTTGCTCAAAGCGCTTTCCGGTAGATGCGATAGGTCTTGTAGGCAACGCCGCCGAGACCTTCGTTGATGCGCCGCATCGGCATGTTGTCCTCGAGAATCCACGACAGTTCGGCACTGGTGTAGCCGATCTTGCGGGCCTCGTTGCGCATCGCGTCGATGATCAGGAACGGCAGCACGGCGCCGACGAAACCGGTGGCGTACTTGCGGCGGATGCCCATCAGCGGCACGCGTGCCGACTTCACGCCTTTGACCTTCAGCCGCCAGAGCAGCTTCGCCCAGCCGAACGGCAGCAGCTTGCCGTCGAGATCCTGGATCGCTTCGTTGATGTTCGGCAGGCAGACGCCGAAACCGGCCGGCTCGCCGTCGACATCGACGAACCAGACCAGCTTCTCGTTGAGGATCGGCCGCATCGCCTTGGCGAGGTGAGCGGTGTCGGCGGCGGTCAGCGGTTCGAAGCGCCAGTTGGCGGCCCAGGCATCGTTGAAGATCGAGCTGATCGATTCGATGTCCTTCTCGTACTGCTTGAAGCTCAGGTGACGGAGCTTGAAGGTATCCGGCAGCGGCCGACGCATCAGGGTGCAGATCGACTTCGGCAGCGGCTTGGTGATGTCGCTGATGTAGGCGAAGACATCCTTGGCCTTGTCGTAGCCGAGCGCTTCGATACGTGCCGCCAGGTACGGGCGATCGTGGCCCATCATCAGCATCGGCGGCGTGTCGTGGCCTTTGATCAGCAGGCCGGTTTCCTCGTTGATCGACAGGCTGAACGGCCCCAGCGATTCACGCATGCCGCGCGCCTTGAGCCAGGTTTCGGCGGTCGCGAACAGCGCTTCGATCAGCTCGGCATCGTCTTCGGCGGCGATCATGCCGAAGTGGCCGACGCCATCGGTGGCTTCGCGATTGATCTGGGCGCTGATCCGGCCGACGTCGACGCCATCGCGGACCGCCAGCCAGAGCTGCACGTCGGTATGGGCGAACAGCGGATTGTGCTTCGGCGACAGCGCTTCGTTGCGCTCCATGTCCAGCGGCGTGACCCAGTTCGGATCATCGGCATGCAGGCGTGCCGGAACGCGGATGAAGCGCTTCTTCTCGGCAGCGGTTGCGACCGGGATGATCGTCAACGGACCACGAGGGGTCCGATGCACGGATGCAGGGGCGGTGGCGGCAGTCATGGCAGCGCGGTCTCGGGTCAGGCGGGCCTTCAGAGGCCCGATCGTCAATGCAGAAAGAAGTTTGATGCGGGGCTGGGCGCGGCTCAGCGCCGATCGAGCCGGAATACCAGCAGCAGGCCGAACAGAACAAAGCTCGCAGGCGACACCCAGGCCGCCAGCAGCGGGCTCAGAGTACCGGCTTCGCCGAGCGCCGCCATCAGGCCGTTGACCAGCAGGAATACCAGGCCGCAGGCCAGCGCGCCAAGCACCTGGACACCGCCAGCACCACCGCGAGTCAGCGCGATCGCCACCGGCGTGGCGAGCAGCAGCATCACCAGCGCCGCCAGCGGATCGGTCCAGGAGCGAGCCAGCCGCGTG
>NZ_JAHFRY010000037.1 GCF_023266035.1 Nevskia sp.
TCGCCGGGCTTGGCGCCCTGCGCCATCTTGATCTGGATCTGATCGGCCGAGTTCAGGTATTCGGCAGTGACGCCGAAACGGCCGGCAGCGACCTGCTTGATCTTCGAGCGCAGGGAATCGCCCGCCTGCAGCGGGATGTTCGCCTCGACCTGGTCCTCGCCGATGACCGAAGCCATCGTCGCGCCTTCCTTGATGACGATGCCCTGCTTCTCCAGCCGGTAACGCGCTGGATCTTCACCGCCTTCGCCGGTGTTCGACTTGCCGCCGATGCGGTTCATCGCCACCGCCAGGGTTGCATGCGCTTCGGTCGAGATCGAGCCGAGCGACATGGCACCGGTGGCGAAGCGCTTGACGATTTCCTTCGCCGGTTCGACTTCGTCGATCGGAATCGCTTTCGCCGGATCGACCTTGAACTCGAACAGGCCACGCAAGGTCATGTGACGCTTGCTCTGATCGTTGATGATCTGGGCGTATTCCTTGTACGTCGAGAAGCTGTTCGCCTTGGTCGAGTGCTGCAGCTTGGCGATCGCGTCCGGCGTCCACATGTGCTCTTCGCCACGGACGCGGAAGGCGTACTCGCCGCCGGCGTCGAGCATGTTGGCCAGCACCTTGTCGTTGCCGAAGGCGAGCTTGTGCAGACGCACCGCTTCTTCGGCGACTTCGAACACGCCGATGCCTTCGATCGACGACGGCGTGCCGCTGAAGTACTTGTCGATCACCGCGCGGTTCAGGCCGATCGCTTCGAAGATCTGCGCGCCGCAATAGGACATCCAGGTCGAGATGCCCATCTTCGACATGACCTTCATCAGGCCCTTCGATACCGCCTTCTTGTAGTTGTAGATCGCCTGATCCGGGCTCAATTCGCCGGGCAGGCCCTGGGCCATCGCGCCCAGGGTTTCCATCGCCAGATAGGGATGGATCGCTTCCGCGCCGTAACCGCCGAGCAGGGCGAAGTGGTGCACTTCACGCGCCGAACCGGTCTCCACGACCAGGCCGGTGGAGGTGCGCAGCCCCTTGTTGACCAGGTGCAGATGGATCGCGGACGTGGCGAGCAAAGCCGGGATCGCGACGAAGTCGGCGTCCATCTTGCGATCGGTCAGCACCAGGATGTTGTGGCCATCCTTGACCGCATCGACCGCCGTCGCGCACAGGCTGGCGAGGCGCGCTTCGACGCCTTCCTTGCCCCAGGCAACCGGATAGCAGATGTCGATCTCGTAGCTCTTGAACTTGCCGCGCGTGTGCGCGCCGATATCGCGCAGCTTCGCCATGTCGGAGAAGTCGAGCACCGGCTGGCTCACTTCCAGACGCATCTGCGGGTTCAGGTTGGCGGTGTCGAGCAGGTTCGGCTTCGGGCCGATGAACGACACCAGCGACATCACCATCGCTTCGCGGATCGGATCGATCGGCGGATTGGTGACCTGCGCGAACAGCTGCTTGAAGTAGCTGTAGAGCGGCTTCAGCTTGTTCGACATCACCGGCAACGGCGAGTCGTTGCCCATCGAGCCGGTGGCTTCCTCGGCGGCGACGGCCATCGGCGACATCAGCACGCGGATGTCTTCCTGCGTGTAGCCGAACGCCTGCTGGCGATCGAGCAGCGACACCGACGACGGCTCCTGCGGGTTCTTGGCCGGCAGCATCTTCAGCTCGTCGAGCTTGATGCGCACGCGGCTGATCCAGGCCTTGTACGGCTCGGCGCTGGCGTAGGTGTCTTTGATTTCCTCGTCTTCGATGATCCGGCCTTCTTCAAGGTCGATCAGGAACATGCGGCCCGGCTGCAGGCGCCACTTCTTGGTGATCCGTGATTCCTCGATCGGCAGCACACCGGATTCCGAGGCCATGACCACGAGATCATCGTCCGTGGTGACGAAGCGACAGGGACGCAGGCCGTTGCGATCGAGCGTGCCGCCGATGTAACGGCCATCGGTGAAGCAGATCGCCGCCGGGCCGTCCCAGGGCTCCATCATCGCCGCGTGGTACTCGTAGAACGCACGGCGCTGCTCGTCCATCAGCGTGTGATTTTCCCAAGCCTCGGGAATCATCATCATCATCGCGTGGGCGATCGGGTAGCCGGCCATCACCAGCAGTTCGAGGGCGTTGTCGAAGCAGGCGGTATCGCTCTGGCCTTCGTAGATCAGCGGAAAGAGTTTTTGCAGATCATCGCCAAGTTCAGCCGACTTCATCACGCCTTCGCGGGCGCGCATCCAGTTGAAGTTGCCCTTGACCGTGTTGATCTCGCCGTTGTGCGCGACCATCCGGTACGGATGGGCCAGCGGCCATTCCGGGAAGGTGTTGGTCGAGAAGCGCTGATGGACCAGCGCCAGTGCCGAGACGCAGCGCTCGTCCTGCAGATCGAGGTAATAGACGCCGACCTGATCGGCGAGCAGCAGACCCTTGTAGACGACGGTCTTCGCCGACATCGACGGCACGAAGAATTCCTTGCCGTGGATCAGGTTCAGGCCGCGGATGGCGTGGCCGGAAGCCTTGCGGATCACGTAGAGCTTGCGTTCGAGGGCGTCGGTCACCGTGATGTCCGGGCCGCGGCCGATGAAGATCTCGCGGATCACCGGCTCCTTGGCGCGCACGGTCGGCGACATCGGCATGTTCAGATCGACCGGCACGTCGCGCCAGCCGAGCACGATCTGGCCTTCGTCGACGACGGCGCGCTCGATCTCCTGCTCGCAGGCGATGCGCGAGGCATTTTCCTTCGGCAGGAACACCATGCCGACGCCGTACTCGCCGAGCGGCGGCAGTTCGACGCCCTGCTTGGCCATTTCCTCGCGATAGAGCTGATCCGGCACCTGGATCATGATGCCGGCGCCATCGCCCATCAGCGGGTCGGCACCCACGGCGCCGCGATGCTCGAGGTTCTTCAGGATCAAAAGACCCTGCTCGACGATCGAATGCGCCTTGTCGCCCTTGATGTTGGCGATGAAGCCGATGCCGCAGGCGTCATGCTCGTTGGACTTGCGGTACAGGCCGTGCTGTTCGGCGTGCAGACGCTGGGCGGGTGATGCGGGCTCGTGCGACATGGCTAACCTTAGGAAGGTCTGGCAGGGGGACAGGAGCGTACTGCGCCGCAACAAGAATGCCAAGACCACACAACCATATTTAATTGGGGTCAGATACAGATTGATTTCGCATGACGCCAGCCCGCATTTAAATTAGGGACAGATTTAAATCTGTTGTTAACTATTTGTTTGAAGCTGAAATGTGCCGAATCTGAGCGCCGGTCAACCCGGCTTTTTCAGTGCTGGACGTCCGGCACGACCGCGCGTGGTCCGACGATCGGTCTGCACTTCGATCTGTTCGAGAAAAGAACGATCGCCCAATGCCCAGCCTTTGAGCGTTGCATCGGTGAGCTGCGCCTGCTGATCAAGCGCGACACCTTGCTGCACCAGATCGGCGTAAGCCGCTTCGCGCGCGAACGGCGTGTTGCCGAGCGCCCAGCACAGCGGATGCGGCGTCAGCAGCCGATCCTGATGCAGCCCGATGTAATGGCGATGGCTGGACCAGCGCCAGTCGGCCGCTTTCGTCACCAGCCCGGCGCGCACCGGATTGAGATCGATGTAGGCCATGCAGGCCAGCAGGTAGCGATCGGTCTGCACCAAAGTGGCGCGATAACGCCCTTCCCAGAGCGTGCCGGTGCGCACGTGGCGCCGGTTGAAGATCTGCACGTAACGCCGGCCGAGCGCCTGCATCATCAGCGGCAAGCCCTTGTCGGTAGCCGGCGTGGCCAGCAGATGAAAATGGTTGCCCATCAGCACCCAGGCATGGATCGCCACCTTGTGCTTCGTCGCGTATTCGCTGAGCAGACCGAGCAGGGTTTCCCGGTCCTGATCGTCGACGAACACCGGCTGGCGGTTGTTGCCGCGCTGGATGACGTGGTGCGGATAGCCGGGGACGGTCAGGCGGGGGAGGCGGGCCAAGGTCGTCGCTCCAGAGCGTCAGCAGACTGACCGATTCACCGAAGCTGCCTCAAGTCGTAAAGCCTCGCATGCTCATCCTGCGCATAGCGGTGGCGACGCGAGCCACCGAGCGGGCCCCACGCGCTGTTGGCGTGGGTGCGAGCAAGGCGAGTCGGCGCCGGATCGCGGGCCAGTAACGGGGGCTGCGTCATCATCGCAACTGCCTCAAGTCATACAGGCGCGCGTGTTCATCCTGCGCATAGCGATCGGTCATCCCCGCCACGTAATCCGCCACCACCCGCGCCTGACCGGTCTCGCCGGCCGTCGCTGCTGCCGTGCCCGCTGCGGCATGAAACTCGGGCGGCAGCAGGCGGATGTCGGCATGCAGCGCTTCGAACAGTTCGCGGACGATGCGCCGGGCCTTGTGCATCACCCGATAGACTTGGTGGTGGCTGTACAGGTGCTCGCTGAGGTAGCGCTTCAGGTCGCGGTTGTCGCGCTGCATCGCTTCGCTGAACGAGACCAGCGGTTTGCTATGGCTGCGCACGGCGTCGATATCGGCCAGTTCCTGCTCGGCCAGACGCCGCGTGGTTTCGCTGTGCAGGTCGATGACCAGTGCATTGATCATCCGGCGGATCGTTTCGTGGCGCAGCTGGCGCGGCGTCAAGGCGGTGTAGCGCGCCGTGACTTCGGCGTGGAAGCGCGCGAACAGTGGCACTTCGCACATCTGCTCGATCGTCAGCAGGCCGGCGCGCAGGCCGTCGTCGACATCGTGATTGTTGTAGGCGATCTGGTCGGCGATGTTGGTCAGCTGGGCTTCGAGGCCGGGCTGATGCTTGCTCAGGAAGCGCTCGCCGACATCGCCGAGCGTCGCCGCGCGGCTCTGCGAGCAGTGCTTGAGGATGCCCTCGCGGGTCTCGAAGGTGAGGTTCAGGCCGCGGAACTCGGCGTACTTGTCTTCCAGTTCATCGACCACCCGCAGGCTTTGCGCGTTGTGCTCGAAGCCACCGTGCGCTTTCAGGCAGTCGTCGAGCGCGTCCTGGCCGGCGTGGCCGAACGGCGTGTGCCCCAAGTCATGCGCGAGGGCGATGGTTTCGGCCAGGTCCTCGTTCAGATGCAGGCCGCGGGCAAGGCTGCGGGTGATCTGGGCGACTTCCAGCGAATGGGTCAGGCGATTGCGATAGAGATCGCCTTCGTGACTGACGAAGACCTGGGTCTTGTACTCGAGCCGGCGGAACGCCGCCGAATGGATGATCCGATCGCGATCGCGCTGGTATTCACTGCGGCCCTGCGGCGGTGCTTCGGCGTGGCGGCGACCTCGCGAGCGATCCTCGCGCGCGGCGTAGGGCGCGAGCGTCATGCGGCTTGCGTCGCGGTGCCCGCTGCGTCGGAAGCCGTGCAGAAATGGTCCAGGGTGGCGTCGAGTGCGGCAACATCGAAATCGGCCGTGGTCGCCGCTTCGCCGATCGCCCGCATCAGCACCAGGCGCAGCTTGCCGGCCGCCACTTTCTTGTCGCGCGCCATCAGGCTACGAAAATCGTCCGGCGTCATCGCCGCCGGCGGGCGTACCGGCAGCTTGGCGCGCTCGATCAGCTTCAGGCAGCGCTCGGCGTCCTCGGGCTTCAGCCAGCCGAGGCGCATCGACATGTCCGCCGCCATCGCCAGACCGAGACCGACCGCTTCGCCATGCAGCCAGGTCTCGTACTGGGTGAAGGTTTCGACCGCATGGCCGAAGGTATGGCCGAGATTCAGCAAGGTGCGTGGACCGCCGGCCAACGATTCGCGTTCGTCGAGCGCAACGATCCGCGCCTTCAGCTTGCAGCAGCGTTCTACGGCTTCGGCGACCGCGTTCGGATCGAGCGCCAGAATCGCGTCGAGATCGCGTTCCAAGCGTGCGAACAGCGCGGCGTCGCCGAGCATGCCGCACTTGATCACTTCAGCCAGACCGGCCGACAGCTCGCGCGGCGGCAGCGTGTTCAGGGTGTCGGTATCGGCGAACACGGCGATCGGCTGATGGAAGGCACCGATCAGATTCTTGCCGCGCGCGTGGTTGACGCCGGTCTTGCCGCCGACCGAGGAATCGACTTGGCTCAACAGAGTCGTCGGCATCTGCACGAAGGCGATGCCGCGCTGGTAGATCGAGGCGACGAAGCCGGTCAGATCACCGATCACGCCGCCACCGAGGGCGATCAGCACGCCATCGCGGGCGATGCGGCTGGCCAGCAGCCAGTCGAGCACCTGTTCGGAATTGGCCCAGGTCTTCTGCAGTTCACCGGCCGGCAGCACGAAGGCGTGCTCGCGGGTCAGGCCCAGCGCATCGAGCACCGGATCGAGGTAGCGGGCAGCGACGTTGGCATCGGTGACGATGCGCAGGGTCTTGCCGCGCAGCTCGGCATAGGACTCCGGATCGGCCAGCAGGCCGGCGCCGATCGCCAGCGGGTAGCTGCGTTCGCCGAGTTCAACGCTTAGGAGTCGACGCATGGCTTCAATGGTGCGGCAGGGGCGGGTGCGGCAATGGGGCGGACCAGATGATCTTCAATCTCGCGGGCAAGGGCGCGAGCGTTGCGCCCATCGGTGTGGACGATGAAATCGGCAATTTCGCGGTACAGCGGATCGCGCAGCGCGAACAGGCGCTGGAGCGTGTCACGGCGATCCCCGACCTGCAACAACGGCCGGTTGTCGGTGCGCTCGGTGCGGGCGATCTGATGATCGACGCTGGCGTGCAGGTAGACGACGAAGCCGCGGGCAGCGAGCAGGGCGCGGGAATCAGCATCCATCACTGCGCCGCCGCCGGTCGACAGCACGATGCCGTCGCGCTGCACCAGCTCGGCGATCGCCGCAGATTCGCGCTTGCGGAAACCGGCCTCGCCTTCCTTCTCGAAAATGAACGCGATATTGACGCCGGTGCGCGCCTCGACGACCTGATCGGAATCGACGAATTCCAGCCGACAGGCATCGGCGAGCCGGCGTCCGACCGTAGTCTTGCCGGCGCCCATCGGGCCAACGAGGTAGATGTTGCGCTTGCTGTTCACCGGCTTCGGATGCTGGTTGAAGGTTGAAGGTTGGGCGACCCTCAACCGCATCCGGGGCCGCAGCCGTCAGTTTACCTTCAGGCCTTCGCTGAGGATTTTCGGCGTGATGAAGATCAGCAACTCGGTCTTGTTCTGGATCTTGATCTTGTTGCGGAACAGCACGCCGAGCACCGGGATGTCGCCGAGCAGCGGCACCTTGGTGACACTGTCGTTGGTGGTCTGCTCGTAGATGCCGCCAAGGACCACGGTCTGGCCGTTGTCGACCAGCACCTGAGTGGTGACCTTGCGGGTATCGATCGCCGGCGCCGAACCGCCGCCGCTCTGGGCGACATCAGTACCCTGCGAATCGTTGGTGACCGCCAGATCCATGATCACCCGGTTGTCCGGCGTGATCTGCGGCGTCACGTTCAGGCTCAGCACCGCCTTCTTGAACTGCACCGCCGTGGCGCCGCTGGAAGTGGCGTTCTGGAACGGGATTTCCCGGCCCTGTTCGATCGCCGCCTGCTTGCCGTTGGCGGTGATCACTCGGGGTGAGGAAATCACTTCGCCCTTGCCTTCGGACTGCAGCGCCGACAGTTCCAGATCGATCAGCGAATTGCGGCCGAGGATGGCCAGCGCGATGCTGCCGGCCGGATTGGCGACCGGCAGATTGACGTTGTAGCGATCGCCGATCGCACCCGCCGCGCGCGGTGCAGGCGTCGAGCCGCCGATCGATGGCAAGCCAGTCGGCGAGCCGCTCAACGAGGTATTGGTGCCTTCGCCGCTGCCGCTGGTCGAGATCAGGCCGCCGTTGCCGCCGTCCCGCGTGCGGTTGCCGCTGAAGCCGAAGCGGGCGCCGAATTCACGATCGAAATTCGAGCGGGCGACGACGATGCGCGACTCGATCAGCACCTGGCGCACCGGGATATCGAGACGCTGCACCAGCGCGCGGATCTCGCCGAGCTTGTCGCGCGTCTCCAGCACCAGCATGGTGTTGGTGCGCTCGTCGACGGTGACGCTGCCGCGTTCGGACAGCACCGAGTTGTCCTTCGACTTGATCAGGCTCGCCAGCTCGCTGGCCTTGGCGTAGTTGACCTGGATGATTTCCGAACGCAGCGCGGCGAGCTGCACCTTCTGCTTCTCGTTCTCCAGATCGGCTTTTTCGCGCTGGGCGAGTTCGTCGAGCGGTGCCACCAGGATCACGTTGCCGGACTTGCGCTGGCCGAGGCCCTTGGTGCGCAGGATGATGTCCAGCGCCTGATCCCAGGGCACGTTCTGCAGGCGCATCGCGATCTGGCCGGTCACCGAATCGGAGACCACCATATTGGTCTGGGCGACGTCGGCAATGATCTGCAGCAGCGAGCGCACATCGATGCTCTGGAACGACAGGCTGATCTTTTCGCCGGTGTACTGCGGCTCCAGCCGGCGACGCTCGTCGAGCTTCTCCTGCGAGATCGGCTGCAGTTCCAGGGTGAACACGTTGCCGGACTGATAGGCGACCTGCTCGAAGTCACCGGCCGCGATCGGGGTGACGATGATCTGGGCGTTGGCGCCATCGCGGGAAGCGTCGATGAACTTCACCGGCGTGGCGAAATCGAGCACGTCGAAACGCTTGGCAAGGCGTTCTGGTACCGAGGTGTTCTTGAAACGGACCACGATCTTGCCGCCTTCTTCGCGGACATCGACCGCATTACGGGTGTCGCCAAGCGCGATGATGACCCGGCCTTCACCCTTCTCGCCACGGCGGAAGTCGATGTTCGAGATCAGGCCCTGTACCGGTGCCGTGCTCGCAGCAGCTCTTGCCGGAGTAATCGCCGGGGCACCCGTCGGCACAACAGTAGTGGACGTCCGCGGCGGCAACGGCTTGGCCGCCATCGGTGACGACAAGGCGCCGGTGAGACCGGCGAGTTCGAGGTAGATCTTGTTGCCGTCGACTCGCACCGTGTGCGGTGTCAGCGCGTTCATTTCGACGACGATCCGCGACCGGCCCTTGGCCTCGGCGGCGGCAACCGAACGAACCAATCCGACATTGACCTTGCGATAGCGATTGAGCAGCGCCAGCGTGGTATCCGGCAGATCGATCGACAGGCGCGCAGGCTTGTCGATGGCGAACACCACCGGCTCCGGTGCCGGCGACGACAGGGTCAAGGTCAGCAGCACGCGATCACCGTCGAGCGCGACGAAATCCATGCTCTGCAGCGAGCGCACCGTCTGAGTCTGAGTCTGAGTCTGAGTCTGAGTCTGGGCCCGCACCGGCAGGCCCAGGCTGACAAGCGCCAGCAGCAGCAATGCGGCGGCACGGTGCAGCCATCCCGCCCCGCTGATCACAGCCTTGTTTCCCGGGCGAGTCCTCCGATCGGCAGAGGCGGTTCGAGTCGACATCGTGGTGCTCCAGTGCAGCATCGTTCGGGGGTGGTGACGTTCAGTCAGGTGTGGCTGGCGATTCATTCGGTTGCGGCCAGCGCCGCCGCCCGTTCGGTGAAACCGCCGAAGCCATCTGGAATGATTTCGGTGAGGCTCACTTCGGCCTCGGTGACCTTGTTGATCCGGCCGTAGTTCTGGCCCATGTGATCGCCGATGGTGACCCGGTGGATGACCGCGTCCGGCGCTCTGACCATCGCGTAGGTCTTGCCGCTGAAGACCACCATGCCGACCAGGCGCAGCGCGTCGATCGGGAATTCCTCGAGCGGTTCCTTGTTGCGGTTCAGGTCCGGGCGCAGTGCCGAGCCTTCACCACCTTCGGCACGCTGCTGGGCCTCCGGCGAATTCACGAACGGATCGCGGCGGTTGTCGCTGACGTAGGCGTAGGCCTCGTACTGCTTCATCTGCGGAATCGGATCGATCTGCGAGTTCTTGCGCGCCTTGACCTCGGCCACCCAAACCTCGAGATCGCTCATGCTGCTGCTGCAGGCCGACAGCGTCAGGCTGACGGCCAGCAACGGCAGGACCCAGCGGTGAGGGCGGCTCATTGGCGCGCTCCACGGCGGCCCGCGCGGCCAGCGGTGCCAGCGGGATCGGTGGTGGTGATCTCGCTTTCATCGAGATAGCGGTAAGTCTTGGCCAGCGCACTCATCCGCAGGGCACCTCGACCGAGGCCCTGCTGCGCCGTGCCACCGGCCGGCTTGATCTCGACTTCATCGATGGTGACGATGCGCGGCAGCGCCGCGACGCCGCCGACGAAGGCACCCATCTGGTGATAGCTGCCGGTGACCACGATCCGGTTCGGCACCTCGGCGTAGAAATCCTTGGGAATCTCCGTCTGCGGCTGGAACAGCTCTTCTTCCAGGCTCGACGCGACGCGCGTCTGCGAGATGTCGTTGAGCAGATTCTCGACCTCGGTCTTGCTCGGCAGCTGGCGCAGCATGGCGCCGAAATCGCGCTCCATGGTTTCCAGCTGCGCCTTGTAGGCATCGAGGGCCGCGACCTTCTGCTGCTTCTTCTCGAACTCGGCACGCAAGGTCTGTTCGGTATGCTCTTCGACACCGAGCGTTTCGTACTCGGGCTTGAGGAACATCCAGACCCCGAAGCCGACCAGCACGATGAACGCCAGCACCGCAGCGCCGATATGCGCCCAGCGTGGCCAGGCGCCCGGATTCTTCAGGTCCAGCGCCTGCAGTTCGGCGAATGCCTCCTGAACGGTCATGGCTTCACCTCGGTGCGGCCTGAGGCACTGGCCGCGGCAGCGTCATTCGCCGAAGCCTTGGTCAGGTTGGTGACCTGCAGGGTGAAATCGCTGTTGCGCTGGCGGTTCTTTTCGCCAGTCTTGATCACCACCAGCTTCGGGTCCTTGAACCAGGGGCTGGAATCGAGGTTCTTCAGATACGCCGAGATGCGGCCGGACGATTCCGCCACGCCTTCGATGGTGACGTTCTGGCCGCTCTGCTTGATCGAGTTCAGATAGATGCCGTCGGGCAGCGTGTTGACGATCTCGTCGAAGAAATGGACGGTGGCCGAACGGCTTTCCTGCAGTTGCAGGATCACGTTCATCCGCGACACCAGATTGGCCTTGACCTTCTCCAGCTCCTCGATTTCCTTGATCTGCTTGTCGAGATCCTTGATCTGCGCGGTCAGGTACTGGTTGCGATTCTGCTGGTGTTCGACCGCGCCAGTGATCGTCACATAGCCAAGCCCGAGCAGCGCCACCGCGGCGCCGACGCCGAGCCCGACCATGGTCAGGAATTCCTGGCGCCGTCGCGCGCGCCGGGCGGCGCGCCAATCGAGCAGATTGATCCGGGTTGTCATGTCTGGACCTAACTTTCCTGGTCGAAGGCGCGCAGCGCCAATCCGGCTGCGATCAGCATCGACGCCTGGTCCTGACCGAGCTGCGCCGGCTTGGCGCGGGAATCGACATTCATCTTGGCGAACGGCTGAGCGATCACGCAGGGAATCTGCAGACGCTTCTGGATTGCCGCGTCGACACCTGGAATATGGGCGCAGCCACCGGCCAGAATCAGCTGGTCGATGACGTTGTGGCGCGAGGCGGCGGCGAAGAAGAACTGCAGCGCGCGATCGATCTGCTGAGCCATGTCGGCAATGAAATGACTCAGCACTTCGGCATCGTAATTGGCCGGCAGGTTGCCGAGGCGCGTGGCCTTGCCAGCCTCTTCGAAGCTCATGCCGTAGAACCGCATGATGTCCTCGGTCAGTTGCCGGCCGCCGAAGGACTGATCGCGGGTGTAGACGGTCTGCAGGTCGTGAAGCACCAGCAGCGAAGTCGTCGAGGCACCGACATCGACGATGGCAACGGTCTTGCCGACACCGAGCGCCGGCATCTGATGGGTCAGCAGTTCGCAGGAATTCTCGAGCGCGTAGGCTTCGATGTCGACGATCAGCGGGGTAAGGCCGGCAATCTCGAGTGCCGCGATCCGCGATTCGACCTGTTCCTTGCGGCAGGCGGCGAGCAGCACGTCGACGCTTTCCTTGTCATGGGCCGTGGGGCCAAGCACCTGGAAATCGAGATTCACTTCGTCGATCGGATACGGAATGTACTGATCGGCCTCGGCCTTGATCTGCTCTTCCATGTCGTTGTCCTTCAAGGACGCGGGCATGGAAATGACCTTGCTGATCACCGAGGAACCGGCGACCGCGACGGCGCATTGACGGTTGCGGGTGCCGGCCCGGTTCATCGCTTTCAGGATCACTTCGCCGACCGCGCGCGGATCGGCAATCTGGCGGTCGACGATGCAGTTCGGCGGCAGCAGTTCGATGGCGAAGGATTCAACGCTGTAGCGATCGCCGCGACGGCTCAACTCCAGCAGCTTGACCGCGCTGGATGAAATATCCAGACCGATCAGCTCCCGGCTCCGCCTTCCGAACAGCGACTGTTTGATCGACATGTTGTCCCCACACACCCCAGTTGACGAGCCCTCGCGAACTGCGGCGGTCGGGCTTTGATGACGGCTTCCCGAGCAGGACTTAATATAGTCCATGTTGTTTACGCCGCAGCAACAACTTATTTGCCTAAGTGCCTGATGGGAGTCCCAAAGCAGGCGATGAAAGGTGAACCTTCAAGCGCCGCTGCGGGTGACCGGAAAGATCACCAGAAAGCTCTCCCCAGAGCCTGCAGTTTCCGGTCCATTACAGCGCATTTCCCAAGTCATTCGCCGGGCCATTCCCCAAGGCTTAATTCAGTGATCGAAACCCGTGTCTCCTGATCGACGCCGCCTCGTCGGCCGCATCGCCCTGATCAGCCTGCTGGTGTTGAGCCTTGCTGCCGCCGGCGGTTTTCTGATGCTGCGCGCCTGGGTGATGCCGCAACTGCCCTCGGTGGCAAGCCTGCACGAAATCCGTCTCGGCGTGCCACTCCGGGTTTATACGCGGGACGGAAAACTGATCGGCGAGTTCGGCGCCGAACGGCGTGAACCGCTGACCTATGCGCAACTTCCCAAGCCGCTGGTGCAGGCTTTCCTGGCCGCAGAGGATGATCGCTTCTTCGAGCATTCGGGTGTCGATGTCGCTGGCCTTGCGCGTGCCGCCGTGGTGCTGGCCACCACCGGCCAGAAACGCCAGGGCGGTTCGACGATCACCCAGCAGCTGGCGCGCAACGTCTATCTGACCAACGAGCGCAGCTTCACCCGCAAGATCAAGGAAATCTTCCTGGCCCGGAAGATCGAAAGCGAGCTGAGCAAGGAGCAGATTCTCGAGCTGTACCTGAACCGCATCTTCCTCGGCAATCGCGCCTACGGTGTCGGCGCCGCGGCTTCGGTCTACTTCGGCCGCGAAGTCGGCAAGCTCACCGTCGGCGAGATGGCCTTGATCGCCGGCCTGCCGAAGGCCCCATCGCGCGACAACCCGCTGAACAACGCCGACCGCGCCAAGAATCGCCGTGACTACGTGCTGCGCCGCATGCACGATCTCGGCTATATCGACGACAGCGCCTGGAAGACCGCCACCGCCGAACCGATCACCGCCTTCGAGCACCCGGCGCTGGTTGAAGTGGAAGCCAGCTATGTCGCCGAGATGGTTCGCGCCGAGCTGTATGCCAAGCATGGCGAAGCGACCTACACCGATGGCTATGTGGTGACCACGACGCTCGACTCGACCCGTCAGCTCGCCGCCAATGCCGCGCTCAGGGGCGGCCTGCTGGCTTACGAGGAGCGCCACGGCTTCAACGGCGCCGAAGCGAAACTGCCGCCCGCACTGCTGGCGACGCTGAACAGCAAGCCATCGTCACCGGAAGTGCTGGTGCAGCTGGCCGCACGGCCACCGGTGGCCGGCCTGCAGCCAGCCGTGGTGCTCAGCCTGACCCCGGAACTGCTGCGCGTGGTCACCGACAGCGGCGTCGTCGAACTGCCGAAGGCCGCGTTCGCCTGGGCCGGCTTCAACGAGAAACGGACGCTCGCCGCCGGCGACATCGTTCGCATTGCCAAGATCGGCAGCAACCTGAGACTGACCCAGATTCCCGAAGTGCAGGGCGCGTTCATCGCGCTCGATCCGCACGACGGCGGCGTGCAATCGCTGGTCGGCGGCTACGATTTCTTCCTCGGCAATTTCAACCGCGTGACCCAGGCACGTCGCCAGGTCGGCAGCGGTTTCAAGCCGTTTCTGTACACGGCGGCCTTGTCGAAAGGCTACACGCCCGCCTCGATCTTCCTCGACGCGCCGGTGGTGTTCACCTCCAGCGTCAACCCGGACGACGACTGGCGGCCCGGCAACTACGAAGGCAAGTTCCGCGGCCCGATGCGGCTGCGCGACGCGCTGGCGCTGTCGCGCAACCTGGTGTCGGTGCGCGTCGCGCAAGCGGTCGGCATCGAATACACGCGCGAGTTCGCCTCGCGCTTCGGCTTCGACAAATCCCGCCTGCCGGCCGATCTGACCGTCGCCCTCGGCAGCGCCTCGATGACGCCGATGGAGCAGGCACGCGCCTATGCCGTGTTTGCCAACGGCGGCTTCCTGATCGATCCCTACTTCATCGCCTCGATCACCGACGGCACCGGCCGCGAGGTATTCCACGCCCGGCCGAAGCTGGCCTGCCCGGCCTGCGATGCGCCGCCGCCGGAACCCGTGCTTGATCCGGTCACCGGTCAGCCGGTCGCCGTTCCGGAGCCGCAGACAGTGGAAGTACCCGAAGCGCTGGTGCCGCCTGAAGATCGTGCACCGCGGGTGCTGGCATCGACGCTCGACTACCTGATCAGCAGCATGTTGCATGACGTGGTCACGCGCGGCACCGCGTCCCAGGTCAAAAGCCTTGGCCGCGATGATCTGGCCGGCAAGACGGCGACCTCGAACGACGAGACCGATGCCTGGTTCAACGGTTTTTCGACGACGCTGGTTGCCGTCGCCTGGGTCGGTTTCGACCAGCCGAAGCCGCTCGGCCGCGGCGAAGTCGGTGGCCGTGCGGCGGTGCCGATGTGGATGGACTACATGAAGACCGCGCTGAAGGGCGTGCCACAGCTGAAGCAGCCGAGGCCGCCGGGGCTGACCGATATCGCGATCAATCCGGCCACCGGCAAGCTGGTGGCCGGTGGCACACCGGGTTCGCTGTCCGAGATCGTGCAGAGCGATCACCTGCCGCCACCGGATGACGGCATCAGCCCTTACGGCAATCCGGACAATGCCGCAGCCGACATTTTCTGATGAGCCGGCGCAGCACCCCCAACAGCAGTCACGGCAGCGATCTGAGCCGTGAAGTGATCGCCGAAACGGCGCGGATCATCTGCGAGGAAGACGTGCTCGACTACCGCAGCGCCAAGCTGAAGGCGTTGCAGCGGCTCGGCCTCAGCAGCCGTGGCGCGCTGCCGGACAACGCCAGCATCCAGGCCGCGGTGATCGAGTACCAGCGGATCTTCGGCGGCAGTGATTACGCCGGCCACCTGATCGCCATGCGCCGCGCCGCCGTGCAGGCGATGAAGCTGCTGCAGTCGGGCTTCTCACCTAGGCTGGTCGGTGCGGTGGTCAGCGGCGCGATCACCGCGGCGCACCGCGTGCAGATCCACGGTTTTGCCGATCGTCCCGAGACGCTCGATTTCTTCCTGCAGGATCGCGGCATCCCGTTCGAACAGGACGAGCGCGACTACCGCTACCCGGATGGCAGCGAAGTGCCGGTGCCGCTGGCCCGCTTCGAGGCCGGCGAGATCGGCATCGACATCGCGATGTTCGGGCTCGACGATCTGCGCCGCACGCCGCTGTCACCGAGCGATGGCCTGCCGATGAAGCGCCTGAATCTGGCTGACGCCGAAGCGCTGGCAGCCATCGGCGTCGACGCGATACTCGGCGGCTCGACGCCCAGCTAGACAGTCTCGGTTAGCGAGTTGGTGAGAAGCGCCGCAACGAAAAAGGCCAGCTCGAAAGCTGGCCTTTTTCTGCTGCCTCAGACGATCAGCGCGTCGAGATCGCCTGATATTCCCGCACCGGCGCGCCGGTGTAGACCTGACGCGGACGGGCGATCTTCAGGCCGGCCGGATCGGCGTTCATCTCGTTCCAGTGCGCGACCCAGCCAACGGTGCGGGCGATCGCGAACATCGGCGTGAACATGTTCACCGGGATGCCGAGGGCCTTGTAGATGATGCCCGAGTAGAAATCGACGTTCGGGTACAGCTTGCGCGACTTGAAGTAGTCGTCGTTCAGCGCGATCTCTTCCAGCTTCATCGCCAGCTCGAGCTGCGGATCGTCGATCTTCAGCTCCTTGAGCACCTTGTGGCACTGCTCGCGGATGATCGTCGCGCGCGGATCGAAGTTCTTGTACACGCGATGGCCGAAGCCCATCAGGCGGACGCCGGAATTTTTGTCCTTGACCTTGTCCATGAAGGTCTGGACGTTCTTCACGTCGCCGATTTCCTCGAGCATCCTCAACACGGCTTCGTTGGCGCCGCCGTGTGCCGGGCCCCAGAGCGCAGCAATGCCGGACGAAATCGCAGCATACGGATTGGTACCGGTCGAACCGGCCATACGCACGGTGCTGGTCGAGGCGTTCTGCTCGTGATCGGCGTGCAGGATGAACAGCACGTCCAGCGCCTTGGCGGCGACCGGATTGATCTCGTAATCCTCGGCCGGCACCGCGAACATCATGTGCAGCAGGTTCGAGCTGTAATCGAGCGAGTTCTTCGGATACATGAACGGCTGGCCGAAGTACTTCTTGTAGGCGGCGGCCGCGATCGTCGGGATCTTGGCGATCATCCGGTGGGCAAAGATCTCGCGATGCTTGGGATCCTTGTTGTTGGTGGTGTCGTGATAGAACGCCGACAGCGAACCGACGATGCCGGTGAGCATCGCCATCGGATGCGCGTCGTAGTTGAAGCCCTTGTAGAAGCTCAGCAGCGACTCGTTGATCATCGTGTGGCGACGGATCGAGGCGTCGAAGTCTTCGAGTTCGGTCTTGTTCGGCAGCTCGCCGTGCAGGATCAGGTAGGCGACCTCGATGAACGAGGAGTGATTCGCCAGCTGATCGACCGGATAGCCGCGATACAGCAGGACGCCCTTGTCGCCATCGATGTAGGTGATCGCGCTCTTGCACGAGCAGGTCGACGTGAAGCCGGGATCGTAGGTGAACAGATCCATCTTGTCGTAGACCTTGCCGACATCGGCGCCAGCCGGCCCCAGCGTGCCTTTCACCAGCGGCAGATCGACCTTCTCGCCAGTTTCGTTGTTCAGCAGGCTGTAGCTCGTCATCGCATCTTCTCCGTCGGACTGTTGGGACGGCATTGCGTCCCGCAAGAAATGTGCAGTGCCGCAATCAATCCGCACAAAAGCCCAGTGCACACCGTGGGAGGTGGCAGAAGGGTCTTGGGGGATTTCCCGGCGAGTCCGGCAAGCATAACGATTTTCGGTGTCCTTCGGCCATAGTCTGGCTCGATCAAAACACCGGAAGCCTGTGTTTTCCTGCGCTCAGCGCGAACCGGACCCAGCAAGGGACACAAAAAAGCCGCCCGAGGGCGGCTTTTTCACAGCGTACGGCTTGAAGACCGCTCAGGAAGCGTAGCGCTTGCGGAACTTGTCGATACGGCCGCCGATGTCGGCAACCTTCTGCTTGCCCGTGTAGAACGGGTGCGAAGCGCTGGACACGTCCAGGTTCAGCAGCGGATAGGTCTTGCCGTCGATCACGATCGTTTCACGCGGCTTCAGCGTGGTACGGATGATGAAGGTCTTGTCGGCGGAGTTGTCCTTGAAGGCAACTTCGGAATATTCGGGATGGATGTTGGGCTTCATGGCGTCCTCGGAGGTTGGTGCCTACCGGACAGCGGAGGGCGAAAGGACGCGGATTCTAATGAACTGGCCGGATCGAGGCAAGTGCGCTGCCCGAGTTCAATCGTTTTCGGCTTCGACGTCGACCGTGTGCTCTTCCATATCGTCCGAAATCCAGACCCGCACCGTCATCGGCCGGCAGCAGACGCTGCAGTCCTCGCTGTAGGTCTGCGAGCCGGCGCTGAGATCGATGGTCAGCGGAATGATCTCCCAGCAGGCCGGACAGGTGACCTTGGTTTCTTCGAGGATGCCACTGTCTTCGGCGTCATCGACCGCTTCGACGACTTCCTTGACGCTGATCGTGTATTCCTCGTCCTCGTCGACCAGCAGCCGCACCGTCATCGGCGAGTCGCAGACACAGCATTCCTCGACCCAGGTTTTCGAACCCTTGTCCGGATCGACCGTCAGCGGGATCGATTCGTGGCAGGCCGGGCAGATGACTTCAGCTTCTTCGCGCATGGTCGGTAGTGCGGAGTTGGAGGCAGGATCAGAGAAACTCGCTGATTAGTGTATTCAGATGCGCGCGGCCGAGGGCAGTCGGTCGAATGATCGTGTCTTCCCGCTCGATCAGTCCCTGTGCCTCCAGCTTCGCCAGTCTGGGCCCGATCTCCGACAGTGCAAGCCCGGTGCGCGCCTCGAACAGCGCCGGGCTGAAGCCTTCGTTCAGGCGCAGCGCGTTCATCGCGAACTCGAACGGCAGCTCCGGCGCGCCGACTTGCCGCTGTTCCTGCAGCGCCGATGCCCGTCCGGCAGCCGCCTGATAGGTCTTCGGCAGCTTGTGCCGCGCACGGCGCTCGATGCGATCCGCGAACGTGCGCTTGCCGTGGGCGCCGGCACCGATGCCGAGGTAGTCGCCGAACTGCCAGTAGTTGCGATTGTGCCGGCTCTGCCGCCCGGGCTGCGCATAGGCCGAGACCTCGTATTGCGCATAGCCCTGCTCGGCGAGCAGCGCTTGTCCGGCCAGCTGCATCGCCCAGGCCGAATCGTCGTCCGGAAGCGCGGGCGGCCGGGCGGCAAATTCGGTATTCGGCTCCAGGGTCAGCTGGTAATAGCTCAGATGTTCGGGGCCGAGCGCGATCGCCTCGCGCAGATCGGCCGCCGCTTCGGCCTCGCTCTGCTCAGGCAGCGCGAACATCAGATCGAGATTCAGATTGTCGAAGCCCGCTGCGCGGGCAATGCGCACGGCACTCACCGCATCGTCATGACCGTGGATGCGGCCAAGCCGTTTGAGCATCGCGTCGTTCAGGCTCTGCACGCCGATCGACAGGCGATTGACCCCCGCTGTTCGGTAATCACGGAAATAGCCGGCGTCGACGGTACCCGGATTGGCTTCCAGGGTGATTTCGATGTCCGGCGCGAAGTGGAGCCGCTTGGCAAACGCTTCGAGCACCGCCGCGATCGCCCGCCCAGAAAACAGGCTCGGCGTACCGCCGCCCATGAAGATCGACTGGATCGGCCGTGATTCCGGCTGCTGCAGCTCGAATTCGAGATCGCGGATCAGCGCCGCGACGTAAGCGTCTTCCGGCAGCGCACCGCGCAGGCCGTGCGAGTTGAAATCGCAGTACGGACACTTGGCCACGCACCAGGGAAAGTGCAGGTATAGCGACAGCGGAATCGCTGCCGCATCGACGCCGGTCACGGCCGCAGTTGCGCCAGCAGCGCCGCAAATGCCCGGGCGCGATGGCTACGGGTGTTCTTGTCGGCCGCGCACAGTTCGGCGGCGGACTGGCCGGATTCGAGATCGAGAAACAGCGGGTCGTAGCCGAAGCCGTTGGCACCGCGCGGCTCGCGCAGTATGCGGCCCGGCCAGGCGCCGAAAGCGATCAGCGGCACCGGATCGTCGGCATGGCGCAGCAGCGCCAGCACCGAGACGAAGCGGGCGTCGCGCTGCTCGTCAGGCGTTTCGGCCAAGGCGGCGAGCAACTTGGCGTTGTTGGCGGCATCGTCGCCCTGGGTTCCCGCGTAGCGCGCCGAATAGACGCCAGGTGCGCCACCGAGCGCGCCGACTTCGAGACCGGAGTCGTCGGCAATCGCCGGCAGACCGGACACCTGCGCCGCATGCCGTGCCTTGATCAGCGCGTTCTCGACGAAGGTCGGCGCGGTTTCTTCCGGCTCGACATCGCTGAACTCGGAGACCAGCTTCAGCTGGTAACCGAGCGGCGCGAGCAGGCTTTCCAGCTCGATCAGCTTCTTGCGGTTGCGGCTGGCAAGGACGAGCGCGCCCATCGGGATCAGGCGGGGATCAGCGGCTGGCCAGCGCAGCCTGCTGGATCGCACACAGCTCGGCGATGCCCTTCTGGGCGAGGCCGAGCAGGGCATCGAGTTCGCTGCGCTGGAAGGCGTGGCCTTCGGCGGTGCCCTGCACTTCGATGAAGCCGCCGGCGGCGTTCATGACCACGTTCATGTCGGTCTCGCAGTTCGAGTCCTCGGGGTAATCGAGGTCGAGCACCGGCGTGCCGTTGTAGATGCCGACCGATACCGCGGCGACCTGGCCGTGCAGCGGGTCGCGCTTGATCTTGCCGATCTTGCGCAGATGGGCGATCGCATCGGCGAGCGCGACGTAGGCGCCGGTGATGGCCGCGGTGCGGGTGCCGCCATCGGCCTGCAGCACGTCGCAGTCGATGGTGATGGTCAGGCCGGCCATGGCGTCGAGATCGAGCACCGAACGCAGGGACCGGCCGATCAGGCGCTGGATCTCCTGGGTGCGGCCGCTCTGCTTGCCCTGGGCCGCTTCGCGCTTGGAGCGCGTGTGCGTGGAGCGCGGCAGCATGCCGTATTCGGCGGTCAGCCAGCCGCCGTCCTTCTTCCACGAGGGGCCCCGTTCCTCGACGCTCGCCGTGCACAACACCTGGGTATCGCCGAACGCGACCAGCACCGAACCTTCGGCATGGCGCGTGAACTGACGCTGGATCGTGACGGGACGAAGCTGGTCAGGCGCGCGGTTTGAGGGACGGGTCACGGGGGTCTGCGGCAGGGGAGCGGGCGCGGAGTATACCGCCGCCCATCCGAGGCCAAGCCCGGGCCCAGGGCAGCCGCCAGGCGAGCAGCACGGTGAGGATGGCGGCGTACAGCAACGGTTCCGACAGGTCTTTCTTGACCAGCCAGACGTAGTGCAGCACGCCGAGGACCGCCGCCGGATAGACCAGTCGATGGATCATTTTCCAGCGCCGCTTCAGGCGCCGCTGCCAGCCATCGGTCGAGGTGATCGCCAGCGGCAGCAGGAACAGCCAGGCGGTGAAACCGACGGTGATGTACAGGCGCTTGACCAGGTCCTCGCCGAGCTTCGCCACGGCCTGGGCCGGCGCCAGGATGTTGAGATCGAAAACGATGTAGACGGCAAAATGCAGGCAGATGTAGGCGAACGCCCACAAGCCGACGGTGCGCCGCAGCTTCAGCGGCCAGACCCAGCCGGTGAGGCTGCGCAGCGGCGTCATCGCCAGACTCAGGAGCAGGAAGCGCAGCGACCAGTCGCCGAGCGCGTGCTCGAGGAACTCGATCGGATTGGCGCCGAGGCGGCCATTCAGCAGCCGCTCGACGAGCATTGCCAGCGGCGCCAGCGCCAGCAGCCAGATCAGCGCGCGCGCCAGCCGCAGCCGGGCCACCGGACCGATGGTCATCAGTAGTTCTTGCGCAGGTCCATGCCGGCGTACAGCGAGGCCACTTCCGGATAGCCGTTGAACGGCAGGGTCGGACGCCGGAACAGTTCGCCGAGGCGGCGCTCGCTGGCCTGGCTCCAGCGCGGATGATCGACCGTCGGATTGACGTTGGCGTAGAAGCCGTACTCGCTGGCGCCGATCTGGTTCCAGGTGGTTTCCGGCTGGGTTTCGGTGAAGCGGATCCTGACGATCGACTTGACGCCCTTGAAACCGTACTTCCACGGCGTGATCAGGCGCAGCGGCGCGCCGTTCTGGTTCGGCAGCACCCGGCCGTAGAGGCCGACGACCATGAACGCCAGCGGGTGCATCGCTTCATCGATGCGCAGGGCTTCGCGGTACGGATACGGCAGCACGCCGCGCTTGATCATCGGCATCTGCACCGGATCGGCGAGCGTGAAGAACTGCACGTACTTGGCCTTGGCGTTCGGCTTGAAGCGTTTGATCAGATCGGCCAGCGGAAAACCGATCCACGGCACGACCACGCTCCAGGCTTCGACACAGCGCATCCGGTAGATACGCTCTTCAAGCTGCTGCGGCTTGATCAGATCGTCGATGCCGAGCACGCCGGGCGCATCGCATTCACCTTCGACGGTCACCGTCCACGGCCGGGTTTTCAGGGTGCCGGCAGTGCTCGCCGGATCGGACTTGCCGGTGCCGAACTCGTAGTAGTTGTTGTACTGGGTGATGTCGTCGTAGCTGCAGACCTTTTCGCCGCCGGCCATCTCGGTCTTCTTGGCGACTTCCAGCGTCGCCAGCCCGGACTTCGCCGCGCCATCGACGGCGGCGGGCTCGGCCTTCGGTGCCTCCTTGGCGTCGCTGCACGCGGACAGCGCCAGCCCGGCGGTCGCCAGGCCCATCCTGGCGAGGAAATGGCGGCGATCCTGGAACACCGGCTCGGGCGTGATCTCGCTGGACGCGATCGGAAACTCGGGGGCTACGCGAATCAGCATGGCGGTGGCTCAGGTCAGGCAGTGATGACGGTCTGACCGCAGCTTAACCAGCCGGTTTCGCCGTAACATGGTTCAAGTACGCGAAGACATGAAAGACGGACGCTTGAACACGCAAGACAACGAAGCGCTGCAGGAACTGGTCGATACCTTCGACCTGCTCGGCGATTGGGAGGAGCGCTATCGCTACCTGATCGAACTCGGACGCAAGCTGCCGGCCATGCCGGACGCCGAGCACAGCGAGATCAACAAGGTGCGCGGTTGCATGAGCCAGGTCTGGCTGGCCGGCGAAGTCGGCGATGACTCCCGCCTGCATCTGCGCGGCGATTCCGACGCCCACATCGTCAAGGGCCTGATCGCGCTGATCCTGGCGCTGACCGATGGCCGCACCGCGCAACAGGTGCTCGATACCGACATCAAGGCCGCGTTCGCGCAGCTGGGCCTGGAAAGCCATCTGTCGATGAACCGCCGCAACGGCTTCTACGCGATGGTCGAACGGATCAAGGCGATGGCCGCTGTCGCCGCGAACTGAGCGAAATCACCGGCGACACAAGGCACTCACAGATCGGCGGGTAGAATCGAGGCGTCTACCGGAGTAACCCCATGTCGATCTTTGCGCTGGCGCTGCTCGCATTCGCCCTTGTCACGCTGTTCAAGGCCGTGGTCACGGTGCCGCAGGGCACGGAATACACCATCGAACGCTTCGGCAAGTACCGCGCGACGTTCACGCCCGGCCTGCAGTGGCTGGTGCCCTTCGTCGATCGCATCGGCCGCAAGCTGTCGATGATGGAGCAGGTGCTCGACGTGCCGTCGCAGGAAGTGATCACCAAGGACAATGCGATGGTCGGCGTTGATGGTGTCGTCTTCTACCAGGTGCTCGACGCCGCCCGCGCCGCCTACGAAGTGCAGAACCTGCAGTACGCGATCCTCAATCTGACCCAGACCAATCTGCGCACGGTGATGGGCTCGATGGATCTCGACGAGCTGCTTTCGCAGCGCGATCACATCAACACCCGCCTGCTGGCAGTGGTTGATCAGGCGACCTCGCCCTGGGGCATCAAGGTCACTCGCATCGAGATCAAGGACATCCGGCCGCCGATGGATCTGGTCGAAAGCATGGGCCGGCAGATGAAGGCCGAGCGCGACAAGCGCGCCTCGATCCTCGAAGCCGAAGGCATGAAGCAGAGCGCCATCCTCAAGGCCCAGGGCGCGCAGCAGGCGCAGATCCTGTCCGCCGAAGGCATGAAGCAGCAGGCGATTCTCGATGCCGAAGGCCGCAAGGAAGCCGCGTTCCGCGATGCCGAAGCCCGCGAGCGCCAGGCCGAAGCCGAGGCCAATGCAACGGCGCGGGTCTCCGCCGCCATCGCCCAGGGCGACGTGCAGGCGATCAATTACTTCGTCGCCACCAAATACATCGAAGCCTTGAAGGACATCGCCACCAGCCCGAACCAGAAGCTGGTGTTCATGCCGCTGGAAGCGGCCAGCGTGATCGGCGCGATCGGCGGCATTGCCGATCTCGCGAAAGCGGCGTCCGCGCAGGCCACAACGAAGTACTGAGTCGCCGCGAACGGGAGCAAGACTCATGGACGCAATCATCACCGACGGCTTCGTGTTCTGGCACTGGTGGGTGCTCGGCTTCCTGCTGCTGGTCGCCGAAATCCTGACGCCGGGCACCTTCTTCATGTGGATCGGCTTCGCCGCTTTCGTCACCGGCCTGGCCGCATGGCTGATCCCGGGCCTGAGCTGGGCCGGCGAGATCGTGATGTTCGCGGTGCTGTCGCTGGCGGCGGTGGTGCTGTGGCTGAAGTACCGGCCGCTGACCCGCAATGATGCCGAAGACAACGGCCTGAACCAGCGCGGCCGGCACACCATAGGCCGAGAGCTGACCTTGGTTTCCGACATCGAGAACGGCATCGGCCAGGCGCGGCTTGATGATTCCGTCTGGCGCGTATCCGGCCCGGCACTGAAGGCCGGCAGCCTGGTCAAAGTGATCGGCGCCGATGGCGCGACCCTGAAAGTTGAAGCACTGAACGTGGAGCCTCGTCATTCCTGAACTACAGCCTCACTCGCCGGAGCCGGATGCCGACGCCGATATCGCGCCGGCCGGCGAACAACGCGCCATCGCCGCAATCCGCGAAGCGACCCACAACCTCTACAGCTTCGGCGAAGAACTGGTCCACAGCCTGACCCACGGCCTCGGCGCGCTGCTGGCGATCGTCGGCCTGTGCGTGCTGGTCGCCCGCTCCGTGCTCTACGGCGGCACCCGGGAGCTGGTGGCCAGCAGCATCTTCGGCGGCGCGCTGATCCTGATGTACGCAGCCTCGACCTTGTTCCACAGCATTCCGATGCCGCGGCCCAAGCACATCTTCCGGGTGCTCGATCACTGCCTGATCTATGTGCTGATCGCCGGCACCTACACGCCGTACACCCTGCTCGCGCTGCGCGACAGCCCCTGGGGCATCGGCCTGTTCATCTTCGTCTGGGCCCTGGCCGCCGTCGGCATCGTCTTCAAGATCTTCACCACCGGCCGCTTCGAATGGCTGTCGCTGGCGGTGTATCTGCTGATGGGCTGGTGCGGCGTGGTCGCCGGCAAATCGATGATCGCGGCGATTCCCAATGGTGGCCTGTGGCTGCTGCTGGCCGGTGGCCTGTCATACAGCTTCGGGACCATCTTCTATGCCTCGACCCGCCTGCGTTACCACCACGCGATCTGGCATCTGTTCGTGCTCGCCGGCAGCATTTTTCATTACTTCAGTGTGCTGTTCTATGTCCTTCCGGGACCCGGCAATCTCCTGGGCAATCCGGTGACGCCATGAGCAAGAAACCGATCGTCGACGGCAGCCCTTATCGGGTCCCGGACGACGGCAGCTTTCGCGTCGACAAGGCGCGTACCGCGCCGCCGAAGCGTGCTGCGGACGACGACGTGCAGAAAGACCGGCTGCGCGACGAGATCGCCAAGCTCGACGATCTGCAGAAGATCCTCTTCGCCCACGATCATCACTCGGTGCTGCTGGTGTTCCAGGCGATGGACGCCGCCGGCAAGGATTCGACGATTCGCGCCGTGCTGTCCGGCGTCAATCCGGCCGGCTGCCAGGTGCATGCCTTCAAGCGCCCGAGCCTGGAAGAACTGGACCACGACTTCCTCTGGCGCACCACTTGCCGCCTGCCCGAGCGCGGCCGCATCGGCGTGTTCAACCGCAGCTACTACGAAGAAGTGCTGGCGGTGAAGGTGCATCCGAAATTCCTCGACGCGCAGCGCCTGAGCATCGGCAAGCATCCGAAGAAATTCTGGAAGCAGCGCTACGCCTCGATCCGCGATCACGAGCGTCATCTGGCCCGCAACGGCACGGTGATCATCAAGTTCTGGCTCAACGTCTCGAAGGAAGAACAGCGCCAGCGTTTCCTCGCCCGCCTGACCGAGCCGGAGAAGAACTGGAAGTTCGAAGCCGCCGACGTTGCCGAGCGCGAGCACTGGGACGCCTACATGCAGGCCTACGAAGACGCCCTCAACGAAACCTCACGCCCCTGGGCGCCGTGGTACGCGATTCCTGCGGACTCGAAGCCGTACATGCGCGCGACCGTCGCCGACGTCATCGTCCGCACGCTGGAAAACCTGAACCTGCAGTACCCGGTTTCCAGCGCCGAGCAACTGGCGCAGTTCGCGGAACTGCGGATGCGGCTCGAAAACGAGTTCAACTAGGGTCGAGTTTGCAGATGAAATCAACATTCCACAGCAAGTTTTCGAGTATCTGAAGTCGCCGATGTCTCAAGCCGCATTGGGCGTGGGTGAAGTGGCCGGCGTGTCGGCGTTGGGCGGTGGTGGCGGCGATCCTTCGGGTTTCTCGCCTTTCATGATTTCGGCGCGCAGGTGTGGCAGGTACAGCGGGAATTCACGCGCGATGAACGAGATCACGCCTTCACGCACGCGGCAGCGCAGATCGAAGTTGCGCCCCGAGTCGGAAGATGAAAGCAGCACGCGCAGCTGCATCTGCGATTCGCTGGTATCGGTGACCTGCACGATGCCCACGCGGCCGTCCCAGTCCTTGTCCTGCTCGCACAGTCGCGTCACCTCACCACGGATCGGATCCACCGGCAGGCGGTAGTCGGCCCAGATCATCACGGTGCCGAGAATGTCCGAACTCTGGCGCGTCCAGTTCTGGAATGGTTTCTCGATGAAGTACTGCAACGGCACGATCAGTCGGCGCTGATCCCAGATGGCCACCACCACGTAGGTGCCGGTCACTTCTTCCACTCTTCCCCATTCGCCTTCCAGCACGAGAACGTCGTCGATGCGGATCGGCTGGGTGAGTGCGAGTTGCAGACCGGCGAGCAGGTTGCCCAGCGCGGGCTTGGCCGCAAGGCCGATCGCAAGGCCGGCGATGCCTGCCGAGGCCAGCAGGCTGGTCCCCACCTGGCGCACGCTGGGGAAGGTCATCAGCGCAATCGATACGCCGAGGACCAGGATCACCACGTATAGCGTGCGCGTGAGTACTCGGGCCTGCGTGAGCCGCGTGCGTGCGACCAGGTTGTCCGCGGCGTTGGCGTAGGGGTTGAGCTGAACGATGGCTTCGCCCGCCACCGCCACGCAGCGCAACAGCAGCCAAGTCATCGCGCCAATCCACAGCACGCCGGTGGTATGGCGCAAGGGGCCGATCAAGGGCAATTCGTCCGCGGCGGCCTGCCACACCAGCCCGAGCGCGGTGAGTGCCGCCAGGGTCGTCACTGGCGGATTCGTGCGCCGGACGATCAGGCCCAGGATCGTGAGATGACTGGTGGCGCGTGTTGCCGCCGCGCGCAGAAGGCGCATGGCCAGCAGCACCAACAGCAGGATTCCCGCGGCGGCGGCGCCGGTCAGAGCCCACGGCGGCGCCTCGTTACGCAGATATTCAAGGAAGGCTTGCACGACGAGAATCCTTTCTCAGGCGAGTTGCGCTCACCTGCAAGCCTTGCAGAGAGCGTGCCTGGGACGATGGGTTCGCGGGAAGCAACGGCTCCCGGATCGTGATCGGGCATCAGCGCCCGACCACGATCCGAGCACAAGGCTCAGGCCGCGGCAAAGTCGGTCGACAGAGCCAGCGCACGCCACTGGTTCAGCTCCTTGGCCACGCTGGCGTTCTTGCTCTCGATCCGCGCCACCGTGTCGCTGCCCAGCGCCAGACGCACCGGCGGGTTCTTCGCATTCACCAACTGCAACATCGCCACCGCGAGCTTGGCCGGATCGCCCGGCTGCTGGTGGTTGTGCTCGGCCGCGAAGTCACGCATCGCTCCGGCGGTCTCGTGATAGTCGCCGATGTTCTGCGCGACCTTGACCAGCGAACTGTCGTCGAGAAAATCGGTACGGAAGAAACCGGGCTCGACCACCGTGACCTTGATGCCCAGCGGCGCCAGTTCGATCGCCAGGGATTCACTGATGCCTTCGACGGCGAACTTGGTCGCGCAGTAGACGCCCCAGCCGGAGAACGCCGCCGAATAGCCGCCGATCGACGACAGGTTGATCACGTGGCCGCTGCGCTGTTCGCGCATCTGCGGCAGCACCGCGCGGGTCACCGCCAGCAGGCCGAAGACATTGGTGGAAAACACCTTCTGCACTTCTTCGGCGCTGGATTCCTCGACCGCGCCGAGCAGGCCGTAACCGGCGTTGTTGACCAGCACGTCGATGCGACCGAACTGCTTCAGGGCCTGCGCGACTGCTGCATGCGCCTGATCGTCGCGGGTCACGTCGAGGGCGACCGGCAGCAGACGCGGATGCTCGCCGAGGCGGGCGGTGACCGTCGCCGGGTTGCGGGCGGTGGCGACCACCGCATCACCTGCGGCAAGGGCCTGCTCGGCGATCAGCGCGCCGAAGCCGCGGGAGGCGCCGGTGATGAACCAGACGCGGGGCTGGGCGGTGGTCGAAGCCTTGGAAGTGTCGTTGCTCATGGTGTTTCTCCTGGGTGGATTGCGAGGCCGGTTCGGGTGTCTTGCCGGAGTGCAAGCACGGTAAGCCTGGGGTACTGTTGAAACAATCAGTCCAGTTTTTGATGATCTACTGAGTTTTATTCAGTAATGAGCAGACTCTCTCCTTCCGACCTCTCCGCCTTCCTGGCCGTTGCCCGCCACCGCAGCTTCCGCAAGGCGGCGGTCGAGCTTGGCGTCTCGCCGTCCGCGCTCAGCCATGCGCTGAGAGTCATCGAGGAGCGCGTCGATCTCCGGCTTTTCAACCGCACCACGCGCAGCGTCGCCCTGACCGAAGCCGGCGAGCGCCTGTACGCCCGCGTATCGCCGGCATTTCGCGACATCCAGGACGCGCTCGAAGACCTCAATGCCCTGCGCGGCAAACCGGCCGGCACGCTGCGCATCAACGCCGGCCGTGCCGCCGTGCAATTGGCCCTGCTGCCGGTGGCCACGAAGTTCCTGAAGGCTTATCCGGATGTGCGCCTCGAGATCGTCGTCGACGATGGCCTGGTCGATATCGTCGGCGCCGGCTTCGATGCCGGCCTGCGTTTCGGCGAGACCCTGGCCGGCGACATGATCGCCCTGCCGATCGGCCCCAGACAGCGCTCGGCGGTGGTCGCCACGCCGGAGCATTTCGAGCGCTACGGCATTCCTCAAACGCCGCGCGATCTCGACGCCCATCCCTGCATCCGTCAGCGCTTCCTGAGCGGCGCGCTGTATCGCTGGGAGTTCGAGCGCGGCGGCACCGAGCTGAGCATCGAAGTCGATGGTCGCCTGACACTGACCGACTGGGATCTGGTGCTTGAAGCCGCACTCGCCGGCAATGGCCTGGCCTATCTGTTCGAAGCCCGCGTGCTGCCGCTGATCGAGGCTGGCCACTTGCAGCGCGTGCTTGCCGACTGGTGTCCCTACTATCCCGGCCTGCACCTGTACCACCCCAGCCGCCGCCAGCAGCCGGCCGCGCTGAAGGCGTTCATCGAGTTCGTCAAGAACGACAACGCGGAACGCGCCCGCTGAACCTGCGCACTCCCTGCGACTTCAGAGTGGCAGGGAGTGCACCTGTACGCCGCTAGCCGATTGCCGCGCCTTCAGCAGCATCGCATCGGCGACTTCTTCCGCCGTGATCGGCCGGTACTTGCGCAGCGGCCCCACGCATAGCGGAGACAGCAGCGGCGCCAGCTTCTGGCCCAGCGCCTCGGCGGGACGGGATTCGCTGCGCGCACCCAGCAGCAACGACGGCCGGAAGAACTGCGTGGACGCGAAGCCGACCGCGGCCACATCGCGCTCCATGCGCGCCTTGAGCCGTGAATAGAACGCCAGCGATGTCGTGCTCGCCCCGGCGGCGGACACGCCGAAGAAGCGCGTCACGCCACCCGCCTGCGCGGCGCGAGCCACGGCGAGCACCATCGTGTAATCGACCCGTTCCAATCCAGCATTGCCGCCGGCTGCCTTGGTGGTGGTGCCGAGGCAGCAGAACAGATCATCGGCAAGCAGCGGATCGCCAAGGCCATCCAGGTCTTCGAGCGTGGACTGCACGAAGCGCAGCTTTGCCTGAGTGCGCGTCGGCGCACGGCGACCGAGCACGATCACCGTGGCGTATTCCGGCGCGGCCAGCAGACGATCGAGCAGCGCCGCACCGACCAGACCGGTGGCGCCGACCAGCAAAGCAGTTCGGGTCATGCGCGATCCTCCAGCTGTTCAGTCAGGGCACCGAGTGTAAGCGAGCAAGTCGGCCCGGCAGTCGCGTTAAAGTGGCGGCCCCTCTTTCTCACCCCTTCAATCATTCACATGAGCATCTGGAAACAGCCAGTCACCATTGGTCAGGAATGGCCGATTCCGCAGAACAGCCTCGGCGGTCATCTCGGCCTGAAAGTCACCGAGATCGGCGTCGATTACCTGCGCGGCACGATGCCGGTCGACCATCGCACGGTGCAGCCGTTCGGCCGCCTGCATGGCGGCGCGTCCTGCGTGCTGGCCGAAGAACTCGGCAGCATCGCTGCCTTTTTGTGCATTCCCCCGGGCACCGGCGCGCCGGTGGGGCTGGACATCAACGCCAACCACATTCGCCCGCCGACCAGCGGCATCGTCATCGGCACCGCGCGGCCACTGCACATCGGCCGCAGCACGCAGGTCTGGGAAATCCGCATCGTCGACGAACAGGATCGGCTGGTCTGCATTTCGCGGCTGACCGTTTCGGTGATCGCGCTCGACAAGGCCAAGCCTGTCGCCTGAGATTCCTCACATGCTCAAAGTCGCGACCATCGCCGAAGCACGGCGCTTCACCGATCTGCCGAACATCGGTCCGGCGATGGCCGGCGATTTCGTGCAGCTTGGTCTCAAGCAGCCGCAGGAGCTGCGCGGCGCCGATCCGCTGCGGCTGTATCGCCAGCTCTGCAAGCTGACCGGCCAGCGCCAGGATCCCTGCGTGCTCGACACTTTCATCGCCGCGGTCGACTTCGCCAACGGCGCTGCCGCCAGGCCCTGGTGGGATTACACCGCCGAGCGCAAGCGCCTGCATCCTGATCTCTGACCCGACAATGAACGACGCCACCTGGTCCCTGCATCCGCGCCTGGCGGCCGACACCGTGCCGGTCGGCGATTTCGTCCTGAGCCGCCTGCTGCTGTCGAACGACGCCCACTATCCCTGGCTGATCCTGGTGCCGCGCCGCGCCGACATCCGCGAGATTCACGAGCTGAGCGAGGCCGATCAGCAGCAATTGCTGCGCGAGTCGATGCTGCTGTCCCGAGCCTTGATGACGGCGTTCTCGCCGACCAAGCTGAACATCGCCGCCCTCGGCAACATGGTTCCGCAGCTGCACGTCCACCACATCGCCCGCTACGACAACGACGCTGCATGGCCGGCGCCGGTCTGGGGGCGAGTGCCGGCGATCGATTACGAGGCAGCCGTGCGTTCGGAACGGATCAGGACGCTGCGCGAGCTGCTGGGCGGGGCGCTGCACACTGCCGACTGAGCTTTCATCAGGGAACAGCGTTCGTGAAATCCGGGGCATTCAAGATCAGTACGCCCCAGTATGAAAAGCGCAGCATGCGCCGGTACACTCGTCCACCAGCGCGCCTCAAGAGCGCGTCCCAAGGCGCAAAAAGGGGATGCGGATGAACCGGAAACTGTCTGCTGCGGCCGTGCTGGCCGCGGTCCTGATGCTGTCCTTCGCCAGTGCTGCCAGCAAGCCGGCGAAGCCTGAAGCGCCTTCGACAGTCACGCCGCCGCCGGTGGCCGATGCGCCGTACGGCATGACCCTGCGCTCGGTGTCTCTGGAAGATCTCGCCAAGCGCGATCTGCTGCCGCTCGGCACCTACAAGGGCACCCCGCAGCTCAACGAAAAGCGCGCCTGGTACGACGAAAACTTTTACGCGACCCTGGCCGCCCGCAAGGTCTGGCCCGATGGCGGCCAGCACTACACGCACGGGCCGATCAGCTGGAAGTTCGCGCCGATCCCGCAGGCCGCACCGCCGCCTTGCGGCGAGCCGCAGCCGACCGGCTACGACACCGAGTCCTGTCGCTATGTCGGCACCTTGTTCAAGGACGTCGAAGCCAGCGATCCGGCCAAGGCAAAAGCGCTGCGCGCACAGGCCCGGCGCGGCCGCGACGTCTGGTTCAAGGGCACCTTCGGCAACCAGGACGAGATCTACCTGCACTTCGCCCGCACCGTGCCGAACGGCATGGCGGACATCTGGTACCCCTGGCTCGACACCCGCGAGCGCGGCAAGCGCTTCGAGAAATACGGCCTGATCAACGATCCGGACTGCACGGAAGGCGATGCCAGCACCTACTGGTGGGACCGTTGCCCTGACGAGCATTCCAGCGGCGTGCTCGGCTATCGCAAGTACACAGCCGATCCGACCAAGGACACCGCCGGCAAGATCGTCTTCGATCCGCTCAAGTCGCCGTATCAGCCCGACGAGCTGAAGAAGAACCTGCG
>NZ_JAHFRY010000038.1 GCF_023266035.1 Nevskia sp.
CCGATCAGGGTGGTCTCGAACGCCTGCGCCGCCATCAAGCCGGACATCAGCCGCATCGACGTGCCGGAGTTGCCGAGATCCAGCGGACCCGCCGGTGCCTTCAGACCATGCAGGCCAACGCCATGCATGCGCAGATGCGTCGGTCCGAGCTGCTCGATCTGCACGCCCATCGCCTGGAAGGCTTTCATCGTGCACAGGCAGTCTTCGCCGGTCAGGAAGCCAGTGACTTCCGACACGCCTTCGGCCAGCGAGCCGAACATCACCGCGCGATGCGAGATCGACTTGTCGCCGGGCACGCGCAAAGACCCGGACAACTGCCCGCCTGGCTGCACGACATAGGTCAAACCGGGGCCATCAGTGCTCATAAGTCTCTATTCGGGTTTCTATTCAATTCTTGTCAGGTGTCGTTCACGGGCCGCGCGGGCGCGCTCGAAAACAGTACGCATCGCATCCCAGTCGCCAGTTTCGATCATCTGCAGCAGGCCGTTCAGTTCGTCGATCTGCTTGCGCAGCAGTTTGGCGACCGGGCCGGCATTGGCGCGCAGGATGTCATGCCACATGCGCGGGCTTGATGAAGCGATGCGGGTGAAATCGCGAAAGCCGCCGCCAGCGTTCGGGAAGATGTCGGCATCGGCGCCGTCGAGCTGATCGAGCATGTCGACGAAGCTGTAGGCGAGCAGATGCGGCAGATGCGAAGTCGCGGCAAAGATCGCGTCATGGCGGGTCGCATCCATCTTCACCACGCGCGCGCCAACCGCCGTCCACAAGGCTTCAACGGTCGCCAGTGCCTGCGCGTCCTGCGCCGGATGCGGCGTCAGGATCAAGCGATGCTTGCGGAACAGATCGGCCTTCGCATGGGCGACACCGCTCTTCTCGGTGCCGGCGATCGGATGGGCGGCGACGAAGCGCGGCGGGATGTCGCCGAACACCGAGATCACTGCATCGAGCACCGACTGCTTGGTGCTGCCCACGTCAGTCAGGATCGTGTCCGGCCCCAGTCCCGGCTTGCAGGCGGCAACAGCTGCAGCTGTCGCCAGCACCGGCACTGCGATCACGGCGACATCGGCACCGCGCACGGCATCGGCGGCATCGGTCGCGGCGCGATCGATGACGCCGAGTTCCAGCGCAATGCGGATCTGCTCCGGATCACGATCGAAGCCGGCGATGTTCGACACCGCACCTGCTTCGCGCAGCGCACGCGCCAGCGAGCCGCCGATCAGCCCCAGCCCGACGATCGCCAGGCGGATCGGCGCAACGCCGCTCACGCCGCCAGCACTTCCTTCAGCGCCGCGAGGAAGCGCGTGTTCTCGGCGCTGGTGCCGATGCTGACTCTCAGATAGGTCGGCATCTGGTACGAGGCCATCGGCCGCACGATCACGCCACGCTCCAGCAAGCCCTTGTGGATCGGCGCTGCTTCGCGGCCCAGATCGAAGGTCAGGAAGTTCGCCTGCGACGGCAGGGTCTTCAGACCCAGCGTCTCGAATTCGACCTTCAGCCGGGCCATCTCGCTGCGATTCAGCTCGACGGCTTTTGCAACATGCGCCTGATCGCCGAGCGCCACTTCCGCCGCCAGCAAGGCCAGCATGTTCAGGTTGAACGGCTGACGGACCCGGTTCAGCAGATCAGCCACGCTCGGATGCGACAGCGCGTAACCCGCGCGCAGGCCCGCCAGCCCATAGGTCTTCGAGAACGTGCGAGTGATGACCAGGTTCGGATAGCGGTCGAGCCAGGCGCGACTATCCGGCTTCAGGCCCGGTTCGAAGTATTCGATGTAGGCCTCGTCGAGCACGACCAGCGTCGCTGCCGGTACTTGAGCGATGAAGGCTTCGAGCGGCGCGGCCTCGACCCAAGTACCGGTCGGGTTGTTCGGGTTGGCGATCATCACCACGCTGACGTCCGGCGTCAGTGCTGCGGCCAGCGCATCGAGATCGTGGCCGTAGGGCATCGTCGGGTGATCCGGCGGCAGCGCCTTGGCGACGATCGCTTCAGCGTTCTGCGCCAGTGTCGCCAGCGGATAGACCGCGAAACAGTACTCCGAGAACAGCGCCTTGCGGCCCGGGCCGAGAAACACGCGGGCAATGAACTCGAGCAGATCGTTGGAGCCGTTGCCGAGCGTGATCCGCTCCGCTTCGATGCTGTGGAATTCGGCGATCTTCTTCTTCAGACGAAAGCCGCCGCCGTCCGGATACAGCGAGACATTGCCACTCGCCGCGTGCTCGGCCAGCGCAGCCTTGACCTTCGGGCTCGGGCCCAGCGGATTCTCGTTCGAGGCCAGCTTGATGACGTCGGACAGGCCGAGACGGCGCTGCAGCTCGTCGATCGGCATGCCGGGCGAATACGGCTCCAGCGCCATGACGCCGGCGAGCGCGTTCTTCAGAAAAGGCTGTTCAATCTTGGTCATGACAGATTCGGAAATCGGTGGTCAGACAACGGCACGAGGGTAAGAGCCGAGCACCCGGAAGAACGCCGCGCGCTTCTGCACGGCTTCGAGCGCCTCGGCGACGATGGCTTCGCCGCGATGGCCTTCGATATCGAGGAAAAAATTGTAGTCCCAGATACCGCGACGGCTAGGCCGAGACTCGATCTTCGACAGATTGATGCCGGCTTTCGCGAACGGTTCCAGCAAACGGAACAAGGCCCCCGCTTCGCCGCCGCTCGGTGCCGAGCAGACCAGCGAAGTGCGATCCGCCCCGGTCACTTCCGGCTGCTGCCGGCCGATCACCAGGAAGCGCGTCGTGTTGTTGGGATCGTCTTCGATGTTCGCGGCCAGCGCATGCAGCTTGTAACGCTCGCCGGCAGCAGCACTGGCGATCGCCGCGCCCTGCCCGGTTTCGGACACCTGCTTGGCCGCGGCACCATTGCTGACCACGGTTTCGCGCGACACACCCGGCAGCCTCGCGTCCAGCCAGCGGCGACATTGCGCCAGCGACTGCGGATGCGCGTAAACGACCTTCACGTCGGCCAGATCGGTGTGCGGCGACAGCAGCTGGTGATGCACCGGCAGCCAGACTTCGCCGCAGATCGACAGCGGCGTGGTCGCCAGCAGATCGAGTGTCGAGTTCACCACGCCTTCGGTCGAGTTCTCGATCGGCACCACGCCGTAAGCGGCAGCTCCGGATTCGACATCACGGAAGATGTCATCGATGGTCGCCACCGCCCGCGCAGCCACCTGAGCACCGAACTGCTTGTAGACCGCAGCCTGCGTGTAAGTGCCTTCCGGTCCGAGATAAGCGACCGACAGCGGCGATTCCAGTGCCAGGCAGGCCGACATGATTTCGCGCATCAGCTTGGCCATCACTTCATCGGGCAGCGGGCCACCGAGTTCGCGATTGCGCTCCATCGCCTTCTTCAGCACCTCGGCTTCGCGCGCCGGGCGGTAGTGGTCGCCGGTCGCGCCGGCTGCCACCTTGATCTCGCGCACCGCTTCCGCGACGCGGGCGCGGCGGGCGATCAGCGTCTGCAGCTCGGCGTCGATCGCATCGATCGCGGCGCGAGCCTCGGGCAGAGTGTTCAGCTTCATCGGACACAACCTCCGATCACGCGGGTCGCCAGCACGCCGGGAATCGCCGCCAGTTCGTCGACCATCTCGTCCGGCAACGCCTGATCGACATCGACGAGGGTATAGGCGATCTCGCCGCGCGACTTGTTGAGCAGATCGTTGATGTTGATCTCGTGCTTGGCCAGCGCCGTGGTGATCTGGCCGACCATGTTCGGCACATTGGCGTTGACGATGGTCAGGCGCTGCTTGCCGGGCAGCAGCGGCATCACCGCCTCCGGGAAGTTCACCGAGTTGCGGACGTTGCCGGTTTCCAGGAACTCGCGCAGCTGGTCGGCGACCATGATCGCGCAATTGTCTTCGGCTTCGCCGGTCGAGGCACCGAGGTGCGGCGTGGCAATGACTTTCGGGTTGCCAGCCAGCTTGTTGCTCGGGAAATCGCAGGCATAGGCCTGCAGCGCACCGCTCTTGAGGCCGGCGAGCACCGCATCCTCGTCGACGATTTCGGCGCGCGCGAAGTTCAGCACCACACCCGGCTTCTGCATCAGCTCGATGCGTTCGACATTGATCAGGCCACGTGTCGCGTCGAGCAGCGGCACATGCACCGAGATGAACTGCGATTTCGACACCAGATCGTCCACCGACAGCGCCTGAATCACGCCGGAATTCAGCTGCCAGGCGTTCTGCACGGTCATCGCCGGATCGAAGCCATAGACCTTCATGCCGAGATCGAGTGCCGCGTTGGCGACCTTCACACCGATCGCGCCGAGGCCGATCACGCCCAGGCTGCGGCCCGGCAATTCCATGCCGACAAAGTGCTTCTTGCCGTTCTCGACGAGCTTGTGCAGTTCCTCATCGGTGCCGCTCAGCCCTTGCACGAACGCAATCGCCGGCGCGATGTTGCGGGCGGCGAGCAGCATCGAGGCCAGCACCAGTTCCTTGACTGCGTTGGCGTTGGCACCCGGCGCATTGAACACCGGCACGCCACGCTTGCTCATCGCGGCAACCGGGATGTTGTTGGTGCCGGCACCGGCGCGGGCGATCGCCTTGACGCTGGCCGGGATCTCGACCTTGTGCAGATCCGCCGAGCGCAGCAGCAACGCGTCGGGCGCTGCGATATCCGAGGCGACTTCATAGCGCGCACGCGGCAGGCGCTCGAGGCCGAGCACGGAAATATTGTTCAGCGTCTTGATCTTGAACATTTTTATTTGATCCGGTTCGCGTCGACACGCCATCCATGGCTCAGGGTCCATTCCTCATCTGGCGCCGGCCCGGCCATCCATGGCCGGGCGTTCAGCCTGCTGCGAGCAATGCTCGCAAAGCCGCAGGCTTTACCCCTTAGTCCGCACGAATTCCTTCATGTAGTCGACCAGCACCGCGCAACCGGCTTCCGGCATCGCGTTGTAGATCGATGCGCGCATGCCGCCAACGGCGCGATGGCCCTTCAGACCCGGCAGGCCAGCCTTCGCCGCGCCCTTCAGGAAATCGGCATCCAGATTGGCGTCGGCCAAGGTCCAGACCACGTTCATCCACGAACGATCAGCCTTGGCGACCGGGTTCGCATAGAACGGCTCGCTGTCGATGTAGTCGTACAGCAGCGACGACTTGCGGTGGTTGCGCTCACCGATCGCCGCCAGACCACCTTCCGACTTGATCCACTTGAACACCAGGCCGGACGCGTACCAGGCGAAGGTCGCCGGCGTGTTCAGCATCGACTCGTTCTCGCTGACCGACTTGTAGTCGAAGATCGACGGCGCCACCGGATTGCAGGTACCGAGCAGATCATCGCGAACGATCACGAAGGTGATGCCGGCCGGGCCGGCGTTCTTCTGGGCACCGGCGTAGATCAGGCCGAACTTCGAGACATCGAGCGGCCGCGACAGGAAGCTCGACGAGAAGTCGGCCACCAGCGGCACCGAGCCCACGTCCGGAACGGTCTGGAATTCCACGCCTTCGATGGTTTCGTTCGGCGTGTAGTGCACGTAGGCGGCGTTCGGATCGAGCTTCCAACCGTCCCGCGCAGGCACGTGATTGAACTTGTCCGGCTTGGCCGCGGTGTTGGCCTTGCCGTACTTCGCGCATTCCTTGACCGCTTTCGCGCCCCAGGCGCCGTTGACGATGTAATCGCCCGACTTGCCGTTCAGCAGGTTCAGCGGCACCGCCGCGAACTGGGCAGTCGCCCCGCCCTGCATGAACAGCACCTTGTAGTTCGTCGGCACGCCAAGCACTTCGCGCAGATCGGCTTCGGCTTCGGCAGCGATCGACATGAACGGCTTGTCGCGATGGGACATTTCCATTACCGACATGCCGGTGCCATGCCAGTCGAGCAGTTCGTCACGAACCTGTTCGAGCACCGGAACGGGAAGTGTCGCGGGGCCGGCGCTGAAATTGAAAACACGCGTCATCGTAAGGATCGCCTTGGTCGGAAGTCGTCGATTTGCCGCAACCGGTCGAGCGTGAAAATGGGCCCGTGGTCGGTTTGCAGCGCGCGATTGTACTGACAAAGGCCCCGCCCTGAGGACTCGGCCTAAGCTCAGCGCTCGACAATGATCACCAGGCTGCCGCTGCCGATTAGCCACTCGCCGACGCGCGCCTCGAAGCGGTAAATCCGGCCCTGCGGATTGGCGGCGATCCTCCAAACGTGCAGATGAAGCCCATCCGGCAGATCGTCGAGCCGGGTCACGGCCAGTTCGACACTGCGCACTGCGGCCAGCAGGCCGGCGTGGCGCGGCGCATCCGCACTTGCAGTCAGTGCGCCATGCACGGCTGCGGCCTGCGCGGCGTACTCGATCAGGTGTAGGGCGGATAACTGACCGTCGCGGCGCAACGGGTGATCGGCCGCGAGATGGCTACGGCTCTCGCATACCCCCTCGTCCGGGGTCCAGCGCAGCACCTGGTCGAGCAGACACATGCGGCCAGCGTGCGGAATCAGGGCGGCGATCTCGGCCCGATTCAGCATGGTTCGATGTCGATCGCGATGCATCGGCTGCCGGTTGCGGCGATCACCACCCTGCCCGGTTCGCGGCCCGCCAGTTGTTGCAGCAGCGGCAGCGCGCGGGTGGCGGTCCCGGCTAGCCGCAAGGCTTCGAGCGCAGTGTCATTGATCACCGATTCCGACTGGGTGGATGGCGTGACGATCAGGCGCGCGATGGTCGCCGCAGAGCGAACAGGTACCAGCAGAAATGCCACGCCACCTGCCGCGGCGAGTCCGCGCGTCGCCAGCAGGGGCTCCGGCGGTGTGGTGTCGTAGCAGACCAGCAGCACCGGCAGCCGCTCGACCATCACCAGCGCGGCCGCCTCATTGAGCCCGGCGGCAAATACGCCGTCCCAGGCCGACAGACTGACCGACGGCAGCCTGCTTTGGATCGCGATGCTCCAGTAGCCGGGTGCGGCGTTGTGCACCGAATTATGGAAATCGGTCGGCGATACAGTGCGGCCGTCGCGAGCCAACGCGGTGCAGATGCGGTGGATCACGTCGGTATCGGCGTCGGAGGATGCGAACACGCTGGCAATGCCTGATGCCGGTAACATGCTCGCGGCAATCGCTTCCTCGGCGACCTTGAACGCCAGCCGCACGGCCGCCGTGGCGCGGCGTCGTTCGTTCGGCGGCAGCAGATTCGGCGCGTGCAACGACAATGCCGCTGCGATCCACGACGCGTCGCCGCGCAGCACGGCTGCCGTCGCCGGCCAGCCGTCGAGGCCGGGCATCGCCACGCCAATAGCGTCGACAAAAAGGCTCATGGCTGCCTGCCAAAAAGCAGGCTGCAATTGCTGCCGCCGAAGCCAAAGGAATTGCTCAGCACGTGCCGGATCGGTGCCCTGCGGGTTTCAAGAATGATGTCCGCCTCGATCGCCGGGTCGATCTCGACACTGTTCAGCGAACGCGGAATCAAGCCGTTTTCGAGACACAGCAGCGACAACACCGCTTCGACGATGCCGGCGGCACCGAGCGTGTGACCGGTCCAGCCCTTGGTCGAACTGCAAGCCGTTGCGCTGCCAAACACACGGCAGACGGCGCGTGATTCGGCAAGGTCGTTGGCTGGTGTCGCGGTGCCGTGCAGGTTGATGTAGTCGACGGCCGCCGCAATCAGCGATGCACGTTGCAGCGCAGCCGACATCGCCTCGAACGCCCCGCGCCCGTCCGGCTCTGGGGCCGACATGTGCCAGGCGTCGCTGGATTCGCCATAGCCGAGCAAGGCAAAAGCTGCGTCGGCACCTGGCTCGACGATCGCGAAACCAGCCGCTTCGCCGATCGAAATGCCGTTGCGGGCGATGTCAGCCGGCCGGCAAGGCGCGGACGACAG
Organism: Nevskia sp.; assembly: GCF_023266035.1. Taxonomy (GTDB): domain Bacteria; phylum Pseudomonadota; class Gammaproteobacteria; order Nevskiales; family Nevskiaceae; genus Nevskia. The sequence continues at coordinate 7,801 of NZ_JAHFRY010000038.1, forward strand.
CAATTGCAGCGAATTGAAGCCGTAAAGTGTTGTCTGGCACAGGCTGTCGACGCCGCCGACGATCGCCGCATCACAGAAACCGGCGGCGATCGCCCGCTGGGCGCTGGCGAAGACCTTGGCGCTCGACGAGCAGGCCGTCGAAATGACCATGCTGACGCCGTCGAGACCGAGCCTGAGCCGCAGGTAGTCGGCGACCGAATACATATTCTGGGTGTTGCGATAGCGGAACCAGGCCGGCAGCGGCCCGCTGCTGCTGCCGCGTTCGCGATACGCGCCCTCGGTCTGGTGTACCCCGGCGGTGCTGCTGCCGATGAACAAGCCGACTCGCGCAGCACCGTGTCGCTCCCGCAACCGCACTGCCGCTTCGAAAAAGCCGTCTTGCTGCAAGCCCAGTTCGGCGAGCCGGTTGTTGCGGCAATCCCAGTCCTGCCAAGGTGCCGACAGCGGCTGGTCGAGGCCGTCGACAACGCCGGTCCAGCCGGGCAGTCCGCAGCCTTCAAACGGCGCAGCGCGCAGGCCACTGCGGCCACGATGCAAGGCACCAAGCTGTGCGCCGAGGCCACGGCCAAGCGCAGTCGTTACCGTGAACGCGGGAATCGCCAGCGGCGTCATGTTGGGGCGATCGCGCGCAATTGCAGCCGACCTTCGGCGACCAGCGTATCGCCGATCAGGCAGCGGAACGCGGCTAGCTCGCCCTCGCGCTGCCAGAAGATCTCGAAAGCTTCGTCGCCGGCCAGCGGACGCAGGAATTTCGCCGCCGGGAAGCCGACGAGCACGCAGCCCGGCGCGTCGGCCAGTACCGCCGCGACGACGCGATCGAGCAGCAGCACGCCGGGCACGATCGGCCGGCCGGGGAAATGACCGGGCAATGCCGGATGCTCGGCGGATATCACATCCGGCACGCGCATCACGACGAGGCCTGCACCAGCAGTAGCCGCAAGTCACGCAAAGGCAGCTTGCCGCTGTCGGATCTGGGCAGACGATCGACCCGATGCAGCGGCCGCGGCAGGAACAGGGCGTCGATCCGGCTGGCGAGCTGGTCGCGGATCTGTGCTGTGCTCAGACCGGGGGCGACGACCAGCGCGGCTGGGCGCGCGGCGACATCGTCGTCCGGCATGAACACCACAGCATCGACGACGCCGGGCAGCGCCAGCAAGGTCTGGGTCAGCTCGGCCAGCGACGTGCGCTTGCCGCCGACTTTCAGCAGATCACCGCTGCGGCCGAGCAAGCTGAAGCAACCGTCGTCCTGCAAGGCGAATTGGTCGTGCAGCGGAACGGGTTCCGGCAGCCAGGGCGCAACCAGCCTGGCTGGGCTGGTCGTGATGTCGAGTCGCGTATCGGCGTGCAGTTGCCAGGCCGGGCCGCCGGTGGTGCGCCGGGTGGCGACACTCGCGGCTTCGGTGCAGCCGTAGATTTCGCGCACCGGGCAGCCGAACTGTGCTTCCGCTTCCGCTGCCAGCGTGTCTGAAAGTGGCGCTGTAGCGCAGACGATGCCGTGCAGCGTCGGCAGCACGATGCCGGCCGCGACCAGCGCGCGCAGGTGCAACGGCACCGTCACCAGCAGGCGCGGCAGGGGGATTTCGGCCAGCGCGGCGGCGATGTCCTGCGGGTAGAACGGCCGGCCATCGTGGATCGCAGCCAGCCCGGCCAGCGCCCAGATCGCGGTGGTTTCAAGGCCGTACATGTGCTGCGACGGCACCGTCGCGACGATGTTGGGCCGCGTGCCGTCAAACAACCGTGCAGCCGCGCGCCGCGCCGGTTCAATCAGCATCGGCCAGCTTTTCGGGTGTGCCTGCGGCTGGCCACTGCTGCCCGAGGTGTAGACGGTCACTGCCGGCTGGGCGGCGCGTGGAACGCCAATCGCCGCAGCGCGCAGCGCGTCCACGCCGGCATCGTCGAGCCGGAATGCAGCCTGATCGTCCGTGATGGCGTCGCTGTTCGTCGGCAGCAGGCTGCGCGCGCCGACCATGCCGGCAGCCGCCAGTGCCAGCAGGAAGCGGTAGCGGTCCTGGCAGAGGTTCAGCAGCGCGCGATCCTTCGGCAGCGCGCCGGCGAGTTGTCGGGCTTCCGCATCGAACTGCGAACGCGACACCGACTGTCCGCCCCGCCAGACGATGATCTCGACCGGACCGCTCATGCGCGGATGTCGAACTGCGCGACGTTGCGCAGATAGCGGATGAAGCCGGTGCGCTGGCGTTCCGGGTAGCGCCAGCGGCGGTAGCCGTACTCGATGGCGAACAGGGCCGCGAGCAGCAGGTAGTTGACGAGGTTGGTCATCAGCGACCACAACTCGATCTTGCCAAGCGCGATCAGCACGGCAGCGCTGAGCGCCATCAGCCCGAACGAGGCGGTCCAGATCTCGGTCCAGCGGCGCGTGTAGCGAGCGATTTCCGGCGTCATCGGGTCCGGCGACTGCTGGGCCATGCGAGTAATCATCGGCGTCTGGCCCACCCGCAGACTGCTGCCGAACACCCCCATCAACAAGATCGGAATGATCAGCGATGACAGATACAGCGCGTACTGGCCGGCACCGGCCGCCGTCAGCAGATACAGGCCGGCGGCGATCAGCGGCAGCAGCAGCCAGGCCTGCCAGCGACCGGCAACCAGCCCCGGCACCAGCGGCACCGTGGACAAGGACAGCAGCGCCAGCCAGACCAGTCGCGGCGCATGCAGCCAGACCGCCAGATGCGCCAGCAGCGGATAGGCGGCGACCAGCAGCACCGAGAGCCACTTCATCGTCGATGAGTGGGCTAAGCGCAGCGGCTGACGATCAGTTCGGTCAAGGTGCGCAGCGACGCAAACGCCGGCTTGACCTGCTCGTCCTCGGAACGCAGTTCGACGCCGTATTGCTGCTGCACGGCGAGCGCGATTTCCAGCGCGTCGATCGAATCCAGGCCCCAGCCGCCGCCGGTATTGCTGAACAAGGGCGCGGTCGGATCGACCCGATCAGCCTTCAGATGCGTCATGTTCAGCGCGCCGATCAGTAGTTCGGCCATCTCGCGTTCGGCGGCAGTCTGGGCCGTCATTACCGTCATTTATTAGCTGCCTCAATTGGATGAATGGGACGCGACCTGCGGACGGTAGTCCGGGAGTCCCTCGACCTGAATATTCTTGCATGAAGGTCGACGACGCCGATGACGGCGGCAACAAGCCGCCGATTACACTGACGGCCCCGCGAACTGCGATCCGTCTGACCTTGGTCCCCGATCACCTCTACCGACCGACCGGCCTGCCCGCCTGGATTCGCTACCGCTGGCGTCAGCTACGCACGGGCATCGCGTTCGCGCTGTTCGGCCTGGCCGGTCTGGTATTCGCGCCACTGGTGCTGCCACTGGCACGGATTGGCGCAGGCGATCCGGCCAAGCTGCGACGGCGAGTGCAGTGGATCGTGTCGCGCTGGTTCGGTGCCTTTTCCCATGCCATGCGCCTGCTCGGCTTGATTCGCTGGGACATCCAGGGTGCCGACAAGCTGAAGAGGCGAGGCCAGTTGCTGATCATCGCCAACCATCCGAGCCTGATCGACGTGGTACTGCTGCTCGGCTACATCCCGGAGAGCGACTGCATCGTCAAGCAGGCGCTGTTCCGCAATCCGTTCACCCGCAAGGCCGTGACCTGGGCCGGCTACATCAGCAATTCAACGCCGACCCAACTGGTGACTGACTGCTCGGCCAGCCTCAAGGCCGGCCGTTCGCTGCTGATCTTCCCCGAAGGCACACGCACCGTGCCCGGCGAGCCGATCCGCATTCCGCATGCAGCCGCGCGCATCGCTTTGGAATCGGTCGCGGAGATCCTGCCGGTCAGCATTCGCTGCGAGCCGGTCACGCTGACCAAGCGCCAGGCCTGGTACCGGGTGCCGGCGCGCCGCGTGCAGTACACGATCGTCGTTGGCGAGCCGTACAGCGCGGCACCCTGGCTGGCCGAGGCGCCGAGTATGGCGATCGCCGCGCGGCGGCTGTCGCGGCACTGGGAGCAGTGGTTCACAAGGCAATGGGCCGCGCCGCCGCTGCCGGATGTCGAAACGGCGTCGGCTGGGCGATGATGCGTTTACCCATTTCATTGAGGATGCGACCGTGACCGACGTGGCGATCATCGGAGCCGGCCCGGCAGGCTCGCTGGCAGCAGCCCTGCTGGTCCAGCAGGGATTCAAGGTGACTGTGCTGGAACGGCAGACCTTCCCGCGCTTCTCGGTTGGCGAAAGCCTGCTGGCGCAGAGCCTGGACCTGATCGACCGCGCCGGTCTGCTGCCGGCCGTGCAGATGGCCGGCTTCCAGTACAAGAATGGTGCCGCGTTCCGCTATCGCGAGGGACGCTCGAACTACAACTTCGCCGACAAGAGCACACCTGGTCCCGGCTACACCTACCAGGTGCCGCGCGGCGAATTCGACAAGCTGCTGATCGACGAGGCCGAGCGAATGGGCGCGACGGTGCGCTATCAGGTCGAGATCGTCGCCGCTGACATCTCCGGCGAGCGCCCGAAGCTCAGCGCCCGCAATGTCGATGGCTCCATCGAAGACCTGCAGCCGCGCTTCGTGCTCGATGCCAGCGGCTTTGGCCGGGTGTTGCCGAAGCTGCTGAAGCTCGAAGTGCCGTCGGCGTTCCCGATGCGCGCCGCGCTGTTCACCCAGGTGTTCGATGGCATTGCATCCGGTGCCTTCGATCGCCAGAAGATCCACGTCACCGTGCATCCGGTCAATCGCGGCATCTGGTTCTGGCTGATTCCATTCTCCAACGGCAAGGCTTCGATCGGCGTGGTCGCCGACGATGCCGTCCTGCAAAGCTATCCCGGCAGCAACGAACAGCGGCTGTGGGCGCTGATCAACGAAGACCCAGGCCTGCGCGAACTGCTCAAGCAGGCCCAGCCGGCGCTGCCGGTCGGCGAGCTGCGTGGTTACGCAGCGAACGTCACCCAGATGTCCGGCCCCGGCTTCGCACTGCTCGGCAATGCAGCGGAATTCCTCGATCCGGTGTTCTCCTCCGGCGTCACCATCGCGATGAAGTCTGCGCATCTGGCGAGTGCGGCACTGGGCCGGCAGCTCAGAGGCGAAACCGTGGACTGGGCAGCGGACTTCGAGCAGCCGCTCAGGCTCGGCGTCGACACCTTCCGCAACTTCGTCGAAAGCTGGTATCAGGGCGGCTTGCAGGACATCTTTTTCCACGAAGCCCAGGACCCGCGCATCCGTCGCTACCTCTGCTCGATCCTCGCTGGCTACGCTTGGGATACCGACAACCCCTACGTCGGCAAGGCCGGCAGCCTGCGCCTGCGGACCTTGGCCCAGCACTGCCGTCCGATCGACGCGGACGCCCTGCTGGCGTGAGTGCCGATGGCGCCGGCTGGGAGTCCCAGCGCGAGCGCAGCACGGTGTTCTGGGTCGGCCTGCTGGCCTGGGTAGTGCGCCGGCTCGGCCGGGCACCGGCGCGACTGCTGCTGTGGCCAACGGTCGTCTGGTTCCTGATCGCCGCCGGCAGCGCACGTCGTGCATCACGCGAGTACCTGCGCCGCGCGCTCAGCCGTGAGCCCCGGCTTACCGACCTCGCCCGGCATTTCTTCACCTTCGCCGCCTGTTCGCTGGACCGCCTGCTGCTGACCGGCGACAACGGCCGCCAGCTCAAGCTGAACATCCATCGCTCGGATGCCGTGCTGGCGTTGTTCGAGCGCCGCGAGCCGGCGCTGGTGTTGGTGTCGCATCTCGGCAGTTTTGAAGCCTTACGGGTGATCGGCTCGGAACTGCATCAACTGCCGCTGAAGATCCTGCTCGATCGCCAGCACGGCCGCATGGTCACCAGCCTGATTGAGCGGCTCGACCCCGGCTTCGCCGCCAGCATCATCGACGCCTCCGAGCGCGGCCCGACACTGGTGCTGGCACTGCGCGATGCGATCCGCGCCGGCTACAGCCTGGGCGTCATGGCAGACCGGGTGCGCGGCGACGAGCCCTCGGTCGGCGTCACGTTCCTGGGCGGCAAGACATGCTTGCCAACCAGCCCCTGGGTGCTGGCCAGTGCGCTGAAACTGCCGGTGGTCGCTGCGTTCGGCGTTCATCGCGGCGGCCGGATCTACGACGCACATTTCGAATTGCTGGAAGCGTCTATCGACCTGCCGCGTGTCGACCGCGACGCCGCGCTGCAAGCCTGTGCACAGCGCTATGCCGGCCTGCTTGAACAGCAGGCGCGGTCCGCGCCCTACAACTGGTTCAACTTCTACGACTACTGGAGCGACACCCATGACCCACCTTAGACTGCCGCCATGCGCAGTGACGCGCCGCCATCGCGAGATTCCGACGTGCCATCCATCGACAGCACCATGAACCCGGCACTCGCCAGCCACGTGCCCGAATCGCGCTTCGGCGTCTGGTTCCTCGGCACCGAAACCTGGATCCAGCATGTCCTCGAGCGCGCGCTGGACAACCTCGAAACCCTGATCCCGGCGCGCCGTACGAGCTATCCAGTGGTGGTCGATGTCGGCTGCGGCTGGGGCCATTCGTTCCAGCGTCTGCAGCAGCGTTTCGCGCCGGAACGGCTGATCGGCGTTGATGTCGCGCCGGAAATGCTTGCAGCCTCGGTGGAAACGGCGATGCGTGCCGGCCTCGACGTCGAACTGCTGCTCGGCAACGACCGACGTCTGCCGTTGCCGGATCAGTCGGCCGACCTGCTGCTCTGCCACCAGACCTTCCATCACCTGGTGCATCAGCACGAAGCGCTGGCCGAGTTCCATCGCGTGCTGAAGCCGGGCGGCGTGTTGCTGTTCTCGGAATCGACCCGCCGCTACATCCATTCCTGGATCATCCGCCTGCTGTTCCGTCACCCGATGGACGTGCAGCGCACAGCCCCGGAGTACCTCGCGATGATCCGCGACAGCGGCTTCGAGGTCGCACCATCCGCCGTGTCCTACCCGTTCCTGTGGTGGAGCCGCCCGGACCTCGGCATCGTCGAGCGCCTGTTCGGCCGTAAACCGTCCGCGACTCGCGAGGAAACGCTGATCAACGTCGTCGGCCTGCGCCGCTGACGCTGGGCGACAGCATCTGCGATAGACATCACGTTGACCTCGGCCGCCAGCGTCGTCGTTCGCGGTGGGTCGTTATAATTTTTGACCGCCAGGCGTCAGTACATGACCCAGCCATTGCCATTTCTCGAGTCCATGCAAAGCACCGACGATATCCACGAACACCTGAAGCGCGTGCTGGTGGAACTGTTTGAAATCGATCCGGCGAAGATCCGGCCCGAGGCGCGGCTGTACGACGATCTCGACATCGATAGTATCGACGCCATCGACCTGATCCTGAAGCTCAAGGAAACCACCGGCCGAAAGATTCAACCCGAAGAATTTCGCCATGTCCGGACCGTCGCAGACATCGTCGAAGCCGTGCGAGCGATGCTTGCGGATACCTCGCACACCGCATGAACCCTAGGCCACAGGTCGTCGCCACGACGCGGCGATCATCGGCTGTCGATCTTGAACTGCTGATCGGCGCGGACCTGCCGCAGTTCGTAGGCCATTTCGCGGAAGCCCCGATGGTGGCTGGCCTTGTCCAGGTCGACTGGGCGATCGGCTTTGGCCGCGATCATTTCCCGCAACTGCCGCCGCGTTTCGTCAGCATCAGCGCGCTGAAATTCATGCGCGTGATCCAGCCCGGTGATCGTCCCTGCCTGTCGCTGACGGGTGACGACACCGCGCTGCGCTTCCGCTACTGGGACGTACGAGGCGATTTCTCCAGCGGCGACATCGCTTTTGCCGATGCTTGAAGCCGGCATTGTCGTGCCGTTCTACCGTCATGAGCAGGCCATCGCCGGGCTTGTGGCGGCCTTGCGGCCGCTCAGCCTGCGCTGCTGGCTGGTCGACGACGGCAGCGGGCCGCAGTCGGCTGCCGTGCTTGATCAGCTGGCTGTGGCCGAAGCCGGCTGGCTGCGTTTGCTGCGCCATCCGGTCAACCTCGGAAAGGGCGCAGCGGTGATGACCGGCTTCGCAGCCGCCGCCAGCGCCGGCTGCACGCACGCCGTGCAGATCGACGCCGATCACCAACATCTGCCGGCCGACATCCCGCGCTTGCTGGCGCTGGCTTCGACTCGACCGGACGCGCTGATCACCGGCATTCCGGTCTACGATGCCAGCGTGCCGAAAGCCCGGTTGTATGGCCGCTATGCGACCCATGTCTGGGTCTGGATCAATACTCTTTCGCTGGAAATCCACGATTCGATGTGCGGCTTTCGCGTCTATCCGCTGGCGAGCGCACTCGCTGCCTGGCAAACCTCCTCCATTGGCCGGCGCATGGAATTCGACACCGAAATCATGGTCCGCATGCACTGGGCAGGCGTTGCCGTGCTGGGCCTGCCGACACCGGTCACCTACCCGGCCGATGGCGTCTCACACTTCAATCTGTGGCGCGACAACCTGAGGATCAGCTGGATGCACACCCGCCTGTTCTTCGGAATGCTGCGCAGCCTGCCAATGCTGCTTGCGCGCCGCAGGAGCCTGCGATGATCGACCCCGCAAGCCGCAGCGCCGAAACGCGGCTGCGCGTGCCGTTCCACGATCTGGACCCGGCCGGCATCGTCTGGCACGGCCACTACGCGAAGTATTTCGAGTTGGCGCGCTGCGAACTGCTGCGCAGCTTTGCCTACAACTACGACGACATGGTCGCCTCGGGCTATTCCTGGCCGATCATCGACCTGCGCGCCCGCTACGTGAAATCGGCGCTGTTCGAGCAGGAACTGAGCGTCCGCGCCAGCTTGCGCGAATGGGAGTACCGGCTGCGCATCGACTACCTGATCAGCGATGCTGCAACCGGCGTCCGCCTGTGCAAGGGCCGCAGCGATCAGGTCGCGGTCGATCTGAAAACCGGCGAGATGTGCCTGCGCTCGCCGGATGTGCTGTTCGCCCGTCTCGGCATCGCGCCGTGATCCGCGCGCGGCTGGCCAGCCTGCTGATCGCGCTGCTGTTGCCGCTGTCCGTCCATGCGGCGACCACCGTGGCCGAACTGCACAGCCTGCTCGCGAAGTCGCTGGCCGGCATGCAGCAGGCAAAATCGCTGCATGGCGATTTCACCCAGACCCGACAGTTGTCTGGCTTCCCGCAGCCTTTGGTCTCCCACGGCGATTTTCTGTTTCTGCGCAGGATCGGCATCGCCTGGCGCAGCCGCGAACCGATCCAGTCCGAATTCATCCTCGACGGCAGCGGCGTGCACGGCAGCGGTGGCCTGATCCCGCAGAACGCCAACCAGTCGTCGCTGCGGCCGATCGCCGCCTTGTTCATCGCCATGTTCGAGCTGGATCTCGACGCGCTCGCCGAACGCTTCGAACTGAACGCCAGCGGCAGCGTCGATGCCTGGCAGCTCGATCTGGTACCGCGCGATGAAGCGCTCAAGGCGCTGACGCCGCATTTGAGCCTGCACGGCGGTGCCCAGATCGAGCGGGTCAGCTTTGCCGACTCACTCGGCGATCTGACCGAAATCCGTTTCGAGCGCCTGCGCGCCAGTAGCGAGCTGCCGACCACCGACGAGCGGGCGCGCTTCGCGAAATGATCCTGCGTTTCCGCCTGTTCGTCGCCGTACTGGCGCTGCTGGCCTGCGGCTTGGCGCTGCAACTGCAGCGCGGCCTGCATTTCGAGACCGACATCCTGGCGCTGCTGCCTGCCGACGGCCGCGATCCGGCGCTGGACACGGCGAAAACCGTGTTCGAGCAGCACATCGCGCGTCGCCTGACGCTCTTAATCGGAGCTGCCGATCCGGAGGCGGCACGCAAGGCAGCCACGGTCATCGCCGGACAGCTACGCGCTTCGCAGGCTTTCGCCAACGTGCAGTTCGAGATCGGCAAGGACTGGGCGGCGAGCGCCGGCGCCCTGCTGCCGTATCGGCTGGGCCTGCTGTCCGATGCCCATCGGAGTGATTTGCAGCAAGGTCGGACCGATGCCCTGCGCGACGAAGCCCTGCAGGCGCTGTACGCGCCGGCCGCCTTCGGCCGCGTGGTGCCTGCGGCGCAGGACCTGACCGGACTGCTGTCCGGCTTCGTGCTCGCGCAGTCGCAGCTGGCTGGCCGCGCAACGCTGGATCGCAGCCTGCTGGTGGTCCACGACGACGCGATCACCTGGGTGCTGATCGCTCTAGAGACCGCCGGCAGCCCGTTCGCGGCGGAGGCGCAGGACCAGGTCACGGCTGCACTCGACTCCGTCCTCGCGAAAGCGCCGGACGTGCAGGTGCTGCGCTCCGGTGTCGTGCTGCATGCAGCCGATGCGGCGCGGCGCGCGAAGTCGGAGATGTCGCTGTTCGGCAGCCTGTCGAGTGCGGCCGTCGTGCTGCTGATCTGGCTGACGTTCCGCTCGCTGCAACCGCTGGTGTTGAGCCTGCTGTCCCTGGGGGTCGGTGCTGCTGCTGGGCTGCTGGCCTGCCAGTGGGCCTTCGGCAGCGTGCATCTGATCACCATGGTGTTCGGCACCAGCCTGATCGGCGTGGCGGTGGATTACTCGCTGCATTTCTTTTCCGACCAGTTCCGCGACCGCGACCGCTGGACCGGCTTGATGGGCTACCGCGAAGTCGGCATGGCGATCCTGATCGGCCATCTTGCCTCGGCACTCGGCTACGCCACCCTGCTGATCCCACCGTTTCCGGGCTTGCGCCAGATGGCGCTGTTCTCGATCGTCGGCCTGATGTTTTCCTGCGCCAGTGTGCTCTGCCTGTATCCGCGGCTGGCGCGGGCCAGCGTGTCGAAGCAGCACCAGCCGCTGGTGCTGAAGATCGCGCAGCGGCTGTCGGCGAGCCGCTTCCAGTTCCGGGCGAGCTTGTGGCACATCGGCGGCGCGCTGTTGCTGATCGGCCTGACCGCCACCGGCCTGGCCCGGCTCACGTTCCGCGATGACATCCGCCTGATGCAGTCCTCGCCGCCCGAGCTGATCAGCGAGGAAAAGGCACTGCGCGCGCTGCTCGGCATTGCACCCGACAGCCGCTATCTGCTGCTGACTGCGGAGTCGGCGGAAGCGCTGCTGCAGCGCGAGGAAGCACTGACGGCCGTGCTGTCCGGACTGCAGCAGCGGGACGCGCTCGACGGTTGGCTCGCGGTGTCACGACTGCTGCCGTCGATGCAGCGGCAGACCGACAATCAGGCGCTGCAACGCGCGCAGGTCTACTCGGCGAATGGCCTGCTGCCAGCACTGATGCGGCAGCTCGGAGCGAGCGATGCCGCGATCGCTGAAGCACGCGCCGCCGCCGATGCGGAAGCCCCGTTGCTGACCCCGGAACGCTGGCTCGCCGATCCGGCATCGGCGGCGCTGCGACCGCTGTGGCTTGGCGAGATCGGCGGCCACTGGGCCAGTGCCGTGACGCTGAACGGCCTGCGCGATGCCAAGGCGCTGGATCAGGCGATCGACCGCCTGCCGGGTGTCCACCTGATCGACCGGATCGGCGAAGTGTCGGCACTGATGAGCCGCTATCGCCAAGGCGCGGTCGGGCTGATGGCCGCCGTCAGCTTCGCAATCTTCGTGCTGCTGGCGCTGCGCTACGGCTGGCTCGGCGGTCTGTTGTGCCTGCTGCCGCCGGTCGGTGGCAGCTTGATCGCGATGGCGCTGCTCGGCTGGGCTGGCATCAGCGCCAATCTGTTCAACGTGCTGGCACTGCTGCTGCTGATCGGCATGGGCGTCGACTATGCAGTGTTCCTGCGCGAAGGCCGGCGCACGCAGGTCACGGTGCTGCTCGCCGTCGGTCTGTCGGCGCTGACCACCTTGCTGTCCTTCGGCTTGCTGACCTTGAGCAGCACGCCGTTCATCCGCGCGATCGGCCTGACCTTGGCACCGGGCATCGCGCTGATCTTCTTGCTCGCGATCTGGCTCGGGCCGGCACCTGAGCGCGAGGAAGCACCGTGCTAATCCGCGCGCTGCTGGTCATCGGCCTTGTATTGAACGCCGGCTGCGCGCTGCTGCCGGCGGCAGAAGACCGACCGTTTCCGCTCGCCGAGCTAGCCGCCAGCCTGCCGCCTTCGGCCACCCAGACGCTGGCCGCGAGCTTCGGCAGCCATCAACTGGCGCTGCAATGCGCCTTCGCGGCCGATGCCGCCGGCTGGCGCAGTGTCTGCATCGGCCCGGCCGGTCGGCGGCTGCTGACCATCAATGTCGACGCCAACCGGCAGCTGACGTCCCAACTCGATCCTGCCCTGCCCACCGCTTTCGACCCGCAACGCATGGCCCTCGACATCCAGTGGGCGTTCTGGCCACTGGAGGCGCTGGAACTCGCTGCAAAAGACACGCAATGGCGAGTGATGCAGCCACGCCCCGACACGCGGCAAATTCATCTGGCCCATCGACTGATCGCTGAAATTCACTACGCCGACGCCGATCCCTGGAACGGCCGCCTGACGATCGTCCATCACTCGCCGGCCTACTGCCTCGATCTCCTTACGCAGGCTGCCAATGGCCGCTGAATTGATCCTCGGCCTCGCCTACACGCCAGCGCAGTTACTGCCGCAGACCGCCCCGATGCTGCTGCTCGATGGCATCAGCGACTACGGCGCTGACTGGCTGACCGCGACCGTAACCATTCGCCGCGACAGCTTCCTGTGCGACGAGCGCGGGGTGCCGGCCTGGGCTGGCATCGAATACATAGCCCAGACCGCCGCAGCCTGGGCTGGCATCGAAGCACATCAGGCCGGCCGCCGGCCTGGAGTCGCGCTGCTGATTGGCACGCGGCGCTATCGCTGCGCGGTCGAGCGCTTCCTGCCGACGGCGACCCTCGAAATCCATGCGCAGTTGGTGATGCTGGATAACGATGCCCTCGCCGCCTTCGACTGCGAAATCCGCACGGGCAAAATCGTCATCGCAACGGCGCAGATCAAGGCCTACCGTCCGCCCGACATTCAAGTCTTCCTGAAGGAACAAGCCCGGTGAATTCCATCGTCAGACCCTGGGTGCTGGTCACCGGCTCCAGCCGCGGCATCGGCCGCGCGATCGCGCTGCGACTGGCAGCGGACGGCTACAACCTGGTGCTGCATGGCCGTCAGCCATCAGCGGCGCTCGATGAAGCGCAGGCCGCTACCGCCGCACTCGGCGCCGAAACCCGCAGCCTCTGCTTCGATGTCGCTGACCGCGCCGCGACCGCCACCGCACTCGAAGCCGACTGCGCCGAGTTTGGCGCGCCCTACGGTGTGGTCGCCAATGCCGGCATCGCCCGCGATGGTGCGTTCCCGGCGCTGACGGGTGAGGATTGGGACATCGTCATGCGCACCAATCTTGACGGTTTCTACAACCTGCTCAATCCCCTGATCATGCCGATGATCCGCCGCCGCGCGTCAGGCCGGATCGTCACCCTAGCCTCGGTCGCCGGGCTGGTCGGCAATCGCGGCCAGGTCAATTACAGCGCCGCCAAGGCTGGCATCATCGGTGCCACCAAGGCCTTGGCCGTGGAATTGGCCAGCCGGAACATTACCGTCAACTGCGTCGCCCCAGGGCTGATCCGCACCAGCATGATCAACGACTTACCGCTCGAAGAAGCTCTGAAGATGATTCCGGCCAAACGCATCGGCGAGCCCGAGGAAGTGGCGAGCCTGGTCAGCTATCTGCTGTCGCCGGGTGCGGCCTATATCACCCGACAGGTGATCTCGGTCAACGGCGGGCTGTGCTGATGCGCCGCGTCGTGGTCACCGGCATGGCTGGCATCACCTCGTTGGGCGACAGCTGGCAGGCAATTGAGGCGCAGCTCCGGGCTGGCGCGAGTGGTGTCGAGCGGATGCCGGAATGGGCGCAGTACACCGAACTCAACACTAAGCTCGCCGCCCCTGTGCGCAGCTTCAAGCTGCCGGCTAGCTATACCCGCAAGATGACGCGGACCATGGGCCGGGTCGCGCAGATGGCCACTCTGGCCACCGAGCGAGCGCTGCGCGACGCCGGGCTGATCGACGATCCAGTAGTGAAAAGCGGCCGCATGGGAATCGCTTACGGCTCCTGCACGGGAAGCTCCGACGCCCTGCAGGACTTCGCCGGCATGCTGATAAGCGGTGTCATGGGCGGCATCAACGCCACCACCTACATCCGCATGATGACCCACACGGCGGCAGTCAATATCGGCGTCCATTTCGGCATCAAGGGCCGAGTGATCCCGACCGCCAGCGCCTGCACCTCCGGGAGCCAGGGCATCGGCTATGCCTATGAAGCGATCCGCTTCGGCCGCCAGAATCTGATGGTCGCCGGCGGTGCCGAGGAGCTCTGCGTGTCCGAAGCCGCCGTGTTCGACACGCTGTATGCGACCAGCCGCAAGAACGACGCGCCGACCACCACGCCCGCCCCATTTGATCGCGACCGCGACGGCCTGGTGCTCGGCGAAGGCGCCTGCACGCTGATTTTGGAAGAACGCGAACATGCACTGGCGCGCGGCGCGACGATCTTTGCCGAGATCCTCGGCTTCGGCAGCAACTCCGACGGCGACCACGTCACCCATCCGAACAGCGCGACGATGGAAGTGGCGATGCGGCTGGCACTGGACGACGCCGGGCTGGCTCCGGCGGCGATCGGCTATGTCAGCGCCCACGGCACGGCGACCGAACAGGGCGACATCGCCGAATCGCAGGCCAGTCAGCGAGTATTTGGAATCAAAGCCCCGATCAGTTCACTGAAAGGCAACTTCGGCCACACGCTGGGTGCCTGTGGCGCGCTGGAAAGCTGGCTGACCATCGAAATGATGCGCAACGGCTGGTTCGCGCCAACCCTGAATCTGCGTGAGCTTGATGGACGCTGCGGCGCGCTCGACTACATCGTCGACGGCGGCCGGGCATTGCAGACCGGAATCGCGATGAACAACAATTTTGCCTTTGGCGGGATCAACACTTCGTTGATCTTCGGCCGTGTTTCCTGAGTTGCAACCGCGCCGTGCGTTGTTGCCACCAACATCAAGTCCAACCTGACCGGGAGTAATCGACATGCGTCGACCGATGCACACCATCGCTGCCGTACTCACGATCGCATCGCTGCTGGCACCGCCATCCGCGGTCGCCCGCGATACACGCCTGCAATTGCCGATCGCCGATGCCACGACCAGCGCCGGAAACAGGCTTGGCAATGCCGTGAAGTTGTTCTGGGGGCCGCAAGCCTATCCGGAAGTCGAGCATCGCTTCGCGACCGTGACCGCCAACAAGAAGACCAACTTCTTCAATAAGTCAGACAAGGAAGGCTGTGAGTGGGCATGGCTATCGGCCGTGCTCGCGCTGCAGGAACGCGCGGTCCGTGAAGGCGGCAATGCGGTAGTCGAGATCACCAGCGTTTACCGTGGCGGCGTGCTGTCCAGCGAGAGAGAATACGAGTGCGGTGCCGGCTCCGTGATCGGTGGCGTTGCCTTGCAGGGCACCATCGTCAAGCTGAAGTAATGCCCCAACGACAAGATTCCACGGCAAGATTCAACTGAACCCTCAATCGACTTTCAAGCTCATGAAAATCTTCCCGCGCCTATTCCTGCTGTTGGCCCTGACGTTCAGCCTGGGCACTGCCCACGCCGCCCGAGGCGCAAAGCCAATGGTCATTCCGACACCGATCGCGGTGCCGGAAAAAATGGCCGAAAAGAGCGTCGCCAAAGCGATCCAGTCTTCCTTGCTCGGCCGTGGCTGGAGTTGGACAAAAGCCGACGAACAGCCCGGCGCCATCGACGCGACGCTCAACGTCCGCCAGCACATGCTGAAGATGCGCATCACCTACGGCGGCGGCATCGTCTCGATGAGCTATCTCGACAGTGCCGTGCTTCAGTACGAAGTCGACGAAGGCGTGCCGAAGATCCATCCTAATGCCTCGAAGTGGATAGACCTGCTGGCTCAGGACATTCGCACCAATCTCGCTCGCGACCAGCTTCAGTAGTTGCGCAGCTGCGTAGGCTGCGCAGACTTTAACTGCCCACCCTACGGCTTCGGCTTAGTCTGGCCGCCCAGCGCCTTTATCACTTCCGCAGTCTTGAACAGCTCCTCGAGCTTGTTTGCGAAGGCTTGCGGCGCCCGATCGCTGACGTAAGCCTCGTTACCGAAAAACTTGCCGCCGATCTCGTCGCGGCCCTTCAACGACTGTCGTGCGATCAGCCGGCCGCGCTCGTCGTAGATCGCCAGGCTCAGATCGAAATACAGCGCGGCCTTGGTCCGGGTGTCGGTTTTCCACTCATTCACGGTCAGCAGCACCAGACGCCGCGCCCGTGTCGCCAGCAGCCGGTCACGCACGGCAGCACCGGACTCCTTGAACGTGACGGCAACACCGGTCTCGCGATAGCCGGCCGAAGTCAGCGCGCCGCTCAGCGTCTTGCCGAGATCGATATCGAGCGCCTGACCTGAAGTGGTGCTGACATCGAACGGAATGCCGAAGCGGTTGCGCTGCAAGCCGACGAAAGACGGCGGCTTGTCGCCCGACTTCACGTAGCTGCGCTGATCGTGCACGGCGCTGGCGACGCTGCCAGAACCCTGATACGCGAGATTCGCCGGCTTGGCGTCGTAGGCGTATTCGTTGCCGATTGCGCAGCCCACAAGCCACGCAGTCGTCGCGATCAGCAGCAGACGGAATCCCTGTCTCATCGTGTGCTCCGGTTAGCCCCGACGACTGCGTATTCAAAACCTGCCTGCGCTTACTCCGCCGGTGGCGACGTATCGTCTTCCAGGGCTATGGGTGCCGGATCAGTCGGCAATGCCCCACCCGTCTCATCGACCACCCCGTCGACCACCCCATTGACAACATCAGGCTCCGGTTCGATGCGATCAAGGCCGACCAGACGATCACCCTCGCTCGGCCGTGCCACGCGCACACCCTGGGTGTTGCGACCAAGTTGCTTGACCTCGCTGGCCTTGACTCGGATCAGGTGGCCGGCGTCGGAGATCAGCATCAGCTCGTGGCGATCGTTGATGTCGAGCGCGCCGAGTAGCCTGCCAGACTTCTCCGACAGCGCCTGAGCAATCACGCCCTGGCCACCGCGACCGCGCAGCGGGAAGCCGGCGATCGGCGTGCGCTTGCCGTAGCCGAATTCGGAGACGGTGAGGATGTCGCCTTCCTGGGCGACGATCAGCGCGATCAGCTTGGCGCCGCTGGCGATCGGTTCGGCGGTGGCTTCCTCGCCATCCGCTTCGACCGTCGCCGATTCGTCATCGTCACTGGCGCCGGACTTCACGATCAGGCGCATGCCGCGCACGCCGGTGGCACCGCGGCCCATCGGGCGCACATCCTTTTCGTTGAAGCGGATCACCCGGCCAGCGTCGGAGAACAGCAGCACGTCGCTTTCACCCGATGTCAGCACCACGCCGACCAGTTCGTCGTCGACCCGGAGATCGACAGCAATGATGCCGGCGGTGCGCGGACGCGAGAAATCTTCCAGTGGCGTCTTCTTGACCGTGCCGCCGCGGGTGGCCATGAACACGTACTGGCCGGTGTCGAAGCGCTTGATCGGCAGCGCGACGCTGATCCGTTCGCCGTCTTCCAGCGGCAGCAGATTGTTGAACGGCTTGCCCTTGGCGCCCGAGCCGCCGGTGGGCAGTTCGAACACGCGCAGCCAGTACATGCGGCCGCGCGAGCTGAAGCACAGCAGCCAGTCGTGCGAATGGGCGACCCAGACGCCGTTGACGTAATCGTCTTCCTTGGTCGCCGCCGCGGTGCGGCCACGGCCGCCGCGCTTCTGCACCTGGTACTCGGACAGCGGCTGCGCCTTGACGTAGCCGGCCTTGGACAAGGTCACGACCATGTCCATCGGCGTGATCAGGTCTTCGCGGTTCAGATTGAGTGCGAAATCGGTGATCTCGGTACGGCGCTCGTCGCCGAAGTTGTCCTTGACGTCGAGCAGCTCGGCCTTGATCACGCCGAGCAGGCGCGGCTCGGACGCGAGGATGTCCATGTAGTCGAGGATCGCTTCGAGGATCGTGCGGTACTCGTCGTGGATCTTGTCCTGCTCCAGGCCGGTGAGGCGCTGCAGACGTAGGTCAAGAATCGCCTGCGCCTGAAGATCGGACAGCCGATACAGGCTTTCCGGCCCCGGTAGCGCACCGATGATCGCCTGCATGCCGAACTCGGCGTCGAGGCCCAGCGGACGCGAAGCGTCGGCACCGGCGCGCGACAGCATGTCGGCGACTTGCCCGGCTCGCCAGTTGCGGCTCATCAGCCCGGCCTTGGCTTCGGCGGCATTCGGCGAGCGACGGATCAGCTCGATCACTTCGTCGATGTTGGCCAGTGCCACCGACAGGCCTTCGAGGATGTGGGCGCGGTCGCGAGCCTTGTTGAGCAGGAACTGCGTGCGCCGCGTCACCACTTCGCGGCGATGGCGCAGGAAGATTTCCAGGAGCTGCTTGAGCCCCATGGTCTTCGGCTGGCCGTCGTCGAGCGCAACCATGTTGATGCCGAACACGGTCTGCAGCTGGGTCTGCTGATAAAGGTTGTTGAGCACCACCTCGGCGTTTTCGCCGCGGCGAAGCTCGATGACCATGCGCATGCCGTCCTTGTCGGACTCATCGCGCAGATCGGTGATGCCTTCGATCTTCTTTTCCTTGACCAGCTCGGCGATCTTTTCGATCAGCCGCGCCTTGTTGACCTGATACGGAAGTTCGGTGGTGACGATCGCCTGACGATCGCCGCCGCGCTCGAAGTCCTCGAAATGCGTGCGGGCGCGCAGCACGATGCGGCCGCGGCCGGTTTCGTAGGCTTCCTTCAGGCCGGCAGCGTCGAGGATCAGGCCTGCGGTCGGGAAATCCGGCGCCGGCACCAGCTTCATCAGCGCGTCGAGATCCATGTCCGGGTTGTCGATCAGCGCCACGCAGGCGTCGATCACTTCGGACAGGTTGTGCGGCGGAATATTGGTCGCCATGCCGACCGCGATGCCGCTCGAACCGTTGACCAGCAGGTTCGGGATGCGCGTCGGCAGCACCGCCGGTTCGTGCTCGGAACCGTCGTAGTTCGGCACGAAATCGACGGTGTCCTTGTCGATGTCGGCGACCAGTTCCATCGCGATCTTCGACATCCGCACTTCGGTGTAGCGCATCGCCGCCGGGCGATCGCCGTCCACCGAGCCAAAGTTGCCCTGGCCATCGACCAGCATGTAGCGCAGCGAGAACGGCTGCGCCATGCGGACGATGGTGTCGTAGATCGCCGTATCGCCGTGCGGATGGTATTTACCCATCACGTCGCCGACGATGCGCGCCGATTTCCGGAACGGCTTGTTGTAGTGATTGCCCTGATCGTTCATCGCGTACAGCGAGCGGCGATGCACAGGCTTCAGGCCATCACGGGCGTCAGGGAGCGCTCGGCCGACGATCACGCTCATCGCGTAATCGAGGTAGGAACGCCGCATCTCGTCTTCGAGATTGACGGACAGAACTTCTTTGGCGAAATCAGTCATTCGTAGAGTGTTCTGAATGCGGTTTTAGGCGCACCGGCTCAGGATTCCTGCGATGCGGTGGCCGATGCTTCGTGGCCGTGGTCGTCATCGGAAAGCCTGCGGGCGGGCTGCCAATTGAAGCCGGCATTTTAGCAGTTCACGCCCCGCAAGGCCCGCATTTGCCGCCTGTGACGCGACACGGGGTATCCCGTCAGGGGGAAAGGGGTGCGCGGCTGCGCGCCGAAACGGGCGTCAGGATCAGCGAATCGCGCGTTTCAGGGCTTCGCGGATGATCTGATCGGTGCTCATGCCGTCCTTGTGCACGGCATCGGTGAGTTTCTGCGCTTCCGGTGGTTTGTAGCCCAGAGACTCCAGTGCGGCGCGCGCTTCGGACATCGGGCTGGCCGGAATGCTCACGCCGGAGGCGTTCAGCATGCCGAGATCGCCCGGCCCGCCAGCGCCGGCCTTGTCGCGTAGTTCGATGACGATGCGCTCGGCGGTTTTCTTGCCGATGCCCGGCAGCTTGACCAGCCGGCCGGTCTCCGCGGCACGGACCGCCGCCCAGAAATCCTCGACACCGATGCCGGACAGGATCGCCAGCGCCAGCTTCGGCCCGATGCCGCTGATCTTGATGATCTCGCGGAACAGGTTCTTCTCGGTCTGGGTCGCGAAGCCGAACAACAGCTGAGCGTCCTCGCGAACCACCAGATGGGTCTGCAGCACCACCGCTTCACCAATCGCCGGCAGCTTGAAGAAGGTCGACATCGGCGCTTCGATCTCGTAGCCAACGCCGTGCACATCGAGCAGCAGCAGCGGTGGCTGCTTGGCGATCAGGGTGCCGCTGAGTCTGCCGATCATCTTGGGAGGCCGTTCATCGTGGGGAAGGAGTCCGGGGTTTCGCCACCACCGCATTGCCCCAGGCGCCACGCAGCGCTTCGCCGGTCTTGATCACTGTGCCGCGAACGTGGGCATGGCAGAGGGCGACGGCCAGCGCATCGGAGGCATCGGTAGGCGCCGCTTCCGGCAGATTCAGCAGGATCTTGATCATGTGCTGCACCTGCTGCTTCTCGGCTCGGCCATTGCCGACTACGGCGGACTTGATCTGCGCCGGCGCGTATTCGGCCACCGGCAAGTCAGCGAAAGCCAGCGCACAGATTGCCGCCCCGCGCGCCTGCCCGAGGATCAGCGCGCTGGAGACATTGCGATTGACGAACACTTCCTCGATCGCGGTTTCCTGCGGCTGGTACTGGCGGATCACCTCGCCCACTTCCTTGAAAATGCGCAGCAGCCGAGCCGGCAGTTCGCCAGCTTCGAGATGAATACGGCCGTGATCGATGCAGCGCGAACGATTACCGCCGTGTTCGATCACGCCCCAGCCGGTGATGCGCGAGCCGGGGTCGATGCCGAGGATGCGGACCGGTGCGCTGACCGCCACCTTCAGGCCGGAAGATCGGCGTTGTGATGCACGTCCTGCACGTCGTCGAGTTCTTCCAGACGGGCGATCAGCTTGGCCATCTGCACGGCCGCTTCGCCGTCGAGCGCAGCACGCGTCGCCGGACGCATCAGCACGTCCGAGTCGATCGGCGTCAGACCGGCTTTCTCGAGCGCGCCCTTGACTGCCAGATAAGCTTCCGGCGTGGTCAGCACGTCGATGAAACCATCCTCGTTGAGGACGTCATCGGCGCCGTTTTCCAGTGCGATTTCCATGATCTTGTCTTCGAGCGTCGCATCGTCGCGGATGTCGAAAATGATTTCGCCGGTCTTGGTGAACTGGAACGCGACCGAGCCCGACGTCCCCAGGTTACCGCCGTTGCGGCTGAACGCGGCGCGCACGTCGGCAACGGTGCGGGTGGCGTTGTCGGTCATGCAGTCGACCATCACCGCGACGCCGCCGGGGCCGTAGCCCTCGTAGCGGATTTCGACGACCTGCTCGGTGGCGCCCTCGCCCGTGCCGCGCTTCAGCGCACGTTCGATGGTGTCCTTGGTCATGTTCGCGGTCAGCGCCTTGTCGATCGCCAGCCGCAGACGCGGGTTGGCATTCGGATCGCCACCACTGGCACGGGCCGCGATGGTGATCTCGCGAATGAACTTGGTGAATTTCTTCGCCTTGACGGCGTCGGTGGCGTTCTTGCGCCCTTCGATGCTCGGACCACGCCCCATGATCTACTCCTGTGTGTCATCCCGACAGGCACCGCGCCAGCCATGGCGCGGGCTGTCCAAACAAGATTTACTTTTTCTTGTTGGCGGAGTGGATCGCGTGGCCATCCACCGCCAGCGCGGCTTCATGGAAGGTTTCCGACAAGCTCGGATGGCCGTGCATGGTCAGCTGGATGTCCTGGGTGGTCGCCGCGAATTCCAGCGCCAGCACCGCTTCGGCACAGAGTTCCGAGACATACGGACCGATCATGTGGACGCCGAGGATGCGGTCGGTCTTGACGTCGGAGACGAACTTCACCTGGCCGGCGATCGCTTCCATCGCGCGAGCGCGGCCGTTGGCGGCGAACGGGCTGGAACCGGTCTTCACTTCAAAGCCGGCGGCCTTGGCCTGCTCTTCCGACAGGCCGACCCAGGCGATTTCCGGGCTGGTGTAGATCACCGACGGAATCGCGTTGTAATTGACCTCGGATTTCTCGCCGTGCAGCTGCTCGATCAGCACCACGCCTTCCTCGATCGCCTTGTGCGCCAGCATCGCGCCTCCGGTGACATCGCCGACGGCATAGATGCCGGCAGCCGAAGTCTTGTAGTGCTTGTCGATCTTGACGAAGCCACGCTCGTCGAGCGCGACACCGGCGACATCGGCACCGAGCTTGTCGGTGAACGGACGGCGGCCAACGGCGACGATCAGCTTGTCGAAGGTTTCCTTCTTGGTTTCGCCGTCCTGCTCGTAGGTCACGGTGACATCGGTCTTGCCCTTGGCAACGGCACTGACCTTGGCGCCGAGACGGATGTCGAGCCCCTGCTTGGTGAACTGGCGCAGCGCTTCCTTGGAAATCGCGGCATCGACCATCGGCAGGAAGCCGGGCAGCGCTTCGAGGATCACGGTCTTGGCGCCGAGGCGCGACCAGACGCTGCCCAGTTCCACGCCGATGACGCCAGCACCGATGATGCCGAGACGCTCCGGCACTGCGGAAAAATCGAGCGCGCCCCAGCTGTCGACGATCTTGTCGCCATCGAACGGCGCGATCTTCTTCAGCTCGACCGGTGCCGAGCCGGTGGCGATCAGGATGTGCTTGGCCTTGTAGGTGGTGGCCACGCCGTCATGGGCCGTGACCTTGACCTGGCCGTTGCCGAGCAGCTCGCCATGGCCGAACACGCCGGTCACCTTGTTGGCTTGGAACAGCAGCTTGACGCCGCCAGAGTTGGCCTTGGACACCGCCATCTTCCGTTCCTGCATCTTCTTCAGATCCAGTACCGGCGTGCCGACGCCGATGCCGTGGATCGCGAATTCGTGGCCGGCCTTGTGAAACAGCTCGGACGATTCCAGCAGCGCCTTCGACGGAATGCAGCCGGCGTTGAGGCAAGTGCCGCCGAAGCTCGGCGTGTTATCGCGGTTCAGCCAGCTATCGATGCACAGCGCCTTCATGCCGAGCTGGGCGGCGCGGATCGCGGCCGGGTAGCCGGCGGGACCGCCGCCGATAACGATGAGATCAAAGGATGCTTCGGGGGAGTCGCTCATGATCGCGGAATTCCAGGCTGGTTCGGGGCGGCTTGACAGCCTGCAGCGCTATTGCGCACGGGTCTGAAAAGGCGCATTACTTTATCGCAAGGGCGCGATCGTCCGGGAAAATCCGGGAAAAAACTTTCGCCGGAGGACTTGGCAAGGGCTCAAGCTTTGAGCTTCGCCGCCTCGCGATTGAGCGCACCAGCACCGGCAATCAGGCAGCGGAACAGACCCTTGATCTGGCCGTGCACGGTATCGATCGGCGGACGCTCCTTGGCCATCAGCCATTCAATCATCAGTTCTCGGATCGCACCGATCAGCGCCATGCTGCTGTGCCAGTAATCGCCCGGCGGCAGGCCGCCAGCGTCTACCAGCTGCTGCGTGAACATGTTCAGGATGGTCGCAAACTCGTGTACGGAATGACGGCGTCGCTCGAACATATCGCTGCTGACGCCGATCACCTCGACGCAGAGGATGCGGGTGCGTCGGGTATCGACCGTGCAGCTTTCGATGAAGGCGTCGATCGCCGCGAACATCAGTTCTTCGATCGTCTTGCCGCGCACCTGCAACGCCTTCATGACAGTGGCGCGGGTCTCCAGATTGATCTGCTCGTACAGCGCGATCAGCACGGCCTCACGGGAATCGAAGTGTTCGTAGAAATGCCGCGTGGTGACTTTGGCGGCGGAACACAGCAGTTCGATCGGCGTGCGGGAAAAACCGCGCTCGGAGAACAAGCTCAGCGCCGCATCAAGCAAGCGTTGGCGACGTTCGGCAGCTAGTTGTTCGGCCGTACGGCCGGCGTAGCCGCGACGCTTGCTGACTATGGCACCGACTCCGGCAGCCGTCGCACTCGCAGCCGTCGTTGCATCCCCTTGCTTCAAAGCCATATGCGCTCCTGAACCCATGCGCCAAGCGGCCGCAAAGCAGCCACCGAGCACTAATGTCTTAATGTTGGGGTTTTATCAGGATTTTCAGTTTTTCGCATTGATTCCGTAAAAATAGAGTTCATGCTTCCGAGCTGTCGTCATGAATTACAGCATCAAGACTGACAGCACGAATCATCTGTGCTTCATGCTTTCCCGGCTCATAAGCAGACCGGGAAGATATGGAAACTTGAAGCTGCGGATTTCCAGCTCGCCGTGATTGCAGCAACGCGAACCGCGAATACTCAGGCCTTCAAGTCGGGCCGATCCGCACCCGGCGGATCAAGCGGGTGACATCTCCATCATGCGAACGCACCGCGGTCTCAGGCCGAGCCGTCAGCAGCTTCAGCCCTGATGGCGGCAGCCCGGCACTGCGATCGAACAA
>NZ_JAHFRY010000039.1:0-16951 GCF_023266035.1 Nevskia sp.
CGCCGCCGAAGCCAACGAAACGATCACCCTGAGCCTGAGCGCGCCGGGCGGCGGCGCGGTGCTCGGCGCGACGAAAACCCAGACGCTCAGCATCATCGACAACGACGGCGCGCCCGGCACGCTGGCACTGTCGTCGACGAGCTATACGGTCAACGAGGCCGGCGGCGTGGCCACCGTCACCGTGACGCGCAGCGGCGGCAGCTACGGCACGGCGGCGATCGACTACACCACCGCCAACGGCCTGGCGATGGCCGGCAGCGATTACACCGCCAAGGCCGGCAGGCTGGTCTGGGCCAGCGGTGACGCCGCGAGCAAGACGTTCACCGTGGCGATCCTCAACGACAAGCTGAAAGAGAACCCGGAAACCATCCTGATCCGCTTGAGCAACCCGCAGACCGCCACGCTCGGCAGCCCTGCCAGCGGCACGGTGACGATCGTCGACAACGACTGAGGACAGCGAGGCCGGCGAGGATTTTCGCCGCGCCGGCCCCGACGCAGTGCTGCAGCGCACCAAGAATCGCGCCAGCCGGTAAACTGCGCGGATGATCTCCGCCTCTCGCCTCACCCTTCGCCGCGGCCCGCGTCCGCTGCTTGAAGATGCCAATTTCACGATCCATCCGGGCTGGCGCTGCGGCGTCATCGGCCGCAACGGCACCGGCAAGTCGACCCTGTTCGCCGCCGTGCTCGGTCAGCTGGCGCCGGACAAGGGTGAGCTGAGCTCGCTGAAGAACCTGGCGGTCGCCACCGTGGCCCAGGACACGCCGTCCCTGCCCGATCTGGCGATCGAGTTCGCACTCGATGGCGATGTCGAGCTGCGCGAGCTGGAACGGCGCCTGGTCAAGGCCGAAGACGCGCTGGACATCGACAAGATCAGCGCCATCCACGAGCGCCTGAACGACATCAGCGGTTACGCCGCGCGCGCTCGTGCCGCCGCCCTGCTCCATGGTCTCGGCTTCAGTCAGGAAGCACAGCAGACCGCCGTCGCCGATTTCTCCGGCGGCTGGCGCATGCGTCTGAATCTGGCCCGCGCGCTGATGTGCCGCTCCGACGTGCTGCTGCTCGACGAGCCGACCAACCATCTCGATCTCGATGCCGTGATCTGGCTGCAGAGCTGGCTCAGCACCTATCCGGGCACGATGATGGTGATCTCGCATGATCGCGAGTTCCTCGACGCCATCACTACCCACACGCTGCATCTGGAAGGCACCAAGGCGACGCTGTACACCGGCAACTATTCGACCTTCGAGCGCACTCGCGCCGAGAAGATGACCTTGCAGGCAGGCATGTTCGTCAAGCAGCAGAAGCAGGTCGCCCATCTGCAGAAGTTCATCAACCGCTTCCGCGCCAGTGCCTCCAAGGCCACGCAGGCGCAGAGCCGCATCAAGGCGCTGGAGCGCATGGAACTGGTGTCGGCGGTCCATGCCGATTCCGAGTTCAGCTTCTCGTTCTCCGAGCCGGATCGCCTGCCGTCACCGCTGGTGCGCTTCGACGACGTGGTCTGCGGCTACGGCGAGAAAGTGATCCTGAAGAACGTGCGGATGCTGATCGCTCCCGGCGAGCGCATCGGCCTGCTCGGCCCGAACGGCGCCGGCAAATCCACGCTGGTGCAGACCATCGCTGGCGCCATCCCGCCGCTGAAGGGCGATGCGATGCGCGACGGTTATCTGAGAGTCGGCTACTTCGCCCAGCACACCACCGACAGTCTCGATCCGAACGCTTCGCCGATCCTGCATCTGAAGCGCCTCGATCCGAACGCCACCGAGCAGGGCCTGCGCAGCTTCCTCGGCGGCTTCAACTTCAAGGGCGATCGCGTCTACGAGAACGTCGAACCGTTCTCCGGCGGCGAGAAAGCACGACTCGCCTTGGCGATGGTGGTCTACCAGAAACCGAACCTGTTGCTGCTCGACGAACCGACCAACCATCTCGATCTCGACATGCGCCATGCGCTCGAAACCGCGATGCTGGAGTTCGTCGGCGCGGTGATGGTGGTCTCCCATGACCGCCATCTGCTGACCTCGACCTGCGACCAGCTGTGGCTGGTTGCAGAAGGCGGCTGCCGGCCGTTCGTGGGCGATCTCGACGATTACGCCAAGTGGCTGAACTCGCGCGAGCTGAACCCGGGCAGCGGCAAGAAGAAGGACAAGAAGCCGCAGAAGAGCGCCGAGGAAATCGCCGCCCAGACCAAGGCGCTGAAGGACACCGTGCGCAAGCTCGATCAGACCATGGCCAAGCTGACCAAGGACGTCGACACGTTGACCGTGAAGCTCGCCGACCCGGCGCTGTATGCGCCGGAGAAGAAATGGGATTTCACCAAGCTCCAGAAGGAGCAGGCAGCGGCCAAGAAGAAACTGGCCGAGACGGAAGAAGAGTGGATTGCTGCGAATGAGCAGCTGGAAGCGTTGAGCGCTTGATGTGGCTTTCCTTCCCCCGCTCGCGGGGGAAGGAAACCAACTTCGTAGGGCGGCCCATGGCCGCCGACTCGGCTTGTCGATGAGAGCCGATGGCGGCCATGGGCCGCCCTATGCGCCGATCCGCTGAACCTGCAGCAGCGCGGCACGAATTTCGCTGCCGCTTCCCCATCGCCCGGCTCCCGGGCCGGGGAATGCGCCATGCCGATCAGCCGCCGTCAGTTCGTCACTGCACTCGCTGCGGCCGGAGGCCGTAAAGCGGCCTGGAGCGCGATGCGTGCGCTCGGACTGGTGGCCATGCCGGGGCTCGCCACCACGCCGCAGCTGACGGCCGGCAGTGGCCGAGGCCGCAAGGTGGTGATCCTCGGCGCCGGCATCGCCGGGCTGATCTCGGCCTGGGAACTCGGCAAGGCCGGCTACCAGTGCATCGTGCTCGAAGCGCGCGATAGAGTCGGCGGCCGCAACTGGACGGTGCGCAAGGGCGATCGCATCGAGATGGACGATGGCAGCCGGCAAATCTGCGAGTTCGACAACGGCCACTACTTCAACGCCGGCCCGGCGCGACTGCCGAGCCATCACCAGACCATCCTCGGCTATTGCCGTGAGTTCGGCGTGGCGCTGGAAGTGGAAGTGAACATGAGCCGCAGCGCGCTGCTGCAGTCGGATACCGCCAACGGCGGCAAGCCGATCGAGATGCGCCAGGCGGTGCACGACATGCGCGGCCAGGTCTCCGAGCTGCTGGCCAAGTGCACCAGCCAGCACGCGCTCGATCAGGAGCTGACCGGCGTCGACATCGAAAGCTTTCTCGGCTTCCTGAGCGGCTACGGCAATCTCGACAAGAACCTGCATTACGCGGGCTCGAGCCGCGCCGGTTACAGCGCCTTTCCCACGGCCGGCGATGCGGTCGGTGTGCTGCGCGAGCCGCTGAGCCTGCCGACCCTGCTCGATCCGGTGTTCTGGCAGGGCCCTCTGTTCGACGACACCTTCGAGATGCAGCCGACCATGTTTCAGCCGGTCGGCGGCATGGATCGCATCCCGAAGGCGTTTCACGAGCGGCTGAAATCGGTCGTCCGCCTCGGCAGCGAAGTGAAGGAAATCCGCAACGGCGATCAGGACGTGAAGATCGTCTACCGCGACAAGAAGACCGGCCGTGTGCAGACGGTCAGCGCCGACTACTGCATCTGCACCATTCCGCCGCGGGTGCTGGAAAACGTTCCGGCCAATTTCTCGAAACCGTTTGCCGAGGGCATCCGGCAGATTCCATCCGGTGGCGCCAACAAGATCGCCTGGCAGTCGCCGCGCTTCTGGGAGACCGATCGCCAGATCTACGGCGGCCTGAGCTTCGTCAAGCGCGACGTGCAGCTGATCTGGTATCCCAGCGGCGGCTACTTCCAGCCCAGTGGCGTGCTGATCGGCTGCTACAACTTCGATGACGTGGCGCTGCGCTTCATGCAGCAAAGCATTCCGCAAAGGCTGCAGGCTTCGCGCGATGCCATCGAAGCGCTGTTTCCCGGACGCTCCCAATTGCTGACGCGCGGCCTCACCGTGGCCTGGAATCACGTGCCCTACAACCTGGCACCGTGGACGCACTGGGAAGAGCCCTACAACGCCGTCTACCGCCTGCTCGACCAGCCGGACGGCCGCGTCTATCTTGCCGGCGAGCACATGAGCCACATCAGCGGCTGGCAGGAAGGCTCGGCGCAGTCGGCGCATCGGGTGCTGAAGCTGATCGCCGAACGCAACGCTGCGGCCTGACACCAGAACGACAAACGAAAGAACGAGGAGCTAGACCCATGACCAACCCTTCCCAGTCCCCACGTCGCCGCACGCTGTCCTGGCTCGCCGCCGGCGTGCTGCTGTCCACCGGCTTTGCCGTGCAGGCACACGACGAAGTCACCCGCACGTCGCTCGGCGATCCCAAGTTTCCGATCGCCGCCGCGGTGACTGTGCCGCACGGTTATTCGACGACCTATCTGAGCGGCAACCTGCCCGATGTCGCCAATGCCCAGGCGCCGAAGGGAACGGTCGAGGCTTACGGCAATACCGAAATCCAGACTGCGTCGGTGCTGAAGAAGCTTGGCGAGACGCTGAAGTCGCTGGGCTTGAACTACGGCGACGTGGTGTCGGCCACCGTCTACCTGGTCGGCGATCCGGCCAAGGGCGGCGAGATCGATTTCGCCGGCATGAACGCGGCGTTCTCGACAGTGTTCGGCGCGCCTGCACAGCCGAACAAGCCGGCGCGTTCGACGGTCAAGGTTGCCGGGCTGGTGTTGCCGGGCGCGCTGGTCGAGATCGATCTGATCGCCGTGCATCGCCATGGTGGCGACAAGGCCAAGGCAACGCCCGACGCGAAGTGACCGAAGGCTTCAGCCGGGTGCGGTGGCCCGTTCGAGCCGGCCGAGAAAGGACAGCGCCTGCTCGCGGCTGACACCGCACATCTCGGCACTGGGCTTGAGCCCGGCGCAGACCGCAGGCCGGCTCGGGTCACCGAAGATCGCGCAGCGTTCGTCGTCCAGCAGTTGCACGCAGCGCACGCCGGCTGGTTTGCCGTGGGGCATGCCGGGGATTGGCGAAGAGATCGACGGCGCGATGCAGCAGGCGCCGCAGCCGGCGCGGCAGTTGATTGCCCTTGGCAAGGCGCCGGCTGCGGAAATCACGAGGTTCAGGCCGGCATCCGCTCGAACGCAGGCACGCCTTCAGGCAGCGCGTGGAAGCTCTGCTTGTCGATCGTGAAGACCACGAAGTCGGCCTTGCCAAACAGATCGGGCTTGTCGAGCGAGCCGACCTTGACCAGCACGATGCCGGGGATTCCCGGCGCCCGTGAAGTCAGCGGCGTGCCGCAGGCGCCACAGAATTCGCGGATCACCGGCTGATCCAGATCCTGGCGCTTGAACACCACCGGCTTGCCTTTCACGTACGAGAACTGCGCTTCCGGCAGGCCGACGACGACGTTCGGGCTGCCGCCGCTGATGTACTGACATTCGCGGCAATGGCACTGCGCACGCATCTGCGGTTCGGCTTCGGCGCGATAGCGGACGGCGCCGCAGTAACAGCCACCTTCGATATTCATGTCGCTCTCCTCCTGGTGTTTTTTTTGGTCCTTGAAGTATGCCCGGCGGCGGCTTCGGCGCGTACGGCGGCGCAGTTGGCCGCTGCCGTTTCGCTCAGGATTTCGGCGAGCCTGAGCAGGCCGGGGCCGGCGTAGTCGCGGTCAGCGAAGATCAGATAGAGGGTCAGATGTCGCTCGCCACCATCACGCAGTGGCAGCGCCTTGAGCCGGCCGGCGGCCAGTTCGTCGGTGATCTTTTCCTCCGGGAACCACGCGAAGCCGTAGCCCATCGCCACCGCCTGGATCGAGGTCGACATCTGGCTGACCACCCAGCGCTGCTTGGCATCGTGCGAAACCTGGCCGGGATCGCGGGCGGCGCCGGAATCGCGGACCACGAGGTGACGGTGGTTGCGCAGATCGGTCGAGGTCAGCGGCCGGCCGAGCTGGTGCAGCGGGTGATCCGGATGCGCGACCGGCAGGAACTTGAGCGGCATCAGCGGCTCGCCGAGAAAACCCTGCGGAATCACCGGCGCAATCGCCAGATCGACCCGGCCGCTCAGCAGCGCCTCCGAGGTGCCACCGATCACCGATTCGATCAGCTCGATACGGGTATGCGGGCTGACCTCGCCGAACGCTGCCAGCGCCGGCAGTAGCACCCGGTTCGGGAAGATCACTTCCACCGCCAGCCGCAGTTCGGCTTCCCAGCCGGCGGATAGCTGGCCTGCGGCGCGCTCCAGCCCGGCGGCCTCGTCGAGCAAGGCCTTGGCGCGGCGATAGAGCAATTGGCCGGTAGCGGTCAGCACCGCTTTCCGGCCCTGCACCTCGAAGGCTTTGACGCCGAGGCGGGATTCGATCTGCTGCACGGCGTAGGTGATCGCCGACTGGCTCTTGTGCAGCGCCTCGGCCGCCTGTGCGTAACCGCCGGAATCGACGACCTGCATCAGTGCGCGCCATTGCTCGAGGGTGATGCGGGGCGTCGCCATGGCGAACTCTATGATCGAATCATTCGATGATTAAGCGCGAAAACTTATGCTTTTTTATCTCATCAATCAATCGTCAAATGCTCGCACCGAAACACAGCCCCAACGCACCGCTTCAGGAGACACACGATGACCACCCTGCTCCAGATCAACGCCAGCCTGTTCGCCGGCCAAGGCCAGTCCAGCCAGCTTGCCGACCGCTTCGTCGCCACCTATCTCGCCGCCCATCCGGGCAGCAGCAAGCTGGTTCGTGATGTCGCCAGCGATCCGGTCCCGCATCTCGATGGCCGCCGCTTCGCCGCGTTCACCACGCCGGCCGCCGAGCGCACAGCCGAGCAGAACAGCGTCATCGCCTATTCCGACGCCTTGATCGCCGAGTTGAAGTCGGCAGATGTGCTGGTGCTCGGTCTGCCGATGTACAACTTCGGCGTGCCCTCGCAGCTGAAGAGCTGGATCGACCACATCGCCCGCGCCGGTGAAACCTTCCGCTACACCGCCGAAGGCCCGGTGGGCCTGGTCACCGGCAAGAAGGCCTATGTGTTCGCAACGCGCGGCGGCCTGTACGTCGGCACCCCACTCGATACCCAGACCAGCTACGTGCGGGATTTCCTGCGCTTCATCGGCATCACCGACGTCGAGTTCGTCTACGCCGAAGGGATCGCCTATGGTCCGGAGCAGAAGGACGCCGCGATCAGCAAGGCCAACGACGCCATCGCCAAGCTGGCAGCCTGACTCTCAAACCACACGAACGAGCACCCGCAACCATGAACAAGACCTACCCCTCCGTCGAACTCGCCGGCCGCATCCTGCTGGCGCTGATGTTTCTGCTGGCCGGCATTTCGAAGATCACCGGCTATGCCGGCACCGCGGGCTATATGGCTTCGGCCGGCGTGCCCGGCGCGCTGCTGCCGCTGGTGATCGCGCTGGAAGTTGGCGGCGCGCTGGCGATCATCGTCGGCTTCCAGACCCGCCTCGTGGCGCTGGCGCTGGCCGGTTTCTCGGTCGTCGCCGCCGCGCTTTTCCACTCGAACTTCGCCGACCAGATGCAGATGACCCTGTTCCTCAAGAACGTGTCGGTGGCTGGCGGCTTCCTGATCCTGGCCGCCAATGGTCCGGGCGCCTTGAGCCTGGATGCGAAGCGCAAGGGCTGAGCCGCGGCGCGATGACTCGGCACCATCGTCTTCAGGCGATGGCGCCGCACCCTTTCTCACCCGATCACCGGAGACTTCCATGAGCACTCGCACTCTGCAGCACGTGATCCCGTCGATCCCGACCAGCGATGGCGCCGGGGTCAAGCTGCGCCGGTCGATCGGCGCCCAGCGCGGCCTGTATCTGGACCCGTTCCTGATGCTCGACGAGTTCGGCACCGACAACCCCGGCGACTACATCGCCGGCTTTCCGGCCCATCCGCATCGCGGCTTCGAGACCGTCACCTACATGCTCGACGGCCGCATGCAGCATCGCGATCATCTCGGCAATGTCGGTGACCTCGGCCCCGGTGGTGTGCAGTGGATGAGCGCCGGCCGCGGCGTGATCCACTCGGAAATGCCTTTGCAGGAAAGCGGGCGGATGCGCGGCTTCCAGCTTTGGCTCAATCTGCCGGGCAAAGAGAAACTGTCGCCGGCCTGGTATCGCGACATTCCGGCTGCCGAGATTCCGCTTGCAACGCTGCCCGATGGCGGCAGCATCAAGGTGATCGCCGGCTCGGTGCAGATCGGCGCGCAGACGCTTGACGGACCGATCAATGGCTCGGCGCGGCGGCTGTCCACCGATCCGCTCTACATCGATCTCGATCTGCCGGCCGGAGCGCGTCATCAGCAGGCGATTGCCGCCGGTCACAACGCTTTCGTCTACGCCTATGAAGGCAGCGTGAGCATTGGTGAAGGTGCGGCTGCGAAGGCACTTCCGGCGCAGGCAGCTGGCGTGCTGACGCCGGGCGAGCAGGTGACGATCGTCGCCGGTGCCCAGGGTGCGCGGCTGGTGCTGATCGCCGGCCAGCCGATCCGCGAGCCGGTGGTGCAGTACGGCCCGTTCGTGATGAACACCCGCGAGGAAATCGAGCAGGCGATCCGCGACTACAACGACGGCACGCTGACCCAGGCGGCTTAAGCTGGCTTCGGCCGCCAGTCGACCAGCGCCTTGACCAGCCGCTTCAGCACCGCCTGCAGCGGCTCGGCACGCGCCGGATTCCACTCCTGTGGATTGTTTTCATCGAGATAGCCAGCCTGGACGATCTCCAGATGCAGCGCGTGCAGGCCCATCTGCGGAATGCCGTAGTTGCGCGTCGTGTAGCCGCCCTTGAACAGGCCGTCGACGCTCAGCGAGTAGGACGGATCGGCGCCCAGTGCGGTGGCGGCGATCTGGCGTAGCGAGGGATCGCAGCTGCGGCCCTCGCAGCAGCCAAGATTCAGATCCGGCAGACGTCCGGCGAACAGGCGTGGCACCTCGGCGCGCACCGAATGGGCATCGAGCAGGATCGCGTGGCCGTGCCGTGCATGCAGCGCGGCAATCTGTTCGGCCAAGGTGTCGTGATACGGATCCCAGTAACGCTGGCAGCGCTCGTTGATCTGGGTTGCGTCCGGTGCGAAGCCGGGACGATAGATGTCATCCCGAGCGAAGGTGGTATCGGCGACCAGCCCAGGCAGATCGATGCCGGGATACAGGGATTCGCCGCCGGGATCGCGGTTCAGATCGATCACATAACGCGAGTGGGTGGCCGCCATCAAGGTGGCGCCGGCATACACCGCGAAGTGGAACAGGAAGGGCAGATGCCAGTCGGTATCCGGTAACACGCGAGCCGCCTCGCTGAGCCGCTCCGCATAACCCGGCGGCAAGCTGGTGCCGGCGTGCGGAA
Organism: Nevskia sp.; assembly: GCF_023266035.1. Taxonomy (GTDB): domain Bacteria; phylum Pseudomonadota; class Gammaproteobacteria; order Nevskiales; family Nevskiaceae; genus Nevskia. The sequence continues at coordinate 9,292 of NZ_JAHFRY010000039.1, forward strand.
TGTTGATGATCAGCGGCGAACGGCCGCGAATCAGCATTTGCAGCGGGGCGGTCATCTCAGGCCCCGAGCCCCAACGCCGGCGCGCAGGGATTTCACGCAAGCAACCTCTTCATCACTTGGCGATAGCGGGCGAAGCTCGCTGCTGCCTGAGGATGCTGACCATCGCGCACTACCCAGCGCCCGGCGACCATGACATCGCGCACCGGCTGCCGCGCCGGGCCGAAGATCGCGGCGTCGAGCAGGCCGTCGTGACGCTGTTCGGCAAGCGCGGGATCGTCATCGTTGAGCACCAGCCAGTCGGCCCGGTTGCCGACCGCGAGGCTGCCGACCGGCTGGCCGAGCGCCTGGGCGCCGCCGGCTGCGGTGATCCGGTAGAGATGGCCGCCTAGAGAATCGCCGATGCCTTTGGCGAGCACGTTGCGGCGTTCGAAGCGCAGGCGCTGGCCGTACTCGAACAGCTTCAGCTCGAGGAACGGATCGACGCCGACATGGCTGTCGCTGCCGATGCCGATGCGGCCGCCGGCTCTGAGATAGGGCACCGCGTTGAAGAAGCCGTCGCCGAGATCGCCTTCGGTGGTCGGGCACAGACCGGCGACAACACCGCTGCGCGCCAGGCGTTCGGCCTCGACGATCTCGGTATGGGTGGCGTGCAGCAGGCACCAGCGACCGTCGACGGCGACATGATCGAGCAGCCAGGCCACTGGACGCTGACCGGACCAGGCCAGGCAGTCGTTCACTTCCTTGAGCTGCGCGGCCAGGTTCAGATGGATCGGCATGCCCGGCGGCAGGCTGTCGGCGAGGCTGACCGCCGCCGTGAGCTGCGCCGGCGTCACCGCCCGCAAGCTGTGCGGCGCAATGCCGATGCGCTGGGCCGGATGACCCTGCACCGCTTTCATCAGCGCTTCGACGATCTGCCCGTAGCCCGCTGCGTCATTGATGAAGCGGCGCTGGCCGATGGTGGGCGGTGTCCCGCCAAAATTGTCGTGTGCGTAGAGCACCGGCAGCAGGGTCTGGGCGATGCCGGTGGCGTCCGCCGCCGCCAGCAGTCGCTCGCCGACTTCCGCACGGTTCGCATACGGCCGGCCGTCGGCGTCGTGATGCAGGTAGTGGAACTCGGCGACGCTGGTGTAGCCGGCGCGCAGCATCTCGATGTAGACCTGCGTGGCGATCGCTTCGACATCATCCGGCCGCAGGCCTTCGAGGAAGCGGTACATCAGCTTGCGCCAGGACCAGAAGCTGTCGCCCTGCGGACCGCCCTTCTCGGTCAGCCCGGCCATGCCGCGCTGGAACGCGTTCGAGTGCAGGCAGGGCATGCCCGGCACGACGGCACCATTGAGCACTTCGGCTGCGCCGATGTCGGCGGCTGCGGCGCGCGGCGTGATCGCGGTGATCAGGCCATCATCGGCGACCTCGAACAGAACCTGGTCGTTCCAGCCGGTGGCGAGCAAGGCAGACGGCGCGAGATAGCGGGACATGGCGGGTCGGTGGGGTCGAGTGCGGTTGGCTGGCGCGAAGATTACGCAATCCGGAGGCGGGTCGCCTATGGGCCGATCACCGGGTTCTGACAGTTCAACTCACGGTCTGCAAGCTGCAGCATTTCGGCATATTGAGGCCAAGCGCAGCCAAGGTGAATAGTGTTTCCCCCTCGACGCGCTGCACGGGTAAACGCCGCTCCGCGTGACACCGGCGGGATCGCTGCGATCAACGAAGCGCAGGTGACGCCCACCGCCGGCTAGCGCCTTTAAATCATCGCTGTTAATTTAACTGGACAGGCGTTGCTTCCGATCCGCCTTCATCCCGTTTCAACCTCGTGAACTGCCATGTCCACTGCCATCAACGTCCCAGCCGCGCCGCGCCCGAAAGTTCCGAAGGATGCGCTTTATCAGCCGCCAGCCGTCGCCTGGCCGACCATGCTGCTGTTCGTCGCAGCATTGGCGCTGTGGGGTATCGGCCTACACGGCGCGCTGACCGGCTGGCTACCGCCTGCAGCGGCGATCGCGATCCAGACCGTCGCCGTATTCATGCACTTCACGGTGCTGCATGACGGCGTGCATCGCTCGTTCATGCGCGGGCATCCGCTGCTGAACGATGTCATCGCGACCGTCGCCGGCGGCTTCCTCGGCCCGGTGGTCACCGGCGCGGCATTCCGCTACGTGCACTTCTCGCATCACCGCAACACCAACGATCCGGACAAGGATCCGGACTGGTGGAGCGGCCGCGGCCCGGCCTGGCGCCTGCCACTGCAGTGGGCGACGTTGGACCTGATGTACGTCGCCGTGATCCTGCGCGAATGGGCACAGGTGACGACCCGGGAACGGATCCAGATCATCGTCGTCACCGGCGGCCTGTTGACCGGCTACGGCCTGAGCTGGGTGTTCGGCTTCGGCATGGAAGCAACGCTGTACTGGTTGCTGCCATCACGGATCGCACTCACTTGGCTGGCGTTCGCGTTCGACTATCTGCCGCATTACCCGCACGAGGTTGCACAGACGCACAACCCGTATGCGGCGACCAATGTGCGCGAGGGCGGCGAGCCGGTGATGAAGTGGCTGTTCCTGTACCAGAACTACCACGTGATCCATCACCTGTTTCCGAGCGTGCCGTTCTATCGCTACCTGAAGATCTGGCGGTTGCGCGAAGCGGAATTCACTCGACTGGGCACACCGGTGGTGCCGCTGCTGAAGCTGAGCTAGCTCGGCTCAGAACTCTGCTGGAACGGCGTCACCGGAATGATCTCGCCACGCAGCAGCGCCTCGGTCTTGGCGGGCTCGCTCACCGCTTGCCCTCCGGGGCTTCGCTGCCGCTGCCCAGTTGGTGAGTAGCCTGGACTGAAAGCTGGGCCACGGCTGCCAGCAGTTCGCGGCTGCTGCCGCTGTACGGGAACAAGAAGCGGATGCCGTCGGCCTCGAAGCGGCGGACGATGGTCAGCAGCACTTGCTGGCGGGTATTCATGTACAGCCCGTAGTCCGGGTCGATCATCCAGTAGACCAGCTCGAACTGGTAAGCGCCGCCGACCAGCGCCTTCAAATGCGCGCGATCGACACGCGTCTTCTCCTGACTGGCAACGATGTCGCGCAGCATTCCAGGAATCGTTTCGACGACGTCGACCGGTGTGGCGAACTCGACATCCACCATCATCACCACGCGGCGCTCATACATGCGCTTGTAGTTGCGCAGGCGCGCCTTGAGCAGATCGCTGTTCGAGAAGATCAGCTGCTCGCCGGTGTCGGCGCGCAGGCGCGTGGTTTTCAGGCCCACATGCTCGACGGTGCCCGAAAAACCGTCGACCGCCATCGCATCACCGATCACGAACGGCTTGTCGACGACGATCGACAGGGACGCGAACAGATCGCCGAGGATGTTCTGCACCGCCAGCGCCACCGCGATGCCACCGATGCCCAAACTCGCGACCAGCGCGGTGACGTTGATGCCGAGGTTGTCGAGGATGAACAGCAGCATCACCATCCACAGCAGCAGCTTGCCGATGAAGTTCAGCGCCGACAGGCTGGTGGCGGTGCCGACATCGTGCTGCTCGGCGCGTACCCGTGAGGTAGCGACCCAGAAATCGAGGATCGCCCCCAGCCACATGCCCACCTGCAGCAGCACCGCCGCGGTGACGATGCGATCGAGGATCAGCGCGGTCTTCTTGCCGAGTTCCAGATACTGGCTGCCGAAGTACAGCGCCACGAAGACGATCAGCCACAGCTTGGTCGACTCGACGGCGTTGATCAGCGCCGGATCCATCTTGGTCGCCTTCGGCCGCTGCCAGTTCGACAGCCAGCGGATCAGCAGCCGCTGCACCGCAAACACCACGAGCACGATGGCCAGCGCCACGGCCACGGCCACCAGCCAGTCGCTGAGAGGGTTGCGGACCAGCACGCGATCGAGCGTGCTCAGGTAGGAGATCAGGTCATTCATCGAATCAGGGATACGTTCATATATCAGCGTGCAGCGGGCCTTAGCGGCTGAGTGGCCAGCCAAGTGGCAAAGCCGGCTTCGTCGAGCAGGCCTTCGGCGAGTTGGACCATGTGTTCTACGGCTTCGACACGATCAGGATTGAGCCTGCGGCCATTCAGAGCAAGGAAGGTTCTTGCCACAGTCCATGCGGTGCGCTTGTTGCCATCAAGGAACGGATGGTCACGCGCAATGCCGTAGGCGTAGGCAGCAGCAAGCTCGCAAAGATCATTGACGCCGTACGCCTCCCGATTGCGGGGCCGAGCCAATGCCGAATCGAGCAGACCTGAATCGCGAACACCCGCCAAGCCGCCATGTTCCGCCAGTTGCCGATCATGGATGGCCAGCACGACATCCCGATCAAGAAACCTCATCAGCGCTTCGCGAGTGCGCGCAGGATGTCACGGTCCTCGCGCATCACGTCCTCGGCAGCAGCCATCTGCTCGGCAAAGCCTTCATCGAACGGCGTGATCCGGAACGAGCCGTCCGGTGCCTTGGTCGCGAACACCGAATCGCCCTGCTTCAGCCCCAGTTCGATCATCATCTCCTTCGGCAGCAACACGCCAGACGAGGAACCGACGGCGCGGACTTTCAATTCATACATGGCGGGACTCCTGATCGACGACGAATGTTGATACGGAAATTATAATCCCTCTCGCCACACGCCACCCCGCCTTCACCATCGACGCCCCGCAATGATCAAGCTCCCCGCCAGCCCAGCCCGTCGCGCCGGCCTGATTTTCACCTTCCTGTGGTTCTTCATCGGCGGCATCGGCCATTTCGCCGCAGCCGGCTTCTTCGCTTCGATCGTGCCGCCCTGGGTACCCGAGCCGCTGCTGGTCGTCTATCTCAGCGGCGTGGTTGAACTGGCACTCGCCGCGCAGCTGATCCCGGAGCGGACGCGGCCGCTGGCCGGTGTCGCGCTGATTCTGCTGATCGTCGCGGTGACGCCGGCCAATGTCTGGATGCTGCAGCAGCAAGCGACGCTGTTCCCGCAATTCCCGGTCTGGCTGCTGGCGCTGCGCCTGGTGATCCAGGTCGCCTTGATCGCCAACGTCTGGTGGAGCACGCGGCCCGAGCCTCAGCGCACGTCGCCATCCAGGTAGTACCAGCGGCCGCCTTCGCGAATGAAACGGCTGGTTTCGTGCAGGCGCACGGCGCTGCCGCCGCCGAGGCGGTAACGGGCGACAAATTCGACGATCGCCCGGTCCTCGCCGGTCTGCTGATGCTGGCGGATCTGCAGGCCCAGCCATCGAGTCGGCGGCGCGGTCACGAGGTTCAGATCCTCCGCCCGCGTGCGCGGATGCCAGGTCGCCAGCAGGTAGTCCTTGAGCAGCAGCACATAGGCGCTGTAGCGCGAGCGCATCAGCGCTTCGGCGGTCCCGGCAGCGAAGCCGTCATGCAGTGGGCCGCAGCAGCCACCGTAATGCTGGCCGCTGTCGCAGGGGCAGGCGTCGCTTTCGCCGATCATGGCTGCACTCCGCGCCGCCAGATCAGGCAGCGGTTGTTGGCCGGCATCGCCCGGTCCTCGATCAGCCGCAAACCGATCGCCGACGCCAGCGCGTCAACCGATTCGAAATCGCGGATGCCGCTGGCCGGGTTACCGCTGCGCAGGCTGGCGTCGAACGCGGCATTGCTGGCGCTGGTGTGCTGACCGCCGTAACGGAATGGGCCGTAGATTGCCAATATTGCGTCATCGCCGAGCACGGCTGGCAGCTTCGCGAACAGCAGCTCGACTTCCGCCGCACTCATGATGTGCAGCGTGTTGGCGCTGTAGACGGCATCGAACACCGCCTCCGGAAAAGCGCCGTTGACATCGAGTGCCAGCGGCACCGGCGTGTTCGGCAACGCCGCTTCATCAAGCCAGGCGCGAATGCCCGGCAGGTAGGGCTCGCGGTCCGCGCATTGCCAGTTCAGCTGCGGCAGCGCGGCCGCGAAATGCACCGCGTGCTGGCCGGTGCCGCTGCCGATTTCCAGTACCTGCCGGCGATCGGCGAAGTGTTCGCGCAGCACCGCGAGGATCGGTTCGCGGTTGCGCTCGCTGGCAGGGGAATACGGCTTGTCGATCATGGTTGCGGCGGGCAAGGGTTCAGGGCCGGCAGCATAGCGAAACGCTTTTTGCGTACCATCGAAAGACCGCTGACACCTGAGCCATAACCCCGTGATGACTTGCGCCTGAATCCGCTGAACGACGAAGACCTGCTGCGCGCCATCGGCTGGAACGCGCACTGCACTGCAGCCCTCGCCGCACTGGTCAACCCGCAGGGTCGGCCGGCGCGGATCATCGAGCAGCATCGCGGCCACCTCGTCGTTCACGACGGCCAGCGCGGCCACAAGGCGAAAACGCTGACCGCGCTGTTCGACCGTCTGGAAACCACCGGCGATGGTCTGGCCGTCGGCGACTGGGTGCTGATCGCCGAAGAAGGCGGCAGTCTGTACGTTCACGAGCACCTGCCGCGCGCCAGCCTGCTGCTGCGCAGCCGCGGCGACAACGGCGTGCAGCGGATCGCCGCCAACATCGACACCGCGCTGCTGGTGATGGCGCTGGACAACGATTTCAGCCCCAACCGTCTCGAACGCTATCTGCTGATGGTGCGGGCGGCGAACGTCGCGCCCGTGGTGATCCTGACCAAGCCGGATCGGGCGACCGACATCGACGCGCAACGCGCCGAAGTGGCGGCACTGGCCGGGCCAGCAACGCCGCTGTTCGTGCTCGATGCCCGCGAAGCCCACGCCCAGCAGACCCTGGCGCCGTGGCTGGCCGCCGGCCAGACCTTGGTGCTGCTCGGCTCGTCCGGCGTCGGCAAGTCGACTCTGGTCAACAGCCTGATGGGCAACGAAGCCGAGCGTACCGGTGCGACGCGCGCCTATGACGATCGCGGCCGCCACACAACGACGTCACGCAGCCTGCGCACCTTGCCGCAGGGCGCCTGCCTGATCGACACGCCCGGCGTGCGCGAGCTGAAACTCGGCGGCGAAGAAGACGTCACCGCCGATGCTTTCGAGGACATCGCCGAGCTGGCGCACAGCTGCCGCTTCCGCGACTGCAGCCATGGCAACGAGCCGGGCTGCGCGGTGGTTGCCGGCCTGCCGCCGGAGCGGCTCGACAACTACCGCAAGCTGCGCGACGAGCTGGCCGCCACCCAGAAACGGCGACTGGAAGCCGCCAGCGCGCCGATGCCGACGCGGCGCTCGAAGAAGCGCTAATCCGCGGTGAAGGTCTGGGTGCCGCTCCAGCTGGCGCCCGGCGCCAGGGTCACCGGACAGCCCACTACGGCGGCTTCGATGCACAGCATCTTTCGGTAGCCGTCCGGATCGAGATCGGCAAGCGCAGCGCCTTTCGTGGCACCCGGGTTCCAGACCACGGTGTCGCAGAAACCCTGCTGCTCGATACGCAGGCTGGCGCGCGGCTCACGCAGCAGCAGTTCGTTCGGCGCATCGAAATAGATGCGGTCGACTTCGCCTTCGATCGCCACTTCGTCGCCCGCTTCCAGGCGCACGACATTGCCGTTCGCGCTATCGCGATAACGCAGGCCCTGCAGGCCGAGCACGCGAACGGCCGCCAGATCCTCGACCGCCAGATAGGTGTGCAAGGCCGCCGTGAAAGTGAAGGCTTCAGTGCCGCGATTGCGCACCGACAGCGTTACCGACAACTGCGCGCCGCCGATCGTCGCCCGCAGTTCGGCGACGAAAGCCTGCGGCCAGA
>NZ_JAHFRY010000039.1:16961-31828 GCF_023266035.1 Nevskia sp.
TTCGAGCCGAAAGCGCACCGACAAGCCGCCGCCGTCAACCGGCCCGGCATCGACGAATGACCAGGGCGCGGTCCGCGCGAAGCCGTGCTTCGGCAACGGGCCTTCCGCCGCGAACTGCGGAAAGATCACCGGAATGCCGCCACGGATCGCGGCCGTCGGCCGGTAGTCGGTCAGGCCGCTGAGGTACAGGCGCTCAAGCCCGTCGACCGGCGTCCACGAGGTGATGTGCGCGCCATGGCGATGGACGCTGATGCGCGCGCCATCGGCGGCGACAAGATTCAGGATGGCGGCGTTGGTGTCGGGATGGTTCATGGGAAAGAGTGTGTCTGCTGGCGAGGCTGCAAGCGCTCCGCTAGTCTGCCCCGCCACCATCTGCTCAACCAAGCCCAGCCATGAAAATCGCCACCTGGAACGTCAACAGCCTGAAAGTCCGCTTGCCGCAGTTGCTGGCCTGGCTGGCGATTCAAGCCGAGACGGCGCCGATCGACATCATCGGCCTGCAGGAAACCAAGCTGACCGACGAGGCGTTTCCGGGTGCCGAACTCGAAGCCGCCGGCTGGCACTGGGCGCACGCCGGGCAGAAGACCTACAACGGCGTGGCGATCCTGTCGCGCTATCCGCTGCGCGATGTCAGCCGCGACATTCCCGGCTTCGACGACGAGCAGCGCCGGGTCATCGCCGCGACCATCGACACGCCGGATGGCCCGTTGCGCTACATCTGCGCCTACGTGGTCAACGGCCAGGCGCTGGGTTCCGAGAAGTACGCCTACAAGCTGCGTTTCCTCGCCGCGCTGCGCGACTACATCGCCGACGAACTGAGGCAGCATCCGCGGCTGGCCGTCGGCGGTGACTACAACATCGCGCCATTCCCGTCCGATACCCACGACCCGGCCACCTGGGAAGGCAACATCCTGTGCTCGGAGCCGGAACGCGATGGCTTCCGGGCACTGCTCGCGCTCGGCCTGGTCGATGCGTTCACCTTGTTCGAGCAGCCGCCGAACTCGTTCACCTGGTGGGATTACCGCGCCGCCGGCTTCCGCCGCAACCAGGGACTGCGCATCGATCACCTGCTGCTGTCGGCACCGCTGGCGCAGATCTGTACGGCGGCGGTCGCCGATCTGATTCCGCGCCGCAACGAGCGGCCCTCGGATCACGCACCGTTCATCGCGACCTTGCAGGGGAACTGACCGCTGATCCCCGGGGTCCATGCTGTCCGTCGATAAGACGGCTGCTTTGAGACCTGCTTCACAGGTCGCCGATGGCAAAGCCTTCGCCGGGCTGCATGCTACGCGCAGTCCAGAAGGCGTCCGCCTCCTGCCCCCAGCGACATCAGCCAGAGACCGAGCCCGCAATGGAATCGCGCCGGCGTAATCATTACGACGTTACCAACCAGATCTGCATTGCCGATCCGCATGATGTGCGCGACGAAGTCTCGCGGCTGCTGGTCGCGCATGATCCGCGGCTTGATGACGGCGTGCTCGATGCTGCATTCCTGACTTTCACGCGCCTGCATGCCGGCACCCTGCCCGGCTATGCCGCCGCCGACACGCTCTATCACGATGCCCAGCACAGCCTCGATTGCGCGCTGGGCACCGCGCGGCTGATCGACGGCCATGAGCGCGGCATGCCGGCCGCCGAGCGCATCGGCCCGCGGCGCGCACTGCTCGGCGTGTTGATTGCCCTGTTCCATGACTCGGGCTATGTCCGCCGCCGTGACGATCGCGCCAGCAATGGCGCGGCCTATACGCTGAGCCACGTCCAGCGCAGCGCCGAATTCCTGCAGCGGTTCCTGCCTAGTTTCGGCTTCGAACAGGAAGCGCTGCTCGCCGGCCGCATTGTCCATTTCACCGGCTACGAGATGGCGCTCGACGACATCGAAGTACGCGATCCGCGCGATCGCAGCCTCGGCTTCATGATCGCCAGTGCCGATCTGCTGGTGCAGACCGCCGACCGTTGCTATCTCGAGAAATGCCGGGATTTCCTCTATCCGGAATTCGAAGTCGCCGGGCTTGCCGGCCCGCGCCAGGCAGGCGGCCCCGAACCGCTTTACGCCGACCGCGACAGCCTGATGCGCGGCACGCCCGAGTTCAATGCGCGGCTGTGGCAGGACCGGCTCGACGGCTATTTCGGCGGCATCCATCGCCATCTCGGCACCCATTTCGAAGGCCGTTACGGCGGTCGCAATCCGTACCGGGACTGCATCGACGACAACCTGCGGCGCATCGGCCACGCGATCCGTCGCGGACACTTCGACGATCTGAGCCTGAGACCGCGTGCCATCGACGCCGCCTGCATGCGCCGCAAGCTCGGTCTGCGCGAGCAGATGGCCGCCTGAACCCCGCCATCAGGCCTCAACGAAAAGCGGCGCCCTGATCACTCGGGGCGCCGCTTTTTTTGTGCTCGCCAGCGACACGTGGATCGCGTCGCTGTCGTCGTTGGTGATCGGGTCGCTAGTCGCGCCGCTTCAGCAGCCGCACTTCGCCGCTGCCGACACCGCGCGGATCGGCGGCCGCTTCCAGCGTATCGCTGGCCGGACGCCAGAGCACCGCCTGGAGATTGCCGTAGGGGCTGTCGAGCAGTTTCAGTTCGTGGCCCATCGCGGTCAGGCGGCTGACTTCTTCCGGGCTGAAGGCGCCGGGTTCGTACTGCACGACATCCGGCAGGTATTGATGGTGGTAGCGCGGCGCGGCGACGATGGTTTTCACGTCGGCGCCGTTGACGAAGTTCAGCACCCCGAGCAGCACCATCGTCGCTATCCGGCTGCCGCCCGGCGTGCCGAGCACCAGCACGCCATTCGGGCCTTCGACGAAGGTCGGCGACATGGTCGACAGCGGCCGCTTGCGCGGTGCCACCAGATTCGCTTCCGAGCCGATCAGGCCATAGGCATTGCTGGCGGTGGTCGACGCCGCGAAGTCATCCATCTCGTCGTTCAGCAGAATCCCGGTGCCCGGCGCCATGTAGGCCGAGCCGAACGACAGGTTGATCGACATCGTTGCGGCGACGCGGTTGCCCTCGGCATCGATCACCGAAAAATGCGAGGTATTGGTGCCGCCGGGCGCCCCGAGCGGCGCCGGTGGCAGGCTCGCCGATGGCGTCGCCTTGTCGCGGACGATGCCTTTTGCCAGTTCCAGCGCATAGCTGCGCGAAGCCAGCCGAGCCAGCGGAATGCGGACGAAATCGGGATCGCCGAGCCAGGCGGCGCGGTCGCGATAGGCGCGGCGCAGCGCTTCGACGACCAAATGCTTGCCAACGCCGTCGCCGACATCCGACCAGCCGATCGCTTCGAGCTGCTGCAGGGTTTCGATCAGCGCCAGCCCCCCGGCCGACGGCGGCGGTGCGGAGACCAGCCGGTAATCGCGGAACCAGGTGACCATCGGCGAACGCTCGACGACCGTGTAGCGATGCAGGTCATCGGCGCTCCAGATGCCGCCAGCTTCGCTGACGCCAGCAAGCAACTGCTTCGCCGTTTCACCGTCGTAGAAGCCCGGCAAACCCTTGTCGGCGAGCCGCTTGATCACTGCCGCGAGATCGGTCTGACGCAGCTTCTGGCCAACCGTCGGCAGCTTGCCGCCGGGCATGAACACCGCGCGCGCGGCTGGCGAGAAACGAGTCTGGTTCTGCTCGATCGCCTTGACCAGCTTGGCGTCGACCGCGAAGCCGTCCTTCGCCAAGGCAATTGCCGGCGCCAGCGATTTTTCCAGTGGCAGCTTGCCGTACTTCTTGGCCAGATAGACCAGCGCGGCCGGTTCGCCGGGAATCCCCGCCGACAGCGGGCCATCGCGCGAAGCCTTGTCGATCGCCTTGCCGCTGGCGTCCTGGTACATCGTCGGCGTGGCGGCGAACGGCGCGACTTCGCGGCCATCGACCATGGTCTCGAAACGATCCGACGCGCGATGCAGCAGCCAGAAACCGCCGCCGCCGATGCCGGAACCAGTGGGCTCGACGACGGCAATCGCTGCCGTGATCGCGACGGCGGCATCGAAGGCGTTGCCACCGGCGGCGAGAATATCGAGCCCGGCCTTGGTCGCCAGCGGATGGGCACTGGCCACGGCATTGCCGGGCGGCTTGTCGGCAGCACTGACTGCAAAGCTGGCCGACAGCAGCAGGGCCAGCGACAGCAGAAAAATTCTGGCGGCGGCTAGGCCGTCGAAGCGGTGGCGAAAGACGATGGAAGTCACGCGGAGTTTCCTGTTGAGACCAGACCGCGCTCAGAGCTTGGCGGCAGTCAGCAGCCGGTATTTGGCCAGCAGCTGTTCGGGGCTTTCGACATGCAGCAGGTCGAGCGGAATGCAGTCCACCGGACAGACGGAGCGGCATTGCGGTTCATCGAAATGACCGACGCACTCGGTGCAGCGTTCAGGCGCGATCTCGTAGATTTCCGGCCCCTGGAAAATCGCCTGATTAGGGCAGGCCGGTTCGCAGACATCGCAATTGATGCATTCGTCGGTGATCGTCAGCGCCATGGGCCGATGATACGAGCCCTAACGAGTCTTGCGGCCGAAACGGGCGAGCAGCGACGGGATCACCGCTTTCGGCACCAGCTTCTTGACTGGCGCGCCGAGCCCCGTCAGTTCGCGGACCAGGCTCGACGACAGATGCGCATATTCCGGCGATGGTGCCAGCAGCACGGTATCGAGCGTCGGATAGAGATCGCGGTTCATCACCGCCATCTGCTTCTCGTATTCGACATCGCCGACATTGCGCACGCCACGGACCAGCACGGTCACGCCATGCTCCTTCGCGAAGTCGACGACCAGGCCGTTGAAACCGACGACTTCGACATTGACCAGATCGGTGACCGAGGCGCGGATCAGATCGCAGCGTTCCTCGAGCGTGAACTTGGGGTTCTTGGCGATGTTCGAGCCGACTGCGACGATCAGCTTCGGGAACATTCGCGAAGCGCGATGGATGATGTCGTTGTGACCCAGGGTGATCGGGTCGAAGGTGCCTGAGTAGGCGGCGATGACGCTCACGGTTGCGGCTCTCCCGGTGGCGCGTAAGTGAACAGGCCGTAGCTTACCTGCCCCGCGGTCTTTTCCTTGAGCATCGTGTAACCGGCCGGCAGCACCGGCGGCTGGCCCTTCGGCCATTCGAGGTACAGGCGGTTCAGTTCCTTCAACACTTTCGGCAGGCTGCCGAGCGTCGACGCCAGCAAGGTGCTGTCGTACGGCGGATCGACGAACACCAGATCGAAGCGCCGCGGTGTCGAGCGCAGGAAGGCAATGCCGTCGCCGCGGATCACCTCGCAACGGTCGACGACCTTCAGCTTGGCGACCGCCGTGCGGATCGCTTCGGCCTGGGCTCCGCCGGTCTCGGCGAAGCTGGCGTGCGACGCGCCGCGCGAGATCGCTTCCAGCCCGAGTGCGCCGCTGCCGGCGAACAGATCGAGCACGGTGCTGCCTTCGATGATCGGGCTCAGCCAGTCGAACACGGTCTGGCGCACGCGATCCGGCGTTGGACGCACACCGGCGTCAGCATCGAAATCGATCAGGCGGCTGCGGAATTCGCCGCCGATGATGCGCAGGCGGCCGAGGGGTCTTCTCATGGGATAAGGGGGAACGAAGGAAAGGGAGTGGCTTCAGCGGCCGAACTTGGGACCGATCGGCGACGGCGTATGCAGATCACCGTCCGGCGCCTTGCGCCGCGGTCGCGGCCCGGACGCGGCTGGCGGTTCACGTCCAGGCAGGGGCGGCGGCACGGCCGCAGACTTGCCCAGCGGTTCGATGATCAGGCGGTCGCCATCGCGGATCAGGCGCACGGACTCGCAGTCGAAACGCAGGTCCTTCGGCAGGCGGATCACCTGGACGACGCCGAGCTGGGTCAGCCGAACGACGGTGCCGGAGTCATCGACACCAGGACGCATGGCGCGCTTGCCCAGCGCCGGAGACGAAGTCGGGATTGCTTTCATCGTTTCAGGCCTGGGTGCCGCCGACGGTCATGTTGTCGAGACGCAAGGTCGGCTGGCCCACGCCCACCGGCACGCTCTGACCATCCTTGCCGCAGGTGCCGACGCCGCTGTCGAGCTTCAGATCATTGCCGACCATCGATACCCGGCTCATCGCTTCCGGACCGTTGCCGATCAGGGTCGCGCCCTTCACCGGGCGGGTGATCTTGCCGTCTTCGATCAGGTAGGCCTCGCTGGCCGAGAAGCTGAAGTTGCCGTTGGTGATGTCGACCTGGCCGCCGGCGAAGTTGACTGCGTACAGGCCCTTCTTGACCGACGCGATGATCTCGGCCGGATCGCTCTGGCCGGGCAGCATGTAGGTGTTGGTCATCCGCGGCATCGGCAGATGCGAGAACGATTCGCGGCGGCCGTTGCCGGTCGGCGCCATGCCCATCAGCCGGGCGTTCATCTTGTCCTGGATGTAGCCGCGCAGGATGCCGTTCTCGATCAGGGTCGTGCACTGCGTCGGCGTGCCTTCGTCGTCGAGGGTCAGCGAACCGCGCCGGCCTGGCAGCGTGCCGTCGTCGACGATCGTGCACAGCGGGCTGGCCACCTTCTGGCCGATGCGGCCCGAATACGCCGAGGTGCCCTTGCGATTGAAATCGCCTTCCAGGCCGTGGCCCACCGCTTCGTGGAGCAGGATGCCGGGCCAGCCGGGGCCCAGCACCACGGTCATCGCGCCGGCCGGCGCCGGCACCGCTTCGAGCAGCATCAGCGCCTGGCGCACGGCTTCGGCGGCATGGCGTTCGGCGGCGTCGCCAGCGAAGAAATCGCCATAGGCACCGCGACCGCCGCCGCCGCTGCCGGCCTGCTCGCGACGGCCGTTCGATTCGGCGATCACGGTGACATTCATCCGCACCAGCGGCCGGATGTCCGCCGCCAGCGTGCCGTCGGCAGCCGCGACCATAACGATGTCGTGCGTCGCCGCCAGCGACACCATCACCTGGGTGATGCGCGGATCGATCGCCCGCGCGGCAGCATCGGCGCGCTTCAGCAGCTCCAGCTTCTTCTCGGTCGGCCAGCTGTCGAGCGGGCTTTCGGCCGGATACAAGGCCTGCCGATTCGGCTGCACCAGCACACCGAGCGTATTGCTCTGGCCCGTGCGGACGATCGCCGTCGCCGCACCAGACGCATCGACCAGCGCCGGCAGCGACAGCTCATCGGAATACGCGAAGCCGGTCTTCTCGCCGCTGATCGCGCGCACGCCGACGCCCTGCTCGGTGTGGTTGGAACCGGACTTGACGATGCCGTCCTCAAAGAACCAGGACTCCGACACCGAGTTCTGGAAGTACAGATCGGCCGCGTCGATGCCTGGTTTCATCAAGCCGGACAGCACGCGCTGGATCGCGCCTTCATCGAGGGCAGCGGGTTCCAGCAAGGTGGCGCGGGCAAGCGTGAGAGCGGTGGTCATCGGCAGCGTTCGGGAAAGGAATGGGAGAAGGATGCGGGGGATCGCGCCAGATGCAAGCCCGGAGGCGCAGTCAGCAAGGGCTCAGACGCCAATCCGTCGCTGGGAAAGATTCGGAAATCCGGCGCGCAAACGATGCAGCGCCGGCACATCGACGCTGGCGGTGGCAACGCCCTCGCCTTCCGGCAAGCAGGCCAGCACCTCGCCCCAGGGGCCGACGATCATCGAATGTCCCCAGGTCTGGCGGCCACCGGAATGGGTGCCGGTTTCTCCCGGCGCCAGCACATAGACCTGATTCTCGATGGCCCGCGCCCGCAGCAGGATTTCCCAGTGCGCCAGCCCGGTCTTGGCGGTGAACGCCGCCGGCACGCACAGGATTTCAGCGCCACGCGCAGCCAGTTCGCGATACAGCTCGGGGAAGCGCAGGTCGTAGCAGACCGACAGGCCCAGCTTGCCGGCCGGCGTCTCGACGACTGCGAAACCGGCCGGATCGCCGTGGGCGATGGTCCGCGATTCGCGATAACGCTCGCCGCTGGCACTCGGCACGTCGACATCGAACAGATGGATCTTGTCGTAGCGCGCGCGCTGTACACCGCCGGCATCGAACACCAGGCTCGCGGCCCAGACTCTGCCGGGATCGCCATCGACGGCGACCGGCACGGTGCCGGCGACGATCCACAGGCCCAGCCGCTGCGCGGTTTCGGCCAGCCAGTCCTGGATCGGCCCGCGCCCGAAAGCTTCGGCGTGGGCCAGCTTGTCGGTCTCCTTGGCACCCATGATCGAGAAGTTCTCGGGCAGCGCCGCCAGCACCGCGCCGGCCTCGGCTGCTTCGGCAAGCAGGCGCGCAGCAGTCGCCAGATTGTCGGCAACCACCGGCGTGGAGTTCATCTGGATCGCCGAAATCATCGGCAGGATCGGCGGCGAATCGGGCGTGGGCTCAGCCATTGCGGGCATCGGCAGGCGTCGTGGTTGGGGCGGGGGCAGAGGCAGGGACAGCGCTGGGCGGGGCAGCGGGCGCTTCGCCGGCTTTCAGCACGGTGGGATCGTCCCAGCTGCCGGTGACACGGTAACTGAACCTGCCGATCTGGTTGAACGGTTTGTCGAACAACTGCTGGGCGACCAGCAGGATGCCGCCGGCAATCGGCCCGCCGAGCAGGGTTGCGCCGACGGTGACGCCGGTGGAGATGTCCGGGAACACGGTGACCTTCTGGTCGTAGTCGCGGGCGGCCAGGCCGATGCGGCCGCGCATCTCCACTTTCAGTGACGGGCCGTCGATGTTCAGATTGTCGGTCACCGCGTCACCGTCCGCGAGCTTGAAGCTGCCTTTCAGCTTGTCGAAGCCGAGGCCATCGGCGACCACATCGCGAAAATCGAACAGCAGCCGTCGCGGCAGCGCATACAGGTTGACCAGGCCGAGCACCCGGCCGGCGCCCGGCTCCACTGCTTTCAGCGAACCGCGATGGACGTCGATATCGATGGTCCCTGTGGCCTGCGACAGCTCCAGCCCGGCCGGCACCCGGGGCCAGATCACCGCGCCGCTGAAGTGGCTGGTTTCGGCGACCAGATTCGGCGTGTAGCCGAACACGCGTAGCACATCGCCGATGTCATTCGAATGCAGATCGAAGTTCAGATCGGCGCTGGAACCGTCGACGCCATCGAGCGCGCGGCGCAGCCAGAAGCCGCCGACCTTGGCCTCCAGCCGGCCACCAGCCAAGCTCAGGCGCTCGATTCGCTGGCCGTCGTCGACCCTCGCGGTAACCAGATTCAGATGGCCGAGATCGACCTCACCGAGGCTCAGACGCTGGATGTCGAGATCGAACATCGGCGCGCGGGTTGGATTGAACGGCGAGTCCGGCGGCACGGCGCCCGGCACGGTCGGCGGCAACGGCGGGAACGGTTCCAGCGCCAAGGCTTCCAGCCGGCCGACAACGCTGCCGCCGTCGGCCGGTTGCCAGCGCACTTCGCCAACCGCAGCACCGGTGGTGCGCACGACCACGCCATCGCCATCCGGCAGCGCGAGCAGCCGCGTGGCACCGAGCTGCAGGCGGCGCAGGCTCAGCTGTTTTGCAGCGATATCGGCACTCAGGAAGCGCGGGCCGCTGCTGCCGTTCGCCGAGGCTTGGCCGAAACCGCTCTCGGGGGCACCGAGCAAGGCGAGCCAGGCGCCAAGATCGAAGTAGTCCGGCGCGCCGCTGATGACCAGGCCTTCAGCGTCGGCACGCGGCATCGCCGGATCGCTACCGAGCCGCACCTCGATGCCATGCGGCCGGGTCGCACCGCCGCTGTCGGCACCATTGTTGGAGCTGGCCTCGACGAAGCGCAGGCCGGCATGCAGTTCATCGGCGATCCGGATGCCGATCCGGGTCGCGCCGTTGTCACCGCTCAGATCGATCGCCACCGGCAAGGCCGAACCAGCGCTCTTGGTCAGCGGCGTCGGCAGGCTGGACGTCACGCCCTGCAGATCGGTGGCCAGCGACAGATGACCGTTGTCCGGCCCGCCGAGCGGCAGTCGCACGGTCATCGTCGTGCTGCCGCTCAGGCCGTTGCGCAGCCAGACCGGAATGAAAGTACCGGACAGACCGTCGCCGCGGCCCGGTTCAAGCTCGAAGGCGGCGGTCAGCAAGGGCTGAGCGTCGACAGCGCTGATCTGGGCCACAACGTCGGTGTCGTAGAGCCGGGCGGCGAGCCGTTCGGCGCTGATCGACTTGCCGTAGTCCAGCTCGCCGTTGAGGCCGCGCAAGGGCTCCTGCAGGCCGTGCACGAGCAGTTCGGCATCGTGCAGGCTGAGCACGCCGCTGGCATCGATCGGCGGCTGCGGAATGTTCAGCGGCATCCGCAGTGCCAAGGTCGCTGAGGCCGGGCCGCTGGCCTCGGTGCGGGTCAGCAGACCGGAGACGCGGGTCTTCAGCGGCGAGTCGCGCAGCAGCCGGTACAGATTCGCGGCATCACCCTCGAAGGCCCCATCGAGCACCAGCGCCGGCACGAAGAAATCGGCGATTTCGGCGTGCAGACGAGTCACGGTCAGATCGCTGATCCGCCCTTCGCTGGCATCGATATCCAGGCCGCCATCATGGAAGTGCAGATCGGCCGCCATCGCTACTGCCGCTGGCCAGTCCGGCGCAAACGCCAACACGCCATCGCGCACCTTGACCTTGAGTTCCCAGCGCAGGGTCGGATGGTTGTCGGCATCGCGCGGCGTCAGCGGCGCGTCGATCAGCAATTCGCCGGAGGTGACCTTCGCTTCGCGCACCGCCCGGTCCAGCCATTCGCGGTTGTGCTCGCTCCAGTTCTTCGGCATCCAGGGCTTCAGCGCGGTGACGTCGTCGGCTTTCACATCCAGCCGCAACTTCAGATCCGGCACCCGGTCGGCATGCAGATTCAGCGCGACGCTGCCCTTGACCTCGGCGCTGCCGAGCACCAGATCGACCGCCGGCGCCGACAGCAGCCAGTCCTCGCCGCTGCGTTGCCAGTGCAGCTCACCGCGCAAGGCATCGAGCGGCAGCGATTGATCGAAGGCCCGCGGCAGATGTACGGCGACGGCAGTTCCGGCGAGGCGGATCTCGCCACTGTCGCGCGTCACGACCAGATCACCGGCGATGCCGGAAACGCCGTCCTGCTCGGCACGGCTGATCAGGCCGACGCCGACCAGCTTTGCCTGCACGGCCAGCGCGCCCGGCTGATCCTCGAGCCGCGGGCCCAGGGTCACGCTCAGCGCCTGCAGATCGCCTTCGGCATCACGCAGCCGCGCCATGGTCTCCGGCAGCTCACGCCAGGCCGTCAGCCATGGAGCGATGTCATCGAGACGCAGCAGCGGCAGCTTCAGCGTCTTGCTGCCATCGGCGGCCTGCACCGCTTCCAGCCCGGCCAGCGACCACGGCCCGCGCGTGCCGCTCAGATCGGCTTTCGACAGGCTCAGGCGCCAGCCGTCGGGAACAGGTTCGACGCGAGCATCGACATCGATGGCGGCGATTCGCGCCAGCGGCGCATCTTCAGTCCGCGCGATGACTTCGCGCGCCTGCGCGATGAATTGCATCACGCCGAGCTTGCCGGCCTCGATCCGACCCTCGGCACTCAGCTGGGCGTCATCAAGCGCGATCTGCACGCCGGGCTTCAGCGCCGGCTTGAGCCAGGGCCAGCCGGCAACATCCTCGACCTTCAAGGTCCAGTCGCCGGCGAGCGTATCGAGCTGGCCGGGGTCGCCGGTGATCAGGGCCGTCAGCCGGGCGCGCCGGGCCAGCTCGGCCGGCGGACGCAGCACGGCGTTGAGCGCGTAGCCGGAATTGCCGTGGCGTAGTTGCGCTTCATCGAGCACGAAATCGAGCGGCGCGGCATCCGCCAATCGCACATCGAGCAAACGCAGGCTGCAGTTGCGCAGGCGCAGTTCGGTATAGCGCGCAAGGTCATCGACCAGCGCGTGATTGCCCGTGTCTTTCAAGGTGACGCCGTCGAGCGTCAGATGGCCGTCGGCATCGGCATGGGCGACCAGTTGCAGACCTTCAGCCTCGATGCGATCCGGTACTCGTGGGCCGGCAATCAGGCGGCCGAGGCTGAGGCCCAGCCGAAGCTTGGGCGCCTTGAGCAACGCAGCGCCGCTGTCATCGAGCAGCGCCAGATCGCGCAGTTCCAGGGTCGGGCTCAAGCCTCGCCAGGTCAGCGCCATGGTGCCGATCCGGGTGGGATGGCCGACGCTGGCGGTGACGAAACGCTCGACATCGCCGCGATAGCCGGGCACCGCATCGATCAGCAGGCGAAAGCCGAGGCTGATCGTCGCAACCGTGATCAGCAGCACCGCCAGCACGGTGATCAGCCGCGTCCACCAACGCTTGGCGACGAGCTTCACGCTTCGCTTTCGCTCAACGAGTGGTCAGTGGCTAGTGACCAGTGGCCAGAAAATAAAAGCCGGACCTTGCCCTTGCTGCTGTTCCGACCAGTGACCACTGACCACTGACCACTGCTGCACCTCACACCGGCACCACGTCGAACGTCTCCTGCGAGTAATGCGACTCGGCCTGCAGCTTGATCGGCCGCTTCAGGCTCGCTTCAAGCTCGGCCAGGCCGCCGCTCTGCTCTTCCTGCAGGCGCTCGATGACTTTCGGATGGGCCAGCACCAGGAAGGCTTTCGGCTCGTAGAGGCGCGCGGCGCGCTGCACTTCGCGGGCGATCTCGTGGCAGATGGTTTCCACCGTCTTCACCACGCCACGGCCATCGCAGACCGCACAAGGCTCGCAAAGAATGTGGCCGAGGCTTTCGCGGGTGCGCTTGCGAGTCATCTCGACCAGGCCCAGCGGCGAGAACGGATAGACGTGGGTGCGCGCCGAATCGTGGGCGATTTCCTTTTCCAGGGTGCGCAGCACCTGGGCGCGATGCTCCTCGGCTTTCATGTCGATGAAATCGATGATGATGATGCCGCCGAGGTTGCGCAGGCGCAGCTGGCGGGCAATCGAGCCGGCCGCTTCGAGATTGGTCTTGAGGATGGTTTCCTCAAGATTGCGATGACCGGTGAAGGCGCCGGTGTTGACGTCGATGGTGGTCATCGCTTCGGTCTGATCGATGATCAGATGACCGCCGGATTTCAGATCGACCTTGCGATCGAGCGCGCGATTCAGTTCGTCCTCGACGCCATACAGATCGAAGATCGGCGCATGGCCGCTGTAGGCCTCGATCTTCGACGCCGCCGATGGCACGAACACCTTGGCGAACTGCTGCACGCGGCGCGCTTCCTCGGCGGAATCGATGCGGATGCGCTCGACCGCGGTGCCGAGCAGATCACGCAGAATGCGCATCGACAGCGGCAGATCGCCGTGCACCAGATGGCCGGGCTTGGCGAACTGGGTCTGCTGATTGACGCTGGCCCACAGCCGGGTCAGGAAGCTCAGGTCCTGACGCAGACCGTCTTCGTCCGCACCTTCCGCCGCGGTGCGGGCGATCACGCCCCAGTTCGGCGACAGCTCCGGCACCAGCTTTTCGAGCAGCCCCTTGAGCCGCGAACGCTCGCTTTCGTCCTCGATGCGGGCCGACACGCCGACATGCTTCTCGAACGGCATCAGCACCAGATAGCGCGACGGGATCGACAGTAAGGTGGTCAGCCGCGCGCCCTTGGTGCCCATCGGATCCTTGAGGATCTGCACCAGCACTTCCTGACCTTCATGGAGCAGCTTCTCGACCGGCGGCAACGGCCCGGCGTGCGCTTCGCTGGCGATCATGTCGGCGACGTGCAGGAAGGCGGTGCGGTCGAGCCCGAGGTCGACGAACGCAGCCTGCATGCCCGGCAGCACCCGCACCACGACGCCCTTGTAGATGTTGCCGACCAGGCCGTGGCGCGCGGCGCGCTGTACGTAAATCTCCTGCGTCGCGCCGCCTTCGACCAGAGCCACGCGGGTTTCCTGCGGGCCGATGTTGACGAGGATTTCGGTGCTCATTGCGAACGAGGCGATATCGGTAAGGCGCGAGGTAGCCCGGTTCCGACACCGAAGCGGCCCAGCAATTCCGCCGTCTCGTACAGCGGCAGGCCGACGACGCCGGTATAGCTGCCTTCGATCCTGCGCACCCAGCGCGCGGCATGGCCCTGAATGCCGTAGGCGCCAGCCTTGTCGAGCGGCTCGCCGCTGGCGGCGTAAGCGCGGGCATCGGCTGCAGCGATGGCACCGAACACCACTTCCGTAATGGTCCAGATCGTTTCCAGCCTTTCGCCAGCGACAACGGCCACCGCGCTGACCACTTGGTGGCTGCGCCCGGCGAGGCGCATCAGCATCGCCACGGCGTCATCGGCATCGCGCGGCTTGCCGAGGATCACGCCGTCGATCGCGACATCGGTATCGGCACCGAGCACCGGAATCGGCAAGCGCGCGTGGGCGGCACCGGCGCGGGCTTTGGCCGTCGCGGTCTCCAGTGCGTAGGCTAGCGGCGACTGGCCGGGCTTCGGCTGCTCCGGCACATCGGCGGCGATCACGGCATGGCTTACGCCAAGCGCGGCGAGGAATTCGGCGCGACGGGGTGAACGCGATGCGAGGTAGAGCTGGACCGACATCGACGGCAAGGGAGCTAAATGGGGGAATGATCAAGGTTCCCGGCATTGTCGGCGATTCCCGCTTCGGCTGTGAATCGGGCCGCGAGAGGCCCGGCGGCGCGCTCAGTTGGCCTTTGCCGGCCGCAGTTCGCGATAACGCTGGATGTCGCGCGTGAAGTCCGTGCTGATCTTTTCGCGCTCACTGCGGATGCGTTTCATCGCACCGGTATGATCGATCTTCGCGGCGTTGAACTCGTCGATCCTGGGACGCAGCTTCGGTTCGGCGGCGACTCTTCGGTTCAGGTCGGTGAGCGTGGCTTCGGTATCGCCGAGCGCCTTCTCAGCCAGTACCAGACGACCGTCGAGCGCGCCGATGCGTTCGTCCCGGGTCCGTTCGATGTCGGCCACGCTGGTGTAGGACTGCAGCAGGTAATGATCGTAGGCGAGCGCCTGTTCGCGCTCGCGCTGGGTCCGGGTTTCGACTTCGACCTGGGCCGCCGATTTCTGCC
>NZ_JAHFRY010000156.1 GCF_023266035.1 Nevskia sp.
GCTCGGGGCGGAGGTTGCCGTGCACCGCAACGACCAGATCACGGTCGATGAGGTAGCCGCACTGAAACCCAGCCACATCGTCCTGTCACCGGGACCGTGCACGCCGAACGAAGCCGGCATCTGCCTGGAACTGATCGAACGCCTCGGCAAGCCCGGTACTTTTCCGATCCTCGGCGTCTGCCTCGGCCATCAGTCGATCGGCCAGGCTTTCGGCGGCACCGTGCGCCGTGCGGCGTCGGTGATGCACGGCAAGACCAGCCCGATCCACCATCTGGCCGGCTCCGTGTTCCGCGGTCTGCCGAGCCCGTTCACGGCCACGCGCTATCACTCGCTGATTGTCGATCGTGGCGATTTCCCGGCCGAACTCGAAGCCACCGCATGGACGGTGAAGCCGGACGGCACGCCGGACGAGATCATGGGCTTGCGCCACAAGTCCTTGCCGATCGAAGGCGTGCAGTTCCATCCGGAATCGATCCTGACCGAGCATGGTCACGCGATGCTGAAGAACTTCCTGGACAACTGGAGTTGATGGGGTCATGACGCCACAGGAAGCGCTGGCGCGGACCATCGAGCACCGCGAAATCTTTCACGACGAAATGATCGCGCTGATGCGCCAGATCATGCGCGGTGAAGTGTCGCCGGTGATGACGGCGGCGATCCTGACCGGCTTGCGCGTGAAGAAGGAAACCGTCGGCGAGATCGCTGCAGCGGCGACAGTGATGCGCGAGTTCGCGCTGAAGGTGCCGACGCCGGGTGGTGCTGCGGACGCGCACCTGGTCGACATCGTCGGTACCGGTGGCGACGGCTCGAACACCTTCAACATTTCCACCGCCTCGATGTTCGTTGCGGCGGCTGCAGGCGCGAAAGTCGCCAAGCACGGCAATCGCAGCGTGTCGTCGAAATCCGGCAGTGCCGATGTGCTCGAAGCGCTCGGTGCCGATATCGATCTGTCACCGGAACAGGTCGCGCGCTGCCTTGCCGAAACCGGCATCGGCTTCATGTACGCACCGCGCCATCACCCGGCGATGAAGAACGTCGCCGCCGTGCGCCGCGAAATGGGCGTGCGAACGATCTTCAACATCCTCGGCCCGCTGACCAATCCGGCCAGTGCGCCGAACATCCTGATGGGCGTGTTCCATCCGGATCTGGTCGGCATCCTCGTCCGCGTGCTGCAGAAGCTCGGCGTGCAGCGCGCGCTGGTGGTCTGGGGGCGCGATGGCATGGACGAGATTTCGCTCGGCGCCGCGACACTGGTCGGCGAACTGCGCGATGGCCAGATTCGCGAGTACGACATTCATCCCGAGGATTACGGCCTGGCGATGGCAGCCAGCCGCAATCTGAAAGTCGATGACGCTGCGCACTCGAAGCAGCGCCTGCTGCAAGCGCTGGACAACATCGCCGGCCAGGCGCGCGACATCGTCTGCCTGAATGCCGGTGCGGCGCTTTATGCAGCCGGCGTGGCCAGCTCGATTTCCGATGGCATCGTCCGCGCGACCGCGGCGATTGCCAGCGGCGCAGCCCGCGCGAAGGTTGATGCCTATGTCGCGGCGACGCACGCTTCCGGCAATTGAGACCTGGGGAACCTGATCGAATGAGTGACATCCTCGAAACCATCCTCGCCCGCAAGCGCATCGAGATCGTCGAGCTGCAGGGACGCATCGCGATCGGCAATCTGGAACGCATCGCACTGGCGCAGCCGTCACCGCGCGGTTTTGCCGCTGCGCTGTCAGCGAAGGCTGCGACTGGCGCTGGCGTGATCGCCGAGATCAAGAAGGCCAGCCCGTCGAAAGGCCTGATCCGCGAAGACTTCAACCCCGGCTGGCTGGCCGAGGATTACGCGCGCGGCGGCGCGGCCTGCCTGAGCGTGCTGACTGACGAGCAATTCTTCCAGGGCCATAACGATTACCTCGTCGAGGCGCGCCAGCACACGCCGCTGCCGGTGATCCGCAAGGATTTCCTGATCGACGAGATCCAGATCGTCGAAGCCCGCGCGATCGGCGCCGACTGCGTACTGCTGATCGCCGCAGCATTGGAACCCGCGCGGCTCGGCGAACTGGCGCGGCTCGCGCAGGATCTGGAGATGGACGTGCTGATCGAAGTGCACGACCGGCCGGAGCGCGACGCGATGCTGGCGCTGGACCTCAAGACGCCGGTGCTGCTCGGCATCAACAACCGCAATCTGCGGACCTTCGAGACCCGGCTGGAAACGACCCTCGAACTGCTGGCCGGCATTCCCGCCGGCTACGACGTGATCACCGAAAGCGGCATCGGCGCGCCCGCCGATGTGCAGCGAATGCTTGCCGCTGGCGTGCGCCGCTTCCTGATCGGTGAATCGCTGATGCGCCAGCCGAGTCCGGGCGACGCCTTGCGAGTCTTGATCGCCTAGGCCTTGGGCGGCTGCGTATGGAGCTGCAACAGCAGCTCACGCAGCCAGCGGTTTGCCGGGTCCTGATGCTGCTTGGCGTGCCAGAACAGATTGATCGCGATCTCCGGCAGGTTCGCCGGGTGCTTCACGTGTACGAGGCCGAATGGTTCGGCAACGATTCCGTATCCGCCACGGACCAAGAATTTCCACCACGAGATCGAACTGGTTGTCGCCATTCCTGGGGCGGCATGGTGATTATCGCGGCGGCTGATTGCGCGGCGGCGAAGATCCGGCATCTGGTCTATCTCGCCGGTTTCAAGTTCGCTTCCCGGCTGATCATCTACGACAGCGAGATGATTCCGAACTCGATCATCTATCCGATCTGAGCCGATCTGCCTGAATGCAAAAAGGCCGGAAAGCGGGGGCTTCCGACCTTTTCTGTACGACGATGGCTCAGCCCAGGGTCTTTTTCGGGGTCGTGTGCTTGGCGGTCTTGTGAGCCTTGTGCGCGCGCTTGGTCTTGGCGGTGGCCTTGGCATCCGTCGTCGCTTCAGCCGTAGCTTTGGCCTTGGCGGGCGGCACAGCGGCGGAGGCGAGGCCGGCGGCGAGGAAACTGGTCGACAGGGCAACGGCAGCAATGATCTTGTTCATCGAAAATTCCCAGGGGTTGGCAGCACAAGTGCGTGCTGCTCCTGCAGCTTGGGGGCCAATAATGAGGACAGAATTAAGGCCAATCAGATCGCTGCACCGATCTTGAAGATCGGCAGATACATGGCGACGACCAGACCGCCGACCAGAACGCCGAGCACGACCATGATCATCGGCTCGAGCAGCGCGGTGAGGTTGTCGACCAAGGCGTCGACTTCTTCCTCGTAGAAATCCGCGAGCTTCGCGCACATGTGATCGAGCGAGCCGGATTCCTCGCCGATGGCGACCATCTGCACCGCCATCGCCGGGAACAGGCCGGTCTGCTGCATCGTCAGCTGCAGTTGCTGGCCGGTCGACACTTGATCACGCATCTGCATGATCGCTTCGGTGAACACGATATTGCCGGCGGCCTTGGCGACCGAATCCATCGCTTCGACCAGCGGTACGCCGGCGGCGAACATGGTCGACAGGGTGCGGGCATACCGGGCGACGGCGGACTTGTAGAGGATGTCGCCAACCACCGGCAGTTTCAACAGCAGGCGATCGGTGAAACGGCGAACCTTGGGCGAGCGGATATGGGCTTCCCGCAGGCCGAAGAAGGCGCCGAGACCGACCAGCAGGATCAGCCACCAGTCGGCCTGAATGAATTCGGACAGCGAGATCACCATCTTGGTGAACGCCGGCAGATCGGCGCCGAAGCCCTGGAACAGCGAGGCGAACTGCGGCACCACGAAGTACAGCAGGATCGAGGTGACGATCATCGCGACGGCGATCACCGCCGCCGGATAGGTCATCGCCTTCTTGACCTTTTTCTTCAGCGACTCGGTCTTTTCCTTGTAGGTGGCGATCTTGTCGAGCAGCGCTTCCAGCGCGCCGGAGCGTTCACCGGCATCGACCAGATTGACGAACAGATCATCGAAATGACGCGGGTACTTGGCCAGCGATTCGGCCAGCGTTGCGCCGCCTTCGATGGTGCCCTTGATGCCGAGCACCATTTCGCCCATCGACGGATTGGCATGGCCGCGGCCGACAATTTCCAGCGACTGCACCAGCGGCACGCCGGCCGACATCATGGTCGCCAGCTGGCGGCTGAACACGGCGATGTCCTGGCCCTTGATCGGCTTCTTGCGCTTGGCGAACAGCGCCGATTGCTTCCGCACCCGGATTGGATTGATGCCCTGCTTGCGCAACTGCAGCTTGATGTGGGCTTCGCTAGGGCCGTCGGACACACCCTTGACCATCGTGCCCTTGCGGTCACGGCCTTCCCACGCAAACCTTGCGTCCTTCACCAAAGTGCTGGCTACGGCCATGGTTGATTCCGATCGACTGACGATGGTGCTGCGTCGCCGCGAAAAGAATACTGCTAATCGACGGTGACGCGGTTCGCTTCGGTAAGGTCGATGGTGCCGTCCAGCACCTTGCGCAGAGCCGATTGGCGGAGCGTGCGCACGCCTTCGCGCGCGGCCTGGTCGGCGATGTCGATAGCGTTGCCGCCTTCCATGATCACTCGCGAGATCGCGTCGGTGACCGGCATCACCTGATAGAGGCCGGTGCGCCCCTTGTAGCCGTTGTTGCACTGATCGCAGCCCTGGGCCTTGTAGATCGTGAACCCGGATGCCGAGATCTGTTCGACGGTGAAACCTTCACGCAGCAGTTCTTCCTTCGGCACCAGATCGGCCTTGCGGCAGTGCTTGCACAGCTTGCGAGCCAGACGCTGGGCGATGATCAGGGTCACGCAGCTGGCGACGTTGTAGGCCGGCACGCCCATGTTCAGCAGGCGGGTCAAGGTCTGCGGCGCGTCGTTGGTGTGCAGCGTGGACAGCACCAGATGGCCGGTCTGCGCGGCCTTGATCGCGATCTCGGCAGTTTCCAGATCGCGTACCTCGCCGACCATGATCACGTCCGGGTCCTGGCGCAGGAAGGCTTTCAGCGCGACGGCGAAGGTCAGCCCCTGCTTGACGTTGACATTGACCTGATTGACGCCCGGCAGATTGATTTCGCAGGGGTCTTCGGCGGTCGAGATATTGGTGTTGTCGTCGTTGAGGATGTTCAGGCCGGTGTACAAGGAAACGGTCTTGCCGGAGCCGGTCGGGCCGGTGACCAAGATCATGCCCTGCGGCTTGGCCAGCGCCTTCAGGTACAGCTCCTTCTGGTCCGGCTCGTAGCCGAGCGCATCGATGCCGAGCATCGCGCTCGAGGCATCGAGGATGCGCATCACCACTTTCTCGCCCCACATCGTCGGGCAGGTGGAAACGCGAAAGTCGATCGCCTTGTTGGCCGACAGCTTCAGCTTGATGCGGCCATCCTGCGGCACCCGGCGCTCGGCCAGATCGAGCCGCGACATCACCTTCAGGCGCGCGGCCAGGCGGCCACCCATCTGCACCGGCGGCGTGGCGATTTCCTTCAGCTCGCCGTCGACCCGGTAGCGGATGCGGTACTTCTTTTCGTAGGGTTCGAAATGGATGTCCGAGGCGCCGCGGTTGATCGCGTCGATCAGCACCTTGTTGACGTAGCGGATGATCGGCGCATCGTCGGCATCGACCCCGCCGGTGTCGGCGCCCGGATCCGCTTCGCCACCTTCGATCTCGAGGTTTTCCAGATCTTCATCGCCACCCTGCAGCGCGGTGGCCTGCACGGCGGCAACGGCGGCGTCGATGCCTTTGGCCAGCTTGTCCTCTTCGACGAGGATGCCTTCAACCTGATAGCCGGTCGCGAACTTGACCTCGTCGAGCGCCTGCAGGCGAGTCGGATCGGACAGCGCCACGAACAGCCGGCGATCGCGTTTGTAGATCGGCAGCACGTGGTATTTGCGCATCAGCTTTTCGCTGATTTCGCGGGCAATGCCGGCATCGACGGTGATCGAGCCGAGATCGATCAGCGGCGTGCCGAACTCGATGCTGGCGATCTCGGCGAGACGCGTGGCCTGAATCCACTTCGCTTCGACCACCACCGACACGAAATGCGAGCCGGTCCTGGCCGCCTTGGTCTGCGCCTCGCGCGCTTGCTCCTCGGTGAGCAGCCCGTCATTGATCAGCCGACGCGGCAGGCCGCCGATGAAGGTGGTGATCGGTGGTGCCGGGGGCGGTGATGTCGTCTGGAAATGGGTTGCCACGAATCGAGCCGGTGGTCGCCGGACGGAAAAGCCGTGCGAGCGGAATCGGGAAATTACACCGCCCACATCCGCGAAGCCAGCGACGATCCGGTAGCCGGAATGAGCGCGCGGCTCAACGGAACAGGTACTTGCCGGTTTCCGGGTTGCCCTTGCGCCAGACCACGCTATCGAGAAAGTAGTGATGGACGTTGATGAAGATCCAGGCCGCAAGCAGGAAGGCGCCGCTGCCGACACCTTCGAGCATCGTCGGGAACACTTTTGCCAACCACTGCGGCCCCATCCAGAAACCGAGATAGCCGAGCCCCATGGCGATTGCATAGAACAGCGCCATGCGCAGGCCGAACGTCATCGTCGGCGACTTCGCATCGGCGGCGCGATCCTGCTGCACGTTCAGTTCATAGCGCCAGACCACGACCATGTACTGGATCGAATGCATGGCCGGGAAGATCAGGGTCAGCACCGGGTCGCGATAGAGCAGCCACAGGTACAGCGCCACCGTGTAGGCCACCAGGCCATTGAACGGCGGCACCTGCTTGGTGGCTCGCCACTTGAGGCCGAGCATCAGCAACACGGCGGTCGAGGACAGGCCGGCGATCACTTCGATTGCCGTCAGGATCGGCTGGGGCGTGGCGAAGGTGTAGTACGAGATGCCCCAGTAATCAGCCTTGTAGGCGATCGCATTGGCGAGCAGCCAGGACAGGAACCAGACCACGTAGGCATTCCACAGCAGCACCTTCTTCTCGCGTTCCTTGAAGAAGCGCCGCTTCAACACCGAATCCAGCATCAGCATGCCGTAGCCCTGCTTCACGTAATGCCAGCCGACGGTGAAGAACATCAGGTTGACGCTGAAGCCCAGCGCCCGCGCGTTTTTGGTGACCAGGCACCACAGGAAGAAGCCGATCAGCAGCAGCGGCACCGCGACGCCGGCAATCAGATAGCGCACGCGCCATTCGCGCGGATACTCGGCGTTGAAGCCGCGCTTGCCGAAGTCCCGATAGAACAGATGATAGGAATGCGCGAAATGCGGGTTGTTGATGAAGTGCGCGACCGCCGTGGTGAGGATCAAAACATCGCCGTAGGCCTTCCAGTCGGTCGGTAGCAAGGCGAACCAAGGAATGATCAACAGGGTCGCGCCGCCGAGGCAGAAGAAATCCATCCACGGCCCGAACAGGTAGCCGGGCTGCTGGGCGAAGCCGGTCTTCGGCGGGCTGACTGCCGCCTTCGGTTCGGCTGCTGGCAAGGAGGCAGTGGTGGCGCTCATCGGGTGGGTTCAAGCGAGGGTGCCAGAACCGTAAGGCGCGTACTGATGTGATGCAAGCGGCGAGGCTCGATTCGGCTCAGTCGGCGCCGCAGCCCGGTGTGCCGTCGCTGACCGGCGGTTCGCGTTCGCTCAAGCGGGCGATCGGCTTGGCCAGCGGGTCATCGGGCAGGAAGATCGTCAGCCCTTGCGCCATTTCGATCGCGTCCTTGCAATGGCCGAGTTTCAGCGCCAGCGGAATCGCGGCTTTCAGCAGCAGGCTGCGGCCGCTGTCCGGAAATGCCGAGACCTTCCACCAGCGCATGCCGTCCTCGAACAGCAGCGAGAACGCAGCTTCGGACTTTCCGTCGGTATCGAGCCGCTGCGCCAGCTTGACCCGGGCATCGGCATCGAGCGGATTGCGGCGCAGGCTTTCCGCGAACAGGGCGGTCGGGTCGCGGGGAATGCCATCGGAGACGGCTGCAGCGACCTCCGGATGACGCAGGATCAGGCTGCCGAGATCGCGCCAGGTATAGGGCAACGCCGGGTACTGACGAATCTGATCGGATAGTTCCTTCGCCGCCTGACGTGCCGCTTCGATGCGCTTGTTATCGTCAACCGCGAGGTTCGCACTGGCCGTGTAGGCATTCACGAACCACTCGCGCGCCGGCAGGTAAGACGGCTGCGTGGCCGCCATCAAGGCGGAAAACTTGGCAAAGAATTTCTCGTCGCCGGACAAGGCGGCACACAGCCGCAAGCTGCATTGGCCGGTGGTCATCGTGTAGTAGGCGCTTTGCAGGCCGATGGTGGCAGTCAGCCACAGGCCGAGCCCCGCGAGCAGCGTGGTCAGCATCGGGCGTGACACGACGCGGAACAGATCGAAGTTTCGCGCGTCAGTCCGCAGAAGATCCAGCCGGCCGAAGTACAGCCCGGCGATCAGCGCCAGCGGCATCACGTAGAAAATGAAATTGAGCGCGGCGTGGCCGAACAGACAGCACAAGGCGCCGACCAGGCCGGCTGCTTCGACGAACGACGGCGAATTGCTGCTGCTGCGCGCCTCACGCCACAGTCTTCGCGCCGCCAGCGCCAGGCTCAAGGCCAGCAACAGCAGCAGGCCGAGCAGCAGCGGCCCGCCTTCGGCGAGCATCTGCAGGTAATCGTTGTGGGCGAGATCGCCGGTAGTCGATAACTCGTTTGGGCTGCGGAACATCAGGTAGCGGATTTTGTAGGTGCCCAGACCGCTGCCGTACCAGGGCCCGTCTTCGACCATCGCCCAAGTCGATTTCAACATCGCTAGACGATCGCCGGTCGACTGATCGCCACTGATGCCGGTCAATCTCGACAGCGAGCCGGCATGGTGCTGAAACGGTGCGATCACCGCCAGCAAGGCCACGAACAGGATCAGGCTCGCGGCCAGCGTTTTCCAGGCTTGCCGGTCGTGGCGGATCAGCAGTGCACCGAGCACGGCGATGCCGAACAGGAAGCTCAGGTGCCCGCCACGCGATGCTGTGGCAGCCAGGCAGGCGAGCGCCACCAGCAGAAAGCCGGCAGTGCCGGAACGCGCCGCCACGCGCCAGCCTTCAGCGCGAACTCTTTCATGCAGCCTGGCAATCGCTGGCAAGGCAAACACATTGCAGAACGCCGCAAACGCGTTGACGTCGAGAAATACCGAGAACGGCCGACTGCGGATCAGCAGGAAATCGACCAGGCCCAGCGCCATGATCAGCAACGCGAGGGTCTGGATCAGCCAGAGGCTGGACCGCCAGACACTGTCATCGCGCAATGCGACGACGGTGGCGAAATAAGTGAGCGGCATCGCTGCAACGGTCCAGCCGACGATGAAGCTGGTGCCGGGGAGGATGCTGAATGCAGGGCTTGCCAGCAGCCAGACGGCGAGCAGCAGCAAGCCGACGCTGGTCAGGCTGATCGGCAGTGTTTTCTGACCGGCCGCATTGTTCTCGATGAAACGCAGCCCGCAGCCCGCAAGCACGATCCCGGCGAGCAGGCTGGCAAACTGGAGGTGGGTATCGATGCCGCCGACATGAAGGGCCGCTGCCCCGAAAGCGATGCCGGCCAGCAGCGTGGTGACGACGACGAGTGGCGGATTCATGGCGAGCGTTCGGATGTCACAAATGAGAACGCCGCCCGAAGGCGGCGTTCTGACACAAGCTGAGGCTTACGTGGCGCTATCGGCCTATTAGCGACAGACCTGCGGGCGATATTTCGTTTCGATGGTCGAAACGGTGTTGCAGGACCAGGCCAGGGTCGGGCCAGCTGAGGTGGGATTGGGCGTGAAAACAAGGGTCTTGTCGTCAATGGCGGTCGTGCCGGTGCTCTGCGCGGTGACCGTGACAACGCCGCTGGTGACACTTACCGAGGAAACATACCGGGTTGCAGCGTTGACGCAGCCT
>NZ_JAHFRY010000040.1 GCF_023266035.1 Nevskia sp.
ATGCGGATACGGGTTTCGATGTCGGCCCGGCCGCTGTCCGGCGTCAGTTCGAACACCGCGGCGATCGGCGAGGGATTGTTGTCGACCAGCAGGTAGAGCTTCTGCACGTAACGGCTCGGCGACTGCAGGATCTTCGTGCGGATCGCGATCGGCACCGTCGACGCATCCTCGGCGCGGTTCGGTGCCTCGAGCTCGATGATCTCGCCGGCGTTCTCGTCGATCGCCCGCGTGCCGAACAGCCCGTTGCGAACCTTGGGCCATATCGGCGCGGCCGAGGCCTGCGGGGCGGGGTCAGCCGGTGCCGCGAGGACGTCCGGAACCAAGGTGGCTAGCAGGCCGATCAGGGCGACGCGCTGCAAGTGCTGGAACAGGAACATGTCAGTTCTCCCACTCGAGTTCGGTGTAGACCGCCGTCACGTTGCGGCGGTGGTAGTCGTCGAACAGCAGCCACGCCTTTTGCGGCAGCTGATTGCCGAGAGTTTCGACAGTCTGCGCCAGTGTGCTCCCGGCTTTCAGCGCCGCACGAACGCTGCTGATCAGCTGATCCAGATATTGCCGTTGTGGCGCGAATGCAGCGTCGACGTCGTGCTGGACCGGGCCATGGCCGGGAATCAGATGGGCGGGTTTCAGGGCGCGCAGCGCAGTCATCACTTTCAGCCAGCCAAGGGCGCGACCGTCGACCACCGGGATGCGATCGACGAACAGCAGATCACCGGTCCACAAGGTTTGGGTCCGCTCGTCGAAGACCGTCAGATCGTTGTTGGTGTGCGCCGTCGGCCAGGCTTGCAGGCTGAGACGCCGGTTACCGAGATCGAGCATTTCGTGGTCGCTGACCAGCAAGCTCGGCGCGGCACTGTCACTGCCGTCTGCAGCAGCACCGAGGGTGTTTTTGAGGTTGGCGAGAAAACCGTCACGTCTTGCCGCCATCGCTGCCGGGTACTCGGCATGGGCGACGAAAACCGTGGCTGGATCGCTGAACGCGGCATCGCCGAAGCTGTGATCCGGATGAACGTGGGTGTGAATGACGTAGCAGACCGGCTTCGCGGTGGCTCGGCGAATCGCGTCGCGCAGTGCGGTGCCAATAGCGAGTGAGCCGCCGCTGTCGATGACCGCCACGCAGCGATCACCGACGATGTAGCCGATGTTGGCGATGTCGCCACCATTGGCGGCCGTGGCGTCCTGCTGCTGGCCTCGGTGGACGTAAATCCCGTCGGCGACCTTTTCCAGGCTGAAGTCAGGCGCCGCTGTCGCTTGTGTCAGCAGCGTGCCAGCCAGCAGGACGATCGACGCCAGCGTCGATTGCCACCCGGCCTGCCGCAGACTCATCTCAATTGATGAAGCAGGACTTGCGTGCCTTGCCGAGCAGGTCGCGGAACTGGTCGGCCAGTCCCTTGGCAACGCGCTCGTTGCGGATCACCTGGCCGCGCTCGCCGGCGATCGTCGAGGCATAGAACGCCGTCGAAGCTTCGACGTAATCCTCGTAGGGAAGATCGACGGCCAGCTTGTCGATCACGCAGGAACACTTGTAGACCATTTCCTGCGGTGGCTTGTCAGCGTTCTCGCGCTGGCACATGTGCACAAATTCGACGCGGTCGACGGTCGGGTAGTCGTTGACGGCGGCAGTGGCCGCAGTCGGCGCGGCGATAGCCAAGGTCAGCAGTGCGGCAGACAGCGTGCTGCTCAGCTTGCGGGTGGTCATGGGGCAGTCTCGATAAGGGTTCGGGCAACGGCCGCCTGGAAAGGGCGGGAACGCAGCTTCAGTTTGCAGCCGCTGCCGCGGGTGGTGCTGGAGGCAGCAGCGGCACCCCATAGTCGTTCAGGATCGCTTCGATCTTGCTCTGATTGCGGACGATCAGCTCGTCGAGCGTCTGCTTCAAAGCCTTGTCGGGAATGCGTACCGCCATCGCGATCTCGAAATCGAAGCGGACGTTGTGCTCGGACTGCATCGGCAGCACCAGCAGATCGGCTTGCGGATAACGCTTCGCGTAGTAGCCTGCGATCGGGCCCCAGACGATCACGGCATCCAGCTTGCCGGCGATCAGATCGGCTTCGATGATGCCGCCGGAACTCTGATCCGGATCGGCCACCAGCACGCGATACGGCACGCCGATGTCGAGCAGGCCACGCTTGGCCATCCAGTCCGAAGCCGGTGACTTGTCGATGATGCCGATCTTCAGCTTCGCCAGTTTCTCCTGTGGCAAGGCCAGGAACTGTTCGACCGACGTGACCCCGGCCAGCGCCTTGCCACGCGGGAACGCCATCGCGTAGGTCGAGCGGTAATAAGGCTTGGTCGATGCCGTGCCCTGGCTGAAGCCGGCGGGCACGTCCATGACAATGTCGCAAGGGTAATCGTCGCCGGGCAGTTTGAAACGCAGCGTGTTGCGGATGAAATTGAAGCGGGCGGGGTAGTCGAAGGCTTGAACCTTGATCCCGAGATCAGCCGCGAACAACTCGGCGATCTTGTCTTCGAAGCCCTCACCCTTGACGTTCTGGAACGGCAGATTGTTCGGGTCGCGACAGATACGGAACGCCTTTTTCTCGGCATCCTGTGCTCGCACTGGCATCAGGACGCTGGCCAGCAGCAGCGCCGCAGTGGCGACTACCGCAGGCCGGGTGTTCCGGACTGCCACGATCAACGCGCCGATCCGGGAACCACCGACCTGCGGCAGCGGCATCATTCGATGCCCGTCACTTTGGCGGCGGTGATCTTGCCGTCGGAACGGCCTTTCAGATAGGCATACAGAGCATCTATGTTGGTCATCACGCCTGGGTTGGCTGACCAGCTGGGCATGCCCTTCTCGAGGCGACCATCGGCCAGGGTTTTGACGAAATCGGCCTTGCTCAGCACTTTCAGACTTTCGATCAGCGATGGGCCAACCATGCCTTCCTGGTTCGGGCCATGGCAGCGGTCGCAGGCTGCAGCGCGCCAGGTTTTGAAGCCCTTGAGCGTGTTGGCATCAACCTTGGTGCCATCGACGACGGTATACAGCGGCGCATCGGCTGCCGACGCCGTGGTGATTGCTCCGCCGGTCAGGCCGGCTGCAGCGATCAGGGATAACAGTACGCGGTGCTGCATGTTGAATTCCTCCAGATTAGTAATTGCTCGCAGGACTGGTATGCGTGGCTGGCGCTGAACCGGTCCTTAATTCCCGTTGGTTCCCTTTGGGGGGTGACACCGGTGCCGATGAGCGGCGCTCGGCACGGTGCCAATGGTTTTTATAGGTGCTGCTTGTGCGGCTTGTTACGTCAGGCCGAGCTGACTGGCGTGGTGCGCCAGATGGTCGGCCATGAAGCTTTGGATGAACCAGTACGAGTGGTCGTAATCGGCATGCAGCCGCAGGCTCAAACGTTGTCCGGAAGCACGTGCGGCGGCGTCCAGATTTTCCGGCTTCAGTTCGCGATTCAGGAAATTGTCCGCCAGTCCCTGGTCGACGAGAAGCAGGCCGGGGTAGGGATTCTTCCTGATCAACAGACTGGCGTCGTACTGCTCCCAAGTAGACGCATCCGGGCCCAGATAGTTTCCAAAAGCTTTCTGGCCCCAGGGCACGGCGACCGGGTTGGAAATCGGCGCGAACGCCGATACCGATTGCCAGCGCGTCGGGTTGCGGAGCGCCGTCACCAGCGCCCCGTGGCCGCCCATCGAATGGCCGAAGATGCCGCGCTTGCCCGGGATGATCGGGAAATTGGCTTCGATCAGAGCCGGCAGTTCTTCGTTGATGTACGAGCCCATCCGGTAGTTCTTCTTCCAGGGCTCGTTGGTGGCATCGAGGTAGAAACCGGCGGCCAGGCCGAAATCCCAGCTATCCGCTTCGCCCGGCAGATTCAAACCACGCGGGCTGGTATCGCAGGCGACCAGCGCCAGACCCAGTTCAGCGGCGATGCGCTGCGCGCCAGCCTTGATCAGGAAGGTTTCTTCGGTGCAGGTCAGGCCGGCCAAGTAGTACAGCGCCGGCACCTTGCGGTGCGCGGCCTGCGGCGGCAGGTAGACGCCGAATTTCATCGGCGTTCCGGTCTCGGTGGAGGCATGGGTATAGAAGCCCATGCGCCCGCCGAAACAGGCCTGATCGCTGCGCTTTTCGATCGCTGCCGTCATCAGTAGAGCACCACGCCACGGATCGATTCACCACGGGTCATCAGATCAAAGCCTTCGTTGATCTTTTCCAGCGGCATCGTGTGGGTGATCAGATCGTCGATGTTGAGCTTGCCGTCCATGTACCAGTCGACGATGCGCGGCACATCGGTGCGGCCCTTGGCGCCGCCAAATGCGGAACCGATCCAGCGACGGCCGGTGACCAGCTGGAACGGACGGGTGGAGATCTCGGCACCAGCCGGTGCCACGCCGATGATCGTCGACATGCCCCAGCCCTTGTGGCAGCACTCCAGTGCCTGGCGCATCAGCTTGACGTTGCCGGTGCATTCGAAAGTGTGATCGGCGCCGCCCTTGGTCAGTTCGACGAGGTGGGACACTAGGTCGCCTTGGACTTCCTTCGGATTGACGAAGTGAGTCATGCCGAACTTGCGGGCCATGGCTTCGCGGCCAGGATTGATGTCGATGCCAATGATCATGTTGGCGCCGACCATCTTCAGGCCCTGGATCACGTTCAGGCCGATGCCGCCGAGGCCGAACACGATGCAGTTGGTGCCGTACTCGACCTTGGCGGTGAACAGCACCGCGCCGATGCCGGTGGTCACGCCGCAGCCGATGTAGCAGATCTTGTCGAACGGGGCGTCTTCACGAACCTTGGCGACGGCGATTTCCGGCAGCACGGTGTAGTTCGCGAACGTCGAGCAGCCCATGTAGTGCAGCACCGGCTTGCCCTGGAAGCTGAAGCGGCTGTTGCCGTCCGGCATCATGCCCTTGCCCTGGGTGGCGCGAATCTTCTGGCACAGGTTGGTCTTGCCGGACAGGCAATACTCGCACTCGCGGCATTCCGGCGTGTACAGCGGAATGACGTGATCGCCCTTCTTGACCGAGGTGACGCCGGGACCGACGTCGACGACGATGCCGGCACCTTCGTGCCCGAGGATCACCGGGAACATGCCTTCCGGGTCATCGCCGGACAGGGTGAACTTGTCGGTATGGCAAAGGCCGGTGGCCTTGATCTCGACCAGCACCTCACCAGCGCGCGGGCCATCGAGTTGCACGGTTTCGATCGAAAGCGGCTTGCCGGCTTCGAAAGCAACAGCGGCGCGGACATCCATGATTCAACTCCTTTTCTTTTTTGGTTGGGGTAGGGCTTGGGGGCCCGATGAAACGAGTCAGTGACCTGTTCGATGACTCTCGACTGCGGCGTTGCGGTCTATGCACCGCCCTGGGGTGCGGCTTCGCGAAGTTCGCGGCGGGTGATGCCGTGCCGGAACATCTTCCGGTACAGCGTTTTGCGGCTGACATGCAGTTGCACGGCTGCTGCGCTTACGTTCCAGCGGCAGCTTTCCAGTACGCGGCGCAGGGCATCACGTTCGGCATCGCCGAGCACGTCGTCGCCATCAAGATCGGAAAGATCTGCCGGGCTTTGCGCGGTAAGCGCATGCGAAACGCTGGCGCCCAGCCATTCTTCGTTGAAGTCGGCCATGGTCAGGCAATCGCCCTCGCACATCGCGATCATCGTCCGCAGCACATTGCGCAGTTGCCGGATGTTGCCTGGCCATGGCGACTGCAAGAGTCGCCGCATCACGGCGTCATCGATATCGATCGGCGTGCGATCACGAGATTCTTCGCGGATCAGGCTCAGCACCAGCTCGCGGCTGTCCTGGCGATCGCGCAGCGCAGGCATGCGCAGCGCCAGACCATTCAGACGGTAGTAGAGATCTTCACGGAAGCGGCGATCACGCACCTGCTGCATCAGGTCGCAGTGGGTGGCGCTGATGATGCGGATATCGACGGGAATCGCTTTCGAGCCGCCCAGCGGCATCACTTCGCGATCTTCGATGACCGACAGCAGGCGCACCTGCAGCGGCAGCGGCATGTCGCCGATTTCGTCGAGGAACAGCGTGCCGCCATTGGCCTGCACGACTCGGCCCGGATGGCCTTCTCGAGTTGCACCGGTGAACGCTCCAGCCTTGTAGCCGAACAGTTCGGATTCGATCAGCGTTTCCGGAATGGCTGCGCAATTGACCGTCACGAAGGCCTTGTCGGCACGGCGGCTGGCAGCGTGGATCGCTTTCGCGAAGCAGCCCTTGCCGGTGCCGGTTTCGCCGAGCAGCAGCACCGGGATGTCGCGATCGAGCACCCGGCGAACGATGCGGATGTTGTTTGCCATCTGCAGATCGCCGTGTTCCAGCGTTGCCAGCGGCCCGCAGGGCAGGGGCGCCGGAGCCTCGATCGGTTCGCGCCGCGCTTCGCTGCGGGCATCGCGTTCGGGTGGCTGGATGGCGCTCCAGAGCTTTGTCTGCGAACTGCGTGCTACCAACGGTGCAGCGCGGAAGGCGCGGCGCGCGGCGAGCTGCATCTGGGTCGACATGGTGGTGTCGAAGATCGCTTCCAGCGCCTGGCCGCAGAGGGCACGGTGATGGGAGAGACCCAGCAGTTCGAGCGCGCTGCGATTGGCGCCGACGATCATGCCGTTGTCATCGAAGGCAACGATGCCTTCGCCCGGCGTGGAGATGAACTCTGCCTGGCGATGGAAGCGCAGCATGTAGTGGCGCTTGCAGGATTCCAGCAGCGCCCGGTTCTCGATGTTCTGCGCGGCGATCTCGACCAGCGCCAGCGTGTGCGTCTGCGAGCGGCTGAAGCTGCCGGAGATATCCAGAGCGGCGACGACTCGGCCCTGCATGTCGAAGATCGGCGCGGCGGAGCAGGTCAGCTCGGTGTTCTGGGCGAGGAAGTGCTCATTCTGATGAATGATCACCGAGCGCTGCTCGACGATGCAGGTACCCATGCCATTGGTGCCCAGCTCGCGTTCGCTCCACACCGCACCTTCGCGCAAGCCGCTGCGCTTGGCGGTGTTGGCAAAACCGGGATCGCCCACGTAATGAAGGATCACGCCATCCTGATCGGTCAGCATGATTCCGAAATCGTTCTGCTGAAGCCGGTTGCGCAGGCCCAGCAATTCGATTCTGGCGATCGACAGCAACAAGCCGTGCTGCTCGCGTCGAGCCTGCAATTCGGGGCGATCGACGACAGTAGCTTTCTTGGGAGTCAGGGGATCGAGCGCATAGTTCTCGATACACCGTGTCCATGAATGACGAACCAGATGATCGATCTCGGACGCCGGGGCGATGCCCTGAACGGCCAACTCGACCAGACTGGCGTGACGCGCCGCTTTTTGCGTGGTCAGCATGTGTTCCTCCTTGCGCGCCGTCGGACCCGTAGGTCCGCAGTCTTTATCGTCTTGGTGCTCGTGCACCTTGCGAAACGCGTCAGAGGAAAAATCATCCGGGACAGCGGGTAGCGAGACACCGAGCGACGGAAGACTACCCCCGTCAGGTGCGCGGTACAACAATAGGTTTCCGGGTGCCGAAACCATTGAAGAATCAGGCTTGAAGGGGTCTGGCGGAAGGTCCTGACGACGCCCCGGAGTCGCCATCCAGTAATCCGGAGCGAGCTGTCGCGCAAGCTCCTGATCGACCCGCAATTCCGCGATGCTGCGCTTGCGGCTTGGGTCCGCAGCCGGCGCATCTCCGCTGGCCTGCCCGATTGGATTTTTGCGACTACCACGCTTCTTCACGATGCTCGCACTCCACTCGACAGCCCGAACAACAGCGGTATCTCCACTGCGTCGATTCGCAGTGGAGACATCAGTCGGTTGAGGCGATGAGCGTCGAGCAACATGGCGAGGTGCGAGTATCGGGCGGCCTTGGGCGTTCTTCTGAATCGCCCTTCGATGCCTCGCATTGCAGATCGCGTGCCATCGTGGCGATCATGTTGCAGTGCTAAATAGTCAATGAAAACAATACTGAAAAGAGCGCTTGATCAGGGTTCAGGGCGCGCTCTGCAGCGCCTGTTTCGATATTGACCCAGTGCTGTGCGCAGGGTGCGCGGAGGTCGTTGGATGGCAGCTTCAGGATTTTCCTTCGCTGATCCGCATCATGGTGGTGATGGCAGGCGCCGGTGCACTGCCGGTGGCTGCTGCCGTGCTGGTGCGGATTTCGTAGACGCCA
Organism: Nevskia sp.; assembly: GCF_023266035.1. Lineage (GTDB taxonomy): Bacteria > Pseudomonadota > Gammaproteobacteria > Nevskiales > Nevskiaceae > Nevskia. The sequence goes on from NZ_JAHFRY010000040.1 coordinate 8,101, forward strand.
CCCGGTACCGATGTGGAGAAGGTGAAGACATAGGTCTTGCTGGCGAACTGACCGAAGCGATCCTTCAGTGAGTCGTTGGTGTAGGGCTCGATCGTCACTTCGTTGCCATCGACGGTCTTGCCCTTGTAGCTCAGCTTGATCGGCTTGACGGTCGCGGCATCGGCAAGCGCCAGACGGATGCGCTTGCGGAAGTAGGCCTGCTGGCCGCCCAGGCGATCGTGCATCTTGCGAATGTCATGCTCGAGGAAGTACAGGATCACCGGATTGCCGCCACCGCCCTCGACGCTGGGCAGCTCGATCTTGTGCTCGCCAGTCAGAAACTCCACGGACAGCGTGCGCTTGTCTGCAGCGCCGTTGCCGACATTCAGCTTCACCAGGTCCTCGAAGCTGTCTGCCGGCGCGCCGGTCTGCACGTAGCGATAGTCGATCGTCACGGCCGTCGGCACATTGGCCATGTGCGGATCGACGAACACTCGATGTTCGGCGATCGAGTATTCATCTGCAGCGAATGCGGCGGGTGCTGCACCGAATGCCAGCGCGATAGCAAAGCTTGCCAATAGTTTGTTCATGGCTGTTCCTGAGAGAAGTGGAAGAAGAAAGAGTGGAAAATTTTTGGAAATGGAATTTTGCTCTTCAGCAAAATCAGACATTCAAGGCGATGGCGAAGCCGGTTTAGCGCCGCGGCCTCGGGTGGCCAGTTCAGAGGCCAGTGCCGGATCCAATGGCTCGAGTTGGCGGGTGATGCGTTCAGCCTCTTTTTTCTCGCCGCGCCCGATCTGCAGCTGGCCAAGCAGGAACCAGGCTTGTGCCAAGTGAGGATCGAGGCTCACGGCGCGTTCGTAGGCGGCAATGGCTTCGGTGGGATGATCAAGACGAGTCAAGGCCTGGCCACGCATGAACCAGGCTTCGGCATTGCTGGGTTCGGCTTCAGCCCAGGCGTCGGTCAGCCTGACCAGCTCGTCCCATAGCATGCGCGCCTGCAGCGTCGAGGCGCGCATGAAGAAGGGCAGGCGGTCTGCCGGTTGTGCCCAGAACGGCGGGGCACTGTCGAGCTTGCCAACCGGTTCGAATGGGTCGCTGCGGGCAAGTTCCGATTCGATCCAGTCGACCGGAATCGAGAAGTAGTAAGCCTCAGCGCCCTTGAGCCGAAACGTCAAGATGCCGACCAGTTTGCCGTCCATCTCGAACAAGCCGCCACCGCTGGCGCCGGAGTTGAAGTAGGTGGCGCTCTGGATCACCGTGCCATCGGCCAACGGATGCAGCGCCTGCACAGTGCCGACCTGGGTCGCCAAGCCTGTGCCAAAGGTGTAGCCGATCGCGGCCACCTCGGTTCCCACGCGCAGATCGCTGACTTTGCCGCGAGGCACGGGTACCACGCCATCGAGCCCACGAACCTGAAGGATGCAGAGGTCGCGAACGGTGTTGGCGCGCTGGCGAACGACCGGCCAGCGCAGGCCCTGATACAGCACGGTGATCGACGCAGCCTGCGCCGTGACGTGGCAACTGGTGACAAAGCGGCTGGGCTGAACCGCGACGCCGCTGCCTAGCGAGAAGGAGCCACCGTCGGTAACGGCTTCGATCTTGACGATGCTGGCAACGATGGGATTGAAAAGCTCTCGGTCGATATCGCTCGCTGCCGCCACGAAGCTGGTCGACAGCAGCGTTGCGGCCAGCCACCCGCCGATCGACCACGAATCAGACGCCGCAGGGTCAAGCATGGTTTGGGCTTCCCATCGACACAGCAATGCGGTCATCTCGACAGCTCTCGAGACGTCCTGAATGAGGGATTTGCAGAGCAAAAAAAGTGGCGCCACCGAGTTCATCGGTGGCGCCACCCAGTCCTTCGGATGTTACTGGGTCCGTGGACCCGGTGACTGTTTATTTGCCGGTCATTCGCTGAGGGCGAAGACGGTCAGCGAGCCACCCAGTTCCGTGTACTGGCTCAGTTCGCGATAGCCGCCCACTGCACCAAGGCCGTCCGCATCCTTCTCGAGGCCCGCTGCCATGCCGATACCGGCCCAGCCGCCAATGCCCGAATAGACGCCAACGTACTGCTTGCCCTTGTGCACGTAGGTGAACACGTTGCCGATGATGCCGGACGGAGTCTTGAACTTCCAAAGCTCCTTGCCGTCCTTCAGGCTGACCGCCTTCAGGTAGCCTTCCAGCGTGCCGTAGAACAGCACGTCACCAGCGGTGGTCAGCGCACCTGACCAGACCGAGAACTTCTCCGGCTTGGACCAGACGATCTTGCCCGCGCCTGCATCCCAGACGGTGAAGTTGCCCATGCCGCCATGGCTGTTCGGCGCCGGGTACATCGCCAGAGTTGCGCCGACATACGGCTGACCTGCGGTGTAATCGACGGCGAACGGCTCATAGTCCATGCAGACGTGGTTGGTCGGGATGTAGAACAGACCGGTCTTCGGGTTGAACGCCGCCGGCTGCTGATCCTTCGAGCCCAACGCTGCCGGGCAGACGCCCTTGGTGTTGACGTCCGGACCGTTCTGCGCGGTGGAGTACTTGGCGACGACCTGCGGACGGCCAGTCTTCATGTCGACGTTGGTTGCCCAGTTCACGGCCGGGTCGTACTTTTCGGCAACCAGCAGCGCGCCGTTGGTGCGGTCCAGCGTATAGCCGAAGCCATTGCGGTCGAAATGGACGAGTGCCTTCGTCGCTTTGCCCTTGACCGGGATGTCGGCCAGGATCATTTCGTTGATGCCGTCGAAATCCCACTCATCGTACGGAGTCATCTGATAGACCCACTTCACCTTGCCGGTGTCGAGGTCGCGCGACCAGATGGACATCGACCACTTGTTGTCGCCCGGACGCTGCGACGGATTCCAGGTGGATGGATTGCCGGTGCCGTAGAACACCTGGTTCAGCGCGCGATCGTAGCTGTACCAGCCCCAGGTCGTGCCGCCACCGATCTTCCACTGGTCGCCCTTCCAGGTCGACAGCGAAGAGTCCTTCTTGACCGGCGTGACCTTGCCGTCTTCCCAGGTGGTGGTCTTGCCCGGCTCGATCAGCATTTCCGCATCCGGACCGACGCTGTAGCCCTTCCAGGCCAGTTTGCCGTCTTTCAGGTTGTAGGCCGCGAGGAAGCCGCGAACGCCCCATTCACCACCCGAAATACCGGTGATGACCTTGTCCTTGAAGATGTGCGGTGCGTTGGTATTGACGGCGCCCAGCTTCGGGTCGCCATTCTTTACCGACCAGATCAGCTTGCCGGTCTTGGCATCGAGCGCGATCAGATTCGAGTCGGCCTGCTGGAGCAGGATCTTGCCGTCGCCGAAGGCGAGACCACGATTGACGGTGTCGCAGCACATCTGCGGAATGACGGCCGGATCCTGCTTCGGCTCGTACTTCCAGACGATCTTCTGCGTGTCCAGGTCGTACGCGAACACCTTGTTCGGGAACGGCGTGTGGATGTACATCATGCCGTCGATGACCAGCGGAGAGCCTTCGTGGCCGCGCAGGACGCCGGTCGAGAAGGTCCAGGCCACCTGCAGCTTGTTGACGTTCTTGTCAGTGATCTGGCTCAGCTTGCTATAGCGCTGGTTGTATTCATCGCCAGCCTGCATGGTCCAGTTCTCGGGATTAGCCATTGCCTTGTCGAGATCTGCCGCGGCATGGGTGATGCCTGGAGCAGCGACGAGGGCGAAGGCCGCCATTGCCAAACTTGCCTTGTAGCGAAAATTCATTTGTTTTCTCCTCCGCATTTAAGAAATTACGGTTGCCGCTGTTCGATCACACCTGGGTTGCTCAACGCTGCAGCATCCGGCGCATCATTTTTGTTATCTCGAGATCCTGTGGGACATCGAGGATGTGTCACTTGAACCGACCTTGCGATTGACCCTCGCCGCATCGCCCTCAGTAATCGAACCCGGAAGCGCTTCAGCAACAGCCGTGCCACCATGGGCAAGCTTCCCGGTCACGCTTAAAATTCAATTAATACAACAAGTTGAGAAACCTGTTTATTGCTGCAATTGCACAATTCAAGGGGTGGTAAAAACCCTCTGGCGCAGTTTTGACCCAAGTGTTTCGGGGCGCGCAATGGCTCTGAGAGATGCGGTCGCGAGGCCGCGACAAGAGCGCAGATCGCGTGTCCCGAAAGGGGGCGCATTCGCGTAAACGTAAAGACGATGTGTCCTGCCGGTGCGGACCTTGTTGTCCATCCCCTGGACCCGAGCATCGCCGCTGCTCAGGGAGGCTGATGGCGGGCTGCAGCCGCGATCCGGTCTCGCCAGAGCGCGGCCGCTTTTTCCTGGCCCGCTTTCGACAGATGACAGCCGTCGTACCGAAAATTGCCGCCGAGCGTATCGGTATCGGCGCCGGGGAAGAATCCTTTATCCGGATTAACAAGGCCGCGCTGAGCGGCCGCTAGAGCCGCGTCCTGGCCCCCGTTTCCACAGCGTGTGTGTACCGCAATCAGCACTCGGGTGTTGCCGGGACTCGTACCGGGCAGCACCCCGTAAGGAGCGATCGACTGGATCATTCCCATGAAGTGGGATTGGTAGGTCCCCGCAGTCGTCCCACGATCAGCTGAGCCCTGGTGCCACAGCAGATACGAAATCCCGAAGCCGGTATCGCGAGTCGATCGCACGGCCTCCGTCAGACGCTCGTTCAGGCTGCCGCCCGCGTCCCATTGCGCGACGCTGCTGTCGCCGACACCGATCGTCACGAAGGCCGTATAGGGCATCAGTCCGCTAGGCAAGGCGTCCCCGAGGTGGGACCACATGCTGCCGAGGGTTCCGTCTGCGCCTGCCATGGGATCACGTGCTTCGAAGCAACGTCCCTGATGGATGTTGTAGCTGGGACGCTTAGGCGTATAAGGCGCTTGATTGAAATTGGAAGCGATGGATTGGCCGAACGCCAGAAACACCACGGGCCGGACAGCAAGTAAATCGCTGCATCGGACTTCGTTTCGGCCGTCCGCGGTGACGCCGATCACCTCCAGGCGTGCTGGCGATAGCGCATCCGAGTCGATATCGTGATCGCAGCCAGGCAACAGACTGGTGACACCGAGCAAGGCCGCCATCGCGGAGCGCCGCCGGCCGGCCAGGGAGTACAGACGCCGAATCATGTGCTTGGTCCCGATTAGCGAGAGGCGACGCCAAGCAGCAACTGGACGGCACTGACGATCGGTTCGCTGTTGAGGCTCGCGTTGGCTCGAAGCATATGGGCATTGGTGTCGCAGAACTGACCTGCGTCACTGCTCAACTGCCAGCTCTGGCTCGGGCGGATGAAGCTGGCGGACCCCAATCGCTTCATGACCGCCGCAACCTGGGCTTCCCATCGGCTGCGGTCCTTCTCATGGATCAGGACAGTCGGCAGCGTGAACAGCACCTTCACGCCGCGCTGGTTCAGTCGTCTTTCGAAGTCATCGGCGAGTTCCGTGAAGCCTCGGGAGTGTTCCAGCAACTTCGGATCGAATTCGAGGGGCTTGGCATTGGATGTCTGCGTGCAATCGATCCAGTCGCCCCGATCGTTGATGACCACGGAGCGGTGATAGCCGGGCAGATGCAATGCATGGTCCTCGGCGCCGTCGAATCCTTCCAGGCTTTCGATCTGCGGAGCCGCGGGTTGCCATTGGGCATAGGTCTTCAGGCTGTTCAACAAGGTCAGTTCGTCGAACAGCGACATCAGCGGGATGTGAAACGAGCCTTGCGGCAGTGATAGATCAATGCCGTGCAGTGGCAGGTACCAGTCTCCGCCAGCCAGTTTCGTCAAGGTCGCGTTCGCCGTCTGGTCGCGATGATTCAGAAAGCTGAGCGCAGAGATCACCACGATATCCCCCGGTCGGGCGCGCGCTTCCACCACCGCGAACATGTTCCGGACGTCCAGCCCTTCCCCAAGCACTCCGAGGTTGTAAACCGGCAGGCCGATCTGCCTGGAGATGTAGGCGGAGTCGAAACTGCTGAGCGCGTTCGAGCCGCCTCCGATCAATACTCTGCGGCCGTCCTCCGGGTTCATCCGCTGGTCAAGCGTCGCCCTTGAAGACGCCAGCGCAGTCACCGAGGCTCGGTCGCTGGCCTCGTTCAACCAACCCTTCACCAGGCAGGAGATCGGTACGGCAATGGCGATGAACAGCCACAGCGCGAGCTTGCTAGCCTTACTGGCGCGCATAGATCATGCCCTCCGAGCCGTTGCTGGCCATCAGCACCATGACGACCACGACCACCAGCATTCGCCAGCCCATGAACAGCGAATAGGCCGGCAGCTTGCGCCGCACGTTCTGCCATTCGGTGAACAGCACGAAGCCCACGGCGGCCAGCAGCATCTGCCAGGTGCCGGGCGAGGCGAGGCTCAGCAGCCGCTGCAGCGTCGCCGATGGATGCTCGACGATGGCCAGCCATTGCATCGGATCGGCCAGGGTGCCGAACTTGGTCAGCAGGCGCGGCAGGTTGTCGTCCATGAACAGCAGGCGGCCGAACAGCAGGACGGCGAAGAAGGCCAGCCAGCCGACGAGCCTGGGCCAGCGGTAGTGCCTCAGCACGTTGGCGTAGAGCAGGAAGGCGGAGGCGTGGAACAGCCCCCAGAGGAAGAAATTCGCGGTAATGCCATGCCAGGCGGCCGAGACCATGAAGACGAGCAGCGGCGCGTAATGGACCCAGCGCGCGCCGATGCCGGACTCGCGGAACGGCCCGTAGACATATTGGTGGAACCAGCGGCCCAGGCTGATATGCCAGGCGCGCCAGAAGTCACGGACATTGCCGGCAAAGAACGGGTGATTGAAGTTCAGCGTCAGCTCCGGACCAAGCATCAGGCTGATGCCGTAGGCCATCAGGCTGTAGCCGCAAAGATCGAAGTAGACGCGCAGCTCGAAAGCGATGATGCCGGTGGACAGGGTCAGCGCATCGTCGGCCAGTTCGGGGAAGTAAAGGCGGGCCAGCAAGCGGCCGATGATGAATTTGTAGAACGCCCCCAACACCACCCAGCGCGCACCGCGATCGATACGTGCCCAGTCGAGCGAGAAACGGAAATTTCCGAGCACGCCAAGAAACGCAGGTTGCTCGATCGGCCCGCTGAGAAATTTCGGGAAATAGATGACGTAAAGCAGGTACAGGCTGAAGTCCGGTTTCAGACGGCGTCCAGCCAGCACTTCGGCATTCACGGCAGCCATCGACAGGACGTAGAACGGCAAACCCAGCGTGACTGCCCACTGGTCGATCAGCTGCGCCGAGTTGCCGGTCAGGGTGCCGACGGCGCCGGTCAGTTCAAGGCTGACAAAACCGACGATCCAGAGGGCCCAGTTGGTGCGGACCAGCCAGACGCGGGTGCGTTCTTGATCGAGGGCTTGACCGATCCAGGACTGGCCAGCCGTCAAGCTGCCGTAGCTGGCTGCCACCGTCAGCAGGATGAAGGCGAGGATTGGTGTGGAGCCGGCGAGCAAAGCCAGCGCCACTGCTGACAGGCCGATCAGTCCATAGCGATGACTGAGTAGGGTTGGGCTATCGCTGCCGACGATCGCACTTGTCTGCGGGAATTCCGCGGCTGTGCGAGGAACAAGCCTGGCTTCAGACATGGATTTGCTGGTCGGCAGAATCGCGCGGAGCGTGCGCCTTCCTCCAATGCAATTCTCATTCCCCCGTGCGGATACCTTCTGGCCCAGGGTCCGATCGCTGATCGCAACGATTCTCGAGCAGTTGAATGTGCCTGCGATACCTGTGTGGCCAAGAGCCGCGACGGGAAACTGTCACCTCACAGCAAGCCGTCACAGCCGATCCGTCAAGAATTGGCTGTGACGGCGATTGCCGCTCAAATCATCTCGATTGCCATCGCCACCGCTTCACCACCGCCGATGCACAGCGATGCGATGCCGCGCTTGCCGCCGGCCTTTTTCAGCGCGCCGATCAGCGTGGCGAGAATGCGTGCGCCGCTGGCGCCGATCGGGTGGCCGAGCGCGCAGGCGCCGCCATGAATGTTGACCTTGTCGTGCGGCAGGCTGTGTTCCCTCATTGCTGCCATCGTCACCACGGCGAAGGCTTCGTTGATTTCCCAGAGATCGACATCAGCAGCCTTCCAGCCAAGCTTGTCGAGCAGCGTCCGGATCGCGAACACCGGTGCGGTGGCGAACTCGCCCGGCAGGCGTGCGTGCGAGGCGTGGCCCAGGATGCGAGCCAGCGGCTTGAGGCCACGCTTGCTGCTCTCGGCTTCCGACATCACGACGACCGCAGCAGCGCCGTCCGAGATGCTCGATGAGGTCGCGGCGGTGATCGTGCCGTCCTTCTTGAAGGCTGCTTTCAGCGTCGGGATCTTGTCCGGACGGCCCTTGGCGGGCTGCTCGTCATGGCGGATCAGTTCCGGTCCGCTCTTGCCGGTGACTTCGACCGGCGTGATTTCGAAATCGAAGCTGCCGTCCTCGTTGGCCAGCTTGGCGCGGGCCAGCGAAGCGACGGCGAAGGCGTCTTGTTCTTCACGCGTGAAGCTGTACTGGCTGGCGCATGTTTCGGCGAACAGGCCCATCGACTTGCCGCGTTCGTAGGCGTCTTCGAGGCCATCCATGGCCATGTGATCGTAGATCGTCGTCGCGCCATAGCGAACACCGCTGCGGCCCTTCGGCAGCAGATGCGGGGCGTTGGTCATCGACTCGAAACCACCGGCCACCATGATCGTGTTGGTGCCTGCCTTGATCAGATCATTGGCCAGCATCACGGCCTTCAGGCCGGAGCCGCACATCTTGCTGATCTGCGTCGCGCCCACGGAGTCGGGCAGGCCCGCGCCACGGACTGCCTGACGGGCAGGGGCCTGGCCCTGGCCGGCAATCAGGCAGCAGCCGAGGATCGCTTCCTGAACGTCGGCCGGCGCAATGCCGGCACGTTCGACGACTGCCTTGACGGCAATCGCACCAAGTTGGGCGCCGCTGAACGGGGAGAGCATGCCCAGCAAGCCGCCCATCGGCGTGCGGGCGATCGAAACGATGACCACGGAATCGTGGCCGGCAGCTGATGACATGGTGACTCCGCAGATGATTGGGCAGGTGCGGAGATTATCGCCGAAGGTCTGCGGCTACGGACTCGCCGAAGGTTGGGGGCGAGCCCTCTGAAATCGACCCAAAAGTCTTAACCCAGGGTCACTTCACTTCTTCCTCGATCGCACTGACCTTGTTGTCACTGAATACGACACGCACATGGTCGCGTTCCTGGCGGGTGTTGCTGCTCAGGTAGTACGGGTAGAAGCCGGCGCCTGGCCCGTAGAAGCCCGATCCATAGAAGCTGTTGAATGGGTAGGCGAAGCCGCGATGATAGAAGCCGGTGTACAGCGGCGCGCCGAGTTGATCTTCGTAACGCGTGTAGCGCCAGACCAGGCTGACGCCGTTGGCGTCGGTACGCTGGGTAATCCGATCCGGCTCGCCCATCGCCAGCTTCACCGCCGTTTCGTCGAAGCCGATGCCGATCTTGCCGGCCTTGATCAGGGCCTGCTGTTCCGCCGGCAGCGCATTGAAGGCTTCCGGGTTCTTGTCGATGCGCGCCTGCGGCGACGCACAGGACACCAGCAGCAGCACAAGGCTGGGAGCGAGCAGACGGAACGGGCTTTTCATCAAGACATCCTCGTGCGGGAACAGCTTTGTGCAACAGCTTACAGACCACGGCGACCATGAGAGCGTTCACGGATCCGGATCGCCATCGGCGGTGCCCTGTCCATATTTGCAGCAAAGATGGCCAGTGGATGCGCTGCTTGTTTACAAATGCAAATGATTATCATTAAATAGATTGAACAAGCCGCAGCGACGCTCAGCGCTAGCCAGCCGGACCCCTGTCTGCACAAGGAGGGCTGGTCATGTCGATTACAGATTCAGGTGCGCTGCGCGGCATTGGTCGCGTAGTTCCCCATTCGATGCCAATGGCTGGCGATCGCCTGCTTCAGCACCGGCCGCAGGCATTTCTGGATGCGCTGTATCAGTCGGCCCGGGCGCCTTTGTGGCGTTCGCGTAAGCCTGAGCCCTTGCTGTCGGCAGAGTCCGGACGGCTGTTGCGGCAGATGGTTGATGTCAGCGCCGCGCGGTTGGTGGTGGCTTTGGGCAGCGCCGATGGCGTCGCTGCCGTCTGGCTTGCCGATGCCTTGAGGGAAGCAGCGGGTGGCCGTGGCGACCGTGCATTGATCGCGTTCGAGCGCGATGCGGATGCCGCCCACCGGGCGCGTGCGGCGCTGCGTGGCGCCGGCATTTCCCGCTACGTCGACATCCGCTACGACAACCCGACGCGGCTGCTCGGCGAGCTCGACACGCCGATCGACCTTGTGCTGCTGCTCGACACCTTCGATACCGATGCGGCTGCACTGCTGCCGCAACTCACCGCCAAGCTCCGGCCCGGCGGCATCCTGATCGCCCCGCAGATCCAGCGTCGGCGGCGGGCTTTAGCTGGCTGGCTGGCCAGCGTTCGTGCTCCGGATGGCCCTTATCGCAGCCTGACCTTGCCGATCGACGGCGGTCTCGAATGGTTGGTGAAACACACATGAACAATTCCGAATTCGTCTCTCTTACGCCACGTGCGCGCCTCCACGAAACCACGCGCCGTGTCGTATTCCGTCTCGTCTCGTTGAGGAGTTCGACGACGGCTTTCTATTCTTCAAGCCAGGCCGCTGGCACGAGGGCTGGCTGATGTGCGGGCGTTGCGAGCTGTGTCCGCCGATCGCCGAAGGTGCCCGCAGCAAGTGCGGCAAGCCGGCTGCCAGCGTCAGATCCGACGCGTCGGTGCAGCCGAAGTCGGAGCGCCTGGAAGCGCTGCTGGCGCGACGGAAGATCCCGGAGCCGGCGCAGCCGGCAACCACGGGTTTGCCGTGAACCATCTTTTCAGCCCGATCGCAGATGCGCCGCTGCTGCTGATCGCGGCGGTCTGGTTGAGCAGCGGCCTGCGCAATCGTGACCCTTCGGCGCGGCTTGAATTGCTGGCCGCCAGCCTGATGCTGGCGTCGGCCTCCGCCGTGCTGTGGAACGCGCTGGGCGGCGCAGCGGTGATGTGGACCACCGGGTTCTCGCACATGGCACTGGTGCTGCTGGCGATCGTCGTTGCCGGGCTTGGCCGGGCGATCCCGGCTGAGGGATTCGCCCTGCGCAGCGCCCGCTACGCCGCCGGTGTCGGTTTGTCGGGCATCGTGCTCGCCGCCAGCTTGGGCCAGTACGCACCGAGCGCCTGATAGATCGCCAGGCAATTGCGCAGCACCACGTCGAACGGCGTCTTCAGGCCCTCGCGCACCCAATGGGTCGCGATATGGATATTGGAGCCGAGCAGGCCACTGGCGATCAGGTCGAGATCGACCCCGCGCGAGGCGGCGTTCGGGAACAGCTGATCGATGAAACGGCGCGTCAGCTCCATGTATTCGCGAGTGATCTGGCCGGAGATCTGCTGCACGTCGTGACTGATACTGATCGCGTCGATCAGCATCACCCGGGCACGGCGGGGATCGTCCCGGATGAACTCCAGCAGCACGCGCAAGGCCGCGCCAGCCAGCACGTCGATCCGGCTGCTGCTGTCCCAGGCGCTACTGCTGGCGTTCGCCGCGATCAAGGCCGCGAGCGTTGCCCGCTTCAGCTGATCGTTCAGCTGCAGATAGAGCGCGCTGAACAGCGCTTCCAGGCTTTTGAACGATTCGTAGAAATAGCGCTCGGTCAGGCCGGCTCCGGCACAGATTTCCCGGACCGTCACCGCATGGAAGCCACGGGTACCGAAGGCTTCGAGCGCAGCCTCCAGCAGCAGCGCCCGGCGCTGGGCAACGCGGTCCTGCATCGGCAGGCCTTTCATCGGCCGAGGTTTCGGCGTCGAGATCGGGGCAGCGATCCGATGTCTTGGAGAGAGCTGATTTTCTTTCATGGCGACATATTGACATCAAACGTTGTCAAAAGTTAGATTGACAACGTGCATTGTCAAACATGAGGAAAGAACAGATGGCGTACGACGCGGGTAAACCGAACGAGAACAAGCAGATCCTGATCATCGGCAGCGGCTTCGCCGGCCTGTGCATGGCGATCAAGCTGCGCGAACAGGGCATCGAAGACTTCCAGATCCTGGAGCGCGGCGACGATGTCGGCGGCACCTGGCGCGACAACCATTACCCGGGCTGTGCTTGCGACGTGCAGTCGCACCTCTATTCGTTCTCGTTTGAACCGAACCCGGAGTGGACGCGGATGTTCGCGCGTCAGCCGGAGATCAAGGCCTACCTCGAAAAGTGCGCCGCGAAGTACGATCTGCGTCGCCACATCGTGTTCGGCGCCAATGTCCAGAACGCCCGTTATGACGAAGCCACCGCGACCTGGACGGTGAAGACCGCCGACGGCCGCAGCTTCAGCGGCCGCGTGCTGGTGTCCGGCATGGGTGGCCTGTCGAATCCGGCGATGCCGAACGTCAAGGGCCTGGACGCGTTCAAGGGCAAGGCCTTCCATTCGGCGCACTGGGATCACAGCTACGACCTCAGCGACAAGCGCGTGGCCGTGATCGGCACCGGCGCCAGCGCCATCCAGTTCGTGCCGCAGATCCAGAAAGCGGCGAAGCGCGTCGATCTCTACCAGCGCACCGCGCCGTGGATCATGCCGAAGCCGGATCGCGAAATCGGCTCGCGCGAGCGCCGCCTGTACAAGGCGCTGCCGGCGCTGCAGAACGCCTATCGCACGGCGATCTACTGGGTGCTGGAATCGCGGGTGCTCGGCTTTGCCGTCAATCCGAAGCTGATGACCATGGTCGAAGGCATCGCCCGCGGCCACATCAAGAAGCAGATCAAGGACCCGGCTCTGCGCGCCAAGGTCACGCCGGACTACACGATCGGCTGCAAGCGCATCCTCATCTCCAACGATTACTATCCGGCGCTGGCCCAGGCCAATGTCGACGTCATCACCGACGACATCGTTGAAGTGCGCGCCAACTCGGTGGTCGACAGCGCCGGCAACGAGCGTGCGGTTGACGCGATCATCTACGGCACAGGCTTCAAGGCGCAGGACCCGATGCCGCGCGGCACTGTGTTCGGCAGCGGTGGCGTCGATCTGCTCGATGCCTGGAAGACCGGCCCCGAGGCCTATCTCGGCCTGTCGGTCGCCGGCTTCCCGAACTTCTTCATGCTGGTCGGCCCGAACACCGGCCTCGGCCACAACTCGATGGTGTTCATGATCGAGTCGCAGGTCGCCTACGTGATGGACGCGCTGAAGACCATGCGCAAGCAGAAGCTGCGCGCGGTCGACGTCAAGCCGGATGCTCAGGTGTCCTTCAACAAGAGTATTCAGGGTCAACTGTCGAAGACCGTCTGGACCTCCGGCTGCAGGAGCTGGTACGTCGACGCCAACGGCAAGAACACCACGCTGTGGCCCGGCTTCACCTTCATCTACCGGGGCAAGACGCGCAGCTTCCCGACAACCGCCTACCGGCTGGAACGCGACACCGCGACAGTCGCGGCCTGAGTCATCGGACCTTACAAGAACAGCCACAAGAACGAGAAAGACGATGAAATCATTTGCCAACAAGGTTGCCGCGATCACCGGCGCGGCTTCCGGCATGGGCCGCGAGCTGGCGCTGGAGCTGGCCGCCAAGGGCTGTGCGCTGAGCCTGTCCGACGTCAACACCCAGGGTCTGGAAGAGACCGCGAAGATGGCCCAAGCCAAGGGCGTGAAAGTCACCACCGCCAAGCTCGACGTTGCCAGCCGCGAAGCGGTCTACGCCTGGGCCGATCAGACTGCTAAGGATCACGGCGGCGTCAATCTGATCTTCAACAACGCCGGCGTCGCGCTCAACGCACCGCTGGATACCATCTCGCAGAAGGATTTCGAGTGGATCGTCGACATCAACTTCTGGGGCGTGGTCTATGGCAGCCAGGCGTTCCTGCCGCATCTGAAGGCCAGCGGTGACGGCCACATCATCAACACCTCCAGCTTGTTCGGCCTGATCGGCACGCCGGGCACCGGCGCCTATTCGGCAACCAAGTTCGCGGTGCGCGGCTACACCGAAAGCCTGCGCATCGAGCTGGACATGATGAACTGCGGCGTCAGCGCCACCTGCGTGCATCCGGGCGGCATCCGCACCGAGATCAACCGCAGCGCGCGCATCGCCGAAGGCGCCGAAAAACTGTTCGGCGTCAGCGGCGAAAAGGCGCGGGACAAGTTCGACAAGCTGCTCAACACCACGTCGGCGAACAAGGCGGCGCGGATCATCCTGCGGGCGGTCGAGAAGAATTCGCGCCGGGTGGTCGTTGGCCCGGATGCCAAGTTCATGGACATCGTCGTGCGCCTGCTCGGTTCGGCCTACCAGCCACTGGTGGCGGCCAACACCAAGCGCATACTGCGCTGACCAGCTTGCGCGACTGCCGTCTTGGGTGACGGCAGTCGCGCAGCCGCTAAACTGCCGGCATGAGTACCAACAAGACGCCGGACCGGTCGAAGCTCGACCAGATCATCATCGATACCCGGCGTAATGCCGATGCCCGCGAACTCGGCTACCGGGAGCAGGCGCTGAAGCTGTATCCCTGGGTCTGCGGCCGCTGCGCCCGCAGCTTCGAACGCGCCAACCTGCGCGAACTGACCGTGCATCACCGCAACCACAACCACGACGACAACCCGTCCGATGGCAGCAACTGGGAACTGCTGTGCCTGTACTGCCACGACAACGAACACCAGCGCTACATCGACAAGACCACGGTCGGTAATGCCAAGGACAAGCTGTCGACCGGCAATCCGTTTGCCGATCTGAAGTCGCTGCTGAAGAAGTAGCGGCTAGCGGGCGGCAGTCTGCTCAGGCTCGACGACCCGAGCCAGCGCCCGGACGAAATCCGATTGCGTGATGATGCCGACCAGCTTGCTGTCGGCATCGACGATCGGCAAATGGTGATGACCATCGGCCGAGAACGAAGCGATCAGATCGACGATCAGCCGATCCTCGCGGGCTACGCGCACTCTGCGAGTCATGATCTGGCCGACCACTTCCGGTTTCGTCGATAGCAAGCTGCCGGTGCTGCGCACCAGTTCCTTGACCCGCTCGCCCAGCCCTTCGTGAGCATCGAGATTGGCCTGCCGCAGGAAATCCGCCTGGGTGACGATGCCGGCGATGCGGCCGCCGCGATCGGTCACCGGCAGCGCTTTCACGTGGTGCCGACGCATCAGCGCCCAGGCGTCTTGCAGACCATCGCCGAACTGCACCGTGACTGGCTCGCGCGACATGATGTCGGCGCAGCGCAGGCCGCCGAACAGGCGGTGATAGGCGTTCAGCTCGGTCTGGCGCAGCAGGCCTTCGAGATCGTCGCGGCTGACATCGAGCACCTCGTTGTAGCGGGCGAGGGCCTTGTCGAAATCCGCCGAACTGAAGCGTGACGGAATCTCGCCGGCCGGCGCTTTCGCCGCTTGCTGCGAGTGTGGATAGCGGCGGCCGGTCGCCCGATGGAACGCGCTACCGGCGAGCACCAGCAGCAAGGTATTGACGGCAACAGGGAACAGCGCGAAGCGGAAGTCATGAACCTGCAGCAGCACCGCAGTCAGCGCCACCGCGCCTCCGGGCGGATGCAGGCAGCGCAGGCTGAACATCGCGGCGATCGACAGGCTGGCGGCCAGTGCTGCGACCACGAAGGCTGGCTCGCCGATCCAGCGCACGCAGGCGATGCCGACCACCGCCGAAACCGTGTTGCCGGCGACTGCCGCCCAGGGCTGGGCCATTGGTCCGGCGGGGGCTGCGAACACCAGCACCGCCGAAGCGCCAAGCGAAGCGACCATCCACGCGCCATCGATGCCGGCAGCACCGGCCAGCCAATGACTCAGCAACGCGGCGAGGCCGACACCGATCGCGGCGCCGGCCACGACGCGTAACCGCTCGCGTCCGGCCAGGGTCACCGGGGCCGGCAGCAGCGACAGCAAGACGTTCTTGATCGCCCCGGCCAGCGGAGCGGAAGGAGTAGGCGACGAGTTCATCCACGCAGTTTATCGCGCGGGTCTCGTCGCCCCCTGTTGGCTTACAGCCCGTTCGGTCGCCGGAGATCCAGTGTGTGCGGGTAGTCCGGGTTGACCTTTTCCTCGGCCGGCCAGTACGGGTTCGGGGTGTGGCCGAACGGCGTGAAGCGGCTCAGGAAGCGCGCCTCGGCCTCGTAGGCGTTGACCGGGAAGGTTTCGTAGTTGCGGCCGGCCGGATGGGCGACGTGGTAAGTGCAACCGGCCACCGGGCGCTTGTTCCAGGCGTCGTAGAGGTCGAATACCAAGGGCGTATGGACCCCGATCGATGGATGCAATGCCGACGGCGGATGCCAGGCGCGATAGCGCAGGCCGGCCACGTATTCGCCCTTCACGCCGGTGTTCAGCAATGGCAGGCGACGGCCACCGGCGGTGACGAAGTGACGGCCCTCGGTCAGCCCGGTGACTCGCACCTGCAGACGCTCCATCGACGAATCGACATAGCGCGCCGTGCCGCCGACGGCGTTCTCCTCGCCGAGCACCGGCCAGGGTTCCAGCGCGTGACGGATTTCCAGTTCGACCTGGCCATGACGCACGGCGCCATGACGCGGGAAGCGGAACTCGAAGTGCGGCGCGAACCAGTCGAGCTTGAACGGGAAATCGGCGCGATTGAGATCGCTGACGACTTCGCCGAGATCGCTCCATACGTAGTGCGGCAGCATGAATTTGTCATGCAGCTGCGTACCCCAGCGGACCAGCGGCTGGGTGTACGGCTGCTCCCAGAACCAGGCGATCAGCGACCGCAGCAGCAGCTGCTGGGCCAGGCTCATCTGCGCGTGCGGCGGCATCTCGAAAGCGCGGAACTCGACCAGGCCGAGACGGCCGGTCGGGCCATCCGGCGAGTACAGCTTGTCGATCGAGATTTCGGTGCGATGAGTATTGCCGGTGAGATCGGTCAGCAGGTTGCGCAGGGTGCGATCGATCATCCACAGCGGCACCTGCTGGCCGGGCGGCGGCAGCTGGCTGAGGGCGATTTCCAGTTCGTACAGCGCCGAATCCTGCGCTTCATCGATGCGCGGATGCTGCGAAGTCGCGCCGATGAACAGGCCGGAGAAGAAGTACGACAGCGACGGATGGTTCTGCCAGTAGCGGATCAGCGAGCCGAGCACATCCGGCCGGCGCAGGAACGGCGAATCGGCCGGCGTGGCGCCGCCGACGACGAAATGGTTGCCGCCACCGGTGCCGACCGAGCGGCCATCGATGAGGAATTTCTCGGTGGCCAGACGGGCCAGCCGCGCTTCCTCGTAGACGGTCAGCGTGGTTTCGCGCAGCTCTTCCCAGCTATGAGAGGGATGGATGTTGACTTCGATGACGCCGGGATCCGGCGTGACCTTGAGTACGTTGATGCGGTGATCGTTCGGCGGCGAATAGCCTTCGATGCGCACCGGCGTGTCGAGTTCGGCCGAGGCATCCTCGATGGCGGCGACCAGCTCCAGATAATCCTCGATCGATTCGGTCGGCGGCAGGAATACGCAGAGATGACCCTCGCGTGGTTCCACGGTCAGCGCAGTGCGGACATTGCCGCCTTCCAGATAGGCGCCACGGCGTACCGGTTCCGGCTGGTCCTGCTCGGCGGTCAGACGCTGGCGGCGTTCGCGCAGACGGGCGCCGATGTCGGTTTCGGCTTCCTCGCGCTTTTCGCCGGACGATTGCAGGAACGGCTGGCGGCGGCCGTCGAAGGCCGGCAGCGGCTTGGCAGTCTGGAAATCGACCGCCATCGGGTCATACGGAATCAGGGTCGGGAAGCGCGACGGCGGCAGCCAGGGCAGGGCATCGAGCGGCAGACGGAAGCCGATCGGCGAATCACCCGGGATCAGGAACATGCGCTTCTGGCGGAAGCTCCAGCGCTCGGAAATCCAGGCGCGCGACTGCCAGCGCTGCACCGGCAGCGCGTAGCCGCGCGGCACATCGAGGCCGCGTTCGAACACCTTGGCAAGGCGTGAACGCTCTTCCGGGTCCTTCAGCTTGCTGTCTTCCGGCAGCACGTTGTCCGGCAACTGGCGTTCGCGGTGCAGATAGAAGAACGCGTCCTCGTACCCAGGCACGGCATTCTCCGGGCTCACTTCGAGCCGGTTGGCGATGCCGCGCACCAGCAGCGCCGCAGCTTCGATGGTCGGCTTGGTCTTGCCCTCGGCGAGATCGGTGCGAACGATCGGCTTGCCGTCGCCACGCCAGTACAGCGCATAGGCCCAGCGCGGCAGCGATTCGCCCGGATACCACTTGCCCTGGCCGTAGGTCAGCAGGCCGCCACCTTTCTCGGCCGGCGCGAAGCGATCACGCAGACGGCGGATCAGGATGTTGGCCAGCCCCTGCTTGGTCGGGCCGACAGCGGCGATGTTCCACTCCTCGCCCTGCATGTCGTCGATCG
Organism: Nevskia sp.; assembly: GCF_023266035.1. GTDB lineage: Bacteria > Pseudomonadota > Gammaproteobacteria > Nevskiales > Nevskiaceae > Nevskia. Next base: position 26,376 of record NZ_JAHFRY010000040.1, read on the forward strand.
AGATGAAGGTCGGCTCGCCGCCCATGGTCAGGCGCACGTCGCCGGCCTTGAGCCGGGCATCGACCGCCAGGCCCAGGGTGTCGATCGCCTTCCATTGCGCGTCCGTGTACGGCTTGGTCACCCGCGGCGATTCGAACAGCCGGGTGACGATCATCGAATGGCCGAACTCGGTATCGAGATCGCCCTTGCCTTCGAAGCTCATCGAGCCGGTGATCGGCGCCGCACTCGACGGCTCCGGCGTTGCACACAGCGGAATATGGCCTTCGCCGGTCAGCAGGCCCGAGGTCGGGTCGAGACCGACCCAGCCGGCACCGGGCAGATAGACCTCGCACCAGGCGTGCAGATCGGTGAAATCGTGATCGGTGCCGGACGGGCCATCGAGCGATTTCACGTCCGGCGTCAGCTGGATCAGGTAACCGGAAACGAAGCGCGCGGCCAGCCCGAGCTGGCGGAAGATCTGCACCAGCAGCCAGCCCGAATCGCGGCAGGAACCGGAGGCCAGGGTCAGCGTGTCTTCGGGCGTCTGCACGCCGGGTTCGAGGCGGATCAGATAGCTCACCGCTTCCTGCACGCGGCGGTTCAGCTCGACGATGAAGTCGATGGTGCGGGTCTCTTCCTTCGGAATCGCCCGGATGAACGCGGCCAGGCGCGGCGTGGCCGAGCCATGCTTGAGATAAGGCTTGAGATCTTCCTTCAGCGCCTCGTCATAAGTGAACGGGAAGGTCTCGGCCTTTTCCTCGATGAAGAAATCGAACGGGTTGTAGATCGACATGTCGGCCACCAGATCGACCGTCACCTTGAACTCGGTGACCTTGTCCGGAAACACGACACGAGCCTGCCAGTTCGCGAAGGCATCCTGCTGCCAGTTCAGGAAGTGGCCTTCCGGCTCGACCTTCAGCGAGTACGACAGCACCGGCGTGCGGCCATGTGGCGCTGGCCGCAGACGGATGATCTGCGGCGACAGCGTCACGCGCCGGTCGTACTGATAGGTCGTTTCGTGATGCAGGACGGCATGGATCGACATGAGGCGAGTCGGTGGTTCCGGAGGGTGGGTTCGATTGTGACGCAAGAAGACTGCCGTCGCGCCGAGATGGGTCAAAAGCGCAGGTTGATCGGTGGTCCTTCGTTCGCCGGTAGACTCGTGACAAACATTCACGGTGTTCTTCCATGTCGGTCTTTTCCCACCCCGAATTCGATGGCCACGAGCATGTGGCCTTTCATCAGGACCCGGCCTCCGGCCTGCGCGCGATCATCGCCGTGCACAGCACCCGGCTCGGCCCCGGCCTTGGCGGCTGTCGCATGTGGCCCTATGCCTCCGATGCCGAAGCCTTGACCGATGTGCTGCGCCTGAGCCGCGGCATGACCTACAAGGCAGCACTCGCCGGGCTGCCACAAGGAGGCGGCAAGTCGGTGATCCTCGGTGACCCGCGCCACGACAAGAGCCCGGCCCTGATGCGCGCCATGGGCCGCTTCGTCGAATCCCTGAACGGCCGCTACATCGTCGCCGAGGATTCCGGCACCAGCGTGCCGGACATCCGGCTGATGGCCGAGCAAACCCGTCACGTCGGCGGCCTCGCCGATGCCGCCTCGATCGCTGCCGGCCGCAGCGGCGACCCCAGCCCGGCGACCGCGCTCGGCGTGTTCATCGGCCTGCAGGCGGCGGTGCGCGCGGCGCTGGGCCGTGACGATCTGCGCGGGCTCAAGGTCGCGATCCAGGGTGTCGGCAATGTCGGCTACCGGCTGGCGCGGCATCTGCACGACGCCGGCGCCAAGCTCTGGGTGACCGATCTGCACCAGCCGGCTGTCGACCGTGCGGTGGCCGAATTCGGCGCCACGGCGGTGGCGATGGAGGCGATCCACGCGCTCGATGTCGACGTGTTCGCGCCCTGCGCGCTCGGTGCCGTGCTCGACGAAACCCGCATTCCGCAGATCAAGGCCAAGGTGATCGCTGGCGCCGCGAACAACCAGCTGGCCAAGCCTCGCGATGGCCAGCGCGTGCTCGATCACGGCCTGCTGTATGCGCCGGACTACGTGATCAACGCTGGCGGCATCATCGACATCCACTACGAAGGCCCGGGCTACAACGAAGCGGTGGTCCACGCCCATCTGCAGAGGATCGGCACGACCCTGAGCGAAATCTTCACCCGGTCATTCGCGACCAAGCGCGCGACCGGCGAGATCGCCGACGCGATGGCGGAAGCGATCTTCCGCGCTTGAAGCAGTGACCCGTGGTCAGTTTCCAGTGTCCAGAGAAGCAACGGCGATGAACTTTATTCCTGATGATGCGGTGCTCAATGCCTTGGCTGTTCAAGTTGGCGAGCGGCTGCTGGCGCGCCGTGAACTGATCGGCACCGCCGAGTCCTGCACCGGCGGCCTGATCGCCAAGCTGATGACCGACATCGCCGGCAGTTCCGGCTGGTTCGAGCGCGGCATCGTCAGCTATTCGAACGGTGCGAAGCAGGAACTGCTTGGTGTGCCGGCAGAAACCATCGAGACCCTCGGCGCGGTCAGCGGCCCGACGGTGATCGCGATGGCCGACGGCCTGAAAGCACGCGCGCCGGTGCAGTGGACGATCTCGGTCAGCGGCATTGCCGGGCCGGGCGGCGGCGTCGCCGGCAAGCCAGTCGGCACCGTGTTCATCGCCTGGGCCGGGCCGGGCATTGCCACTTCGTCGAGCCGCTACCAGTTCGATGGTGATCGCGACGCCGTGCGGCGGCTCACTGCCGAAGCGGCGTTGAAGGGCCTGCTCGATCTGCTCGCAGCCCTATAGCGTGCGGATCTCCCTCCCCCGCACGCGGGGGAGGGTGCACATCGCAATTCAGTCTGAAGCCCGGGCCGCAAGGCTCCGTTTGGTAAACTCGCGTCATGAGCAGAACTGATTCCGGCAACGTCGATCACGACGAAATTTCCCGCTTTGAAGCGCTGGCCGCCCGCTGGTGGGATCGCGCAGGCGAGATGGGTGCCTTGCACGTCATCAACCCGCCGCGGATGCGTTACATCCAGCAGCGCACGGGTGGCGCCAGCGCTTCGATCAAGGGCAAGCGCACGCTCGATGTCGGCTGCGGCGGCGGCATCCTGACCGAAGCGCTGGCAATTGCCGGTGCCGATGCGCTGGGCATCGATCTGGCCACCGCGTCGATTGAAGTGGCGAAGCAGCACGCCGAAGAAGCGGGGCTGCAGGTCGCCTACCGGGTGGTCAGTGCCGAAGCGCTGGCCGAGCAGCAGCCAGAAAGTTTCGATCTGGTCTGCTGCCTGGAAATGCTCGAACACGTGCCGGACCCGGCCGAGACCATCGAAGCCATCGCCCGTCTGGTCAAGCCGGGCGGCGACGTGGTGTTCTCGACCATCAACCGCAATCCCAAGTCTTACGCGCTGATGATCGTCGGCGCCGAATACGTGGCTCGCATCGTGCCGCGTGGCACCCACGACTACGCCAAGTTCATCCGGCCATCCGAGCTGGATCGCTGGGCTCGCAACGCCGGCCTCGTACCGCAGGATGTCATGGGCCTGCGCTACAACCCGCTGCTGAAGTCGGCCTCGCTGAATGCCAGCGACATCGACGTCAACTACCTGATGCATTGCCGGAAGCCGGCCGAGGACTGATCGTTTTGAATCCCAATACCCACTGCGTACTGTTCGATCTGGACGGCACGCTCGTCGACAGTGCGCCCGATCTCGGCTACGCCGCCAATCTCGTTCGCGAAGCGCAGGGGCTGCCGCATCTGCCGCTGTCCGACTACCGCCCGCAGGCCTCCAATGGCGCGCGCGGCCTGCTGAAAGTGGCGCTGAACATGACCATGGATCATCGGGATTACGAGGACCGCAAGGCCCTGTTCCTGAAGTTCTACCAAGCCAATCTAACCACCCACAGCCGGCTGTTCGATGGCGTTGCCGAGTTGCTGGCGGCGCTCGACCAGGAAGGGCTCAAGTGGGGCATCGTCACCAACAAGGCCGGCTGGCTGGCCGAGCCGATGGTCGCGCAACTCGGCTTTCCCGCCACCTGTGCTTGCCTGGTCGCCGGTGATTCGACACCGCATCCGAAGCCGGCGCCCGATGGCCTGCTGCTGGCCGCGCGCAAGATCGGCGTCAAGCCGGAAGCCTGCATCTATGTCGGCGACGATCTGCGCGACGTCGTCGCCGGCCGTGCCGCCGGGATGATGACCATCGCCGCCGGCTGGGGTTATCTCGGTGCCGAACCGGACCTGTCGATCTGGAAAGCCGACGCGATCGCCCATGCGCCGGCCGATGTGCTGGCGCTGATCCGGCCGCGAGTGGCCGGATGAGGACGGCATGAGTTCAGCAATTCCTGCCGGCTACACGCCGGCTGCCGGCCTGCTCCAGGGCCGCGTTGTTCTGATCACCGGCGCCGGGGCCGGTCTGGGCCGCGCCACTGCGCTGGCGGCGGCGCGCCATGGCGCGACGGTGATCCTGCTCGGCCGCACGGTGAAGAAGCTCGAAGCGGTGTTCGACGAGATCGAGGCTGCCGGCGGTCCGCAGCCGGCGATCTATCCGATGAACCTGGCCGGCACCACCTGGGCCGATATCTTCGAACTCGCCGAAACCGTCGAGCGCGAGTTCGGCCGGCTCGATGGCCTGGTCCACTGCGCGGCGCACTTCAAGGGCTTCACGGCGATGACCGAGGAAGCGCCGAAGGATTGGCTTGAAGGCTTGCAGGTCAATCTCACGGCAGCCTATTCGCTGACTCGTCAGTGCCTGCCGCTGCTGCAGCAGACGGCTAACGCCAGCATCGTCTTCGTCACCGACGCCGTCGGCCGCGAGCCGAAAGCCCTGCGCGGTTCCTATGGCGTTGCCAAGTACGCGCTCGAAGGCCTGGTCAAGGGCTGGTCGCAGGAACTCGGCGCCACGCCGGGGCTGCGTATCAACAGCTACGACCCGGGCGCGATGCGTACCGAACTGCGCGCCCGCGGCTTTGTCGCCGAGGAAGTGCAGAAGCTGCCGGGGCCGGACGCTGCCGTGGCAGGCCTGCTGTATCTGCTCGGTCCGGACAGCGCCGGCATCAACGGCCAGGCGTTGTCCCGTACCTGATTCGCAGCGCTAGCAATCCAGCCGCATGTCGATGTGCCAGATGCCGTCTTCGAGATACGGCACGTCGATCGGCACGAAGCCGAGGCTGGCGTAGAAGCGGTCCAGGCGCTGCTGCGCGCCGATGCGAATCGGCACACCGTGATGGCGCTCGCGAGTCAGCCGCAAGGCTTCCAGCATCAGCGCCCGGCCGAGTTGCAGCCCGCGCGCTGGTGCTGCGGTGATGACCCGGCCGATCGAAGCCTCCG
>NZ_JAHFRY010000157.1 GCF_023266035.1 Nevskia sp.
GATCAGGTCACCGTGCAAGTCAGCGCATCGAGCGTTGCCGGTGATACGCGCAGCGCAGTGCTCAGTGTCGGCAGCGTCCGCACGACGTTCACGGTGACCACGCGCAGCGCCGTCGTCGTCGGCAATCTGCGGCCGTTCCAGTTCGCCAGCCGTCATACCGTCGAGCGCGGCAGCGTGCAGCGCAGCGACGCCGTGCAGATCCGCGGCCTCGGCGGTCCGGCGACCCTCTCCATCGAAGGCGGCCGCTACAGCATCAACGGCGCGCCGCTGAGCAGTGCCGTCGGCAGAGTCGCGCCGAACGACATCGTCGAGGTCGAAGTGCAAGCCTCGTCGGCCTTCGATACGCGGACCACCGCGACCCTCGTGGTTGCCGGCTATCGCGCGCCGTTCACGGTCGAGACCCTGGTGGCCGATACCACGCCGGATCTGTTCGGCTTTGCGGCGGTCGTCGGCCAGCCGTTGCGGACCAGTGTCAGCAGCAAGGAGATCGTCGTCTCCGGCATCGATACAGCGGCGGCGATCAGCATCAGCCGCGGCAGCTATCGTATCGACGGCGGCGCGCTGACTTCTGCGCTCGGCCGGGTCAGCAATGGTCAGCGGATCACCGTGGTGGCGACCTCGGCCGAAACGCCGGCGACGCTGACCACCGCCAGCCTGACCATCGGTGGCGTCAGCGAGAACTTCGAGGTCGTCACCGCCGGCGGTGACAGCAAGCCCGACAGCTTCGCCTTCGCGGCCGTCGACGGCTATCCGAACCTCGCGGCGATCAGCGAGCCGGTGACCATCAGCGGCATCGACGTCGCCACGCTGGTCTCGGTGAGCGGCGGCAGCTACAGCATCAACGAGCGGCCGTTCTCCGACATTCCCGGCGTGGTCCAGCGCGGTGACCGGCTGCGAGTGATGGTCACGGCGGCAGCGATGCTCAACGATACGGCCACCGTCACGGTCAACGTCGGCGGTCTCGCCGTGCCGTTCACGGTACGCACGGCCGCGCCGCGCGACACCATTCCCGATCTGATCTCGGTCCCGGAAGTGCTGGCTGCGCCGGTCAACAGCGAAGTGATCAGCGAGCCGATCACCATCCGCGGCATCAACGTGCCGGTGTCGATCGGGGTCAGTGCCTCGTTCAGCTACAACATCAACGACGGTGCATTCTCGACCGCGCTCGGCACGGTGCGCTCGGGCGATGTGGTGCGCATGCGGCTGGCCAGCGGCCTTGCTGCCGGTCGCAGCGCCACCGGCTCGCTGGCCGTCAGCAATCTGACCACCACCTGGTCGGTGCGCGCCGTGGCGGCACCGACGCGGCCGGAGCGCTTCGTGCTGACGCCGGCTTCCAGCTACCCCGGCAGCTATGTGCTGCCGGGTTCGGTGCAGACGATGCTGCCGGTCTCGATCATCAACCCGGAGGGTGCAGTGCCGGTGTCGGTGACGGGTGGCCAGTACCGGATCAACAACGGCCCGTACACGGCCGAGCCGGGCACGGTGGTCAACGGTGATCAGGTGACCGTGCGCTTCGTCGCGCCGGATGCTTACTCGACGGCAAGCTCGGTGAGCCTGAAAGTCGCCAGCGTCACCGCATCGCTGACGGTGACGACCACCGTCGATGCCGTTGCCGCGACACCGGCGACCTTGTCCGGCGCCAGCGGTCATGTCTATCGCGATGATCCGACCGTGCCGCTGCGCCTGTTCGTGTTCAATCCGTCCGGCTGGCGTGCTTCGGATCGCCGCTCCGCGTACATCGATTTCAGCGGTGGCGGCTGGGCGATCGGCGGCCTGCCATCGACTGGCGTGCGGCGCTGGGCATCGGACTACGGCATGGTCGCGATCTCGGCGGACTACCGGGTCAATAATCGGTTCGGCACCTATGCCTACGTCGCTGCCGACGATGCACGGCGGATCGTCAAATGGGTGCAGGACAACGCCGCCTCGCTCGGCATCGATCCGGAGCGGGTCGTGGTCGGCGGCAACAGTGCCGGTGGCGGCAACGCGCTGTGGACCTCGCTGAGCGATCCGCCGGCTACTGTGTCGTCGACCAGCACGCCGCCGTATCGGCCGGGCGCCATCATCCTGCGCTCGGGTGTCAGTTCCACCGAGCCGGACGCGGCACTGGCCCGTTCGCAGCAGGTTCGCTTCGGTGAATTCCTCGAACCGATCAGCCCGGAGCCGGCGATCGATCCGGCGATCCCGCCGTATCTGATCATGCATGCCGACGGCGATCTGACCTTCGCGCAGACCGCGAACTTGCGGATCTGCTCGCTGATCCGCCGTCGCGGCAGCGTCTGCGAATTCATCAACGAAGCCGGCCTTGGCCATGACTGGTCGAGCAACGCCGGAGCGGCGGAAGCGGCGTTCCAGCAGCAGGCGGATTTCCTGGGTCGGGTCGGCATGCTGCCGGCGGTGCGGTAGCCGTTGTCACTTCCTGCAGCCGGCGATCCGGCCGCAGGAAGTGACGCAAGTACAGTGGGCAACTTTGGCGGTGGCTGTTGAACATCAACAGTCTCATGCCGCCACTGCAGATCGATAAGATTCGCGCCGAATTCATCGTCATGCTCAGAGTTGGATGTTTCCCCGAGGAGTTGCCCGTCTTGAAGATTCCGTCGCTGCCGATCGCCCGCACGAGCCGTCTCCCAGGATTCCGCTCGATGTTCGGAGGGACCGCTTTGCTGATGCTGTCGGCGATCGGCTACGCCGCGCCGGCTGCGGCACTGCCCAGCGTCAGCATCGACGATGTTTCGATCGTCGAAGGCAACAGCGGCACGGTCGCCGCGCGCTTCACGTTCACGCTGTCGGCAGCTTCGACGGACACCGTGTCGGTACGCTTCAACACCGTCGACGGCACGGCGACTTCCGGTGAGGACTACACCGGTGGCGGCGGGCTGAAGACTTTCGCGCCGGGCGAAACCAAGAAATCGCAGGTCGTCAACATCAACGGCGACACGCTGTTCGAAGCCGACGAAACCTACTTCATCGATCTCAGTTCGCCAGTCGGCGTGACCATCGGCAAGGGTCGTGGCGTCGGCACCATCGTCAACGACGATGTGGCACCCGATACCACGCCGGATCCGTTCAGCTTCACGCCGGCCACCGGTGTGGCAGTGGGCAGCGTGCAGACCAGCAACACGATCACGGTCAGCGGCATCAACACGGCGAGTCCGATCTCGATCGTCGGCGGCAGCTACAGCATCAACGGCGGCAGCTTCGTGAGCGCATCGGGCACGGTGACGGTGGGCCAGACGGTACAACTGCGGCAGACCGCTTCAGGCAATCCCGGCACGACCACCAGTGCGGTACTGACGATCGGTGGCGTGTCCTCGTCGTATGACGTGACGACCGCGCTGGCCGGGCTGTCGATCGCCGATGCCTCGGTAGTCGAAGGCAACAGCGGCACCCGCAATCTGAGCTTCGTGGTGTCCTTGTCGCCGGCTGCAACATCGCCGGTGACAGTGGCCTACGCAACGGCGAATGGCACGGCGACTGCCGGCAGTGACTACGTGGCCACCAGCGGCACGCTGAACTTCCCGGCCGGCAGCACCAGCCAGACCATCACCGTGACGGTCATCGGCGACACCGAGTTCGAGCCCGATGAAACCCTGCTGGTCAATCTGTCGAATCCGGTCAACGCAACGCTCGGCCAAGCCCAGGCGACCGGCACGATCAGCAACGACGACGCGGCGACGCCGACCCTGAGTGTTGCCGACGCCTCGGTGGTCGAAGGCAATACCGGCACCGTCAACATGCCGTTCGTGGTGACTTTGAGCCCGGCTGCGACGACGACGGTGACGGTGCGGGCCACGACCTCGAACGGCACCGCGACCAGCGGCTCGGACTACAACGGCGGCACCCTGACGGTGACCTTCGCGCCGGGCGAAACCTCGAAGACCGTCAACGTCGGCGTGCGCGGCGATACCGTCGTCGAGCCGGATGAAACCTTCTTTGCCACGCTGAGCAGCGCAACGGGAGGCGCGCTGCTGGGCCGTAGCCAGGCGACCGGCACCATCGTCAATGACGACGGCGTACCGCCACCGGCGGACACCACGCCGGACCCGTTCAGCTTCACGCCGGTGACCGGCGTGGCAGTGGGCAGCGTGCAGACCAGCAACACGATCACGGTCGGCGGCATCAATGCCGCGAGCCCGATCTCGGTCGCGGGTGGCAGCTACAGCATCAACGGCGGCGGCTTCGTGACCGCATCGGGCACGGTGACGGTGGGCCAGACCGTACAGCTGCGGCAGACCGCTTCAGGCAGCCCGGCCACGACGACCAGCGCGGTACTGAGCATCGGTGGCGTGTCGTCGTCTTTCGACGTGACGACGGCGCAGGCTGGCTTGTCGATCGCCGATGCGTCGGTAGTCGAAGGCAACAGCGGAACCCGCAATCTGAGCTTTGTCGTATCGCTTTCGCCGGCAGCGACGACGCCGGTGACGGTGGCCTATGCCACTGCGAATGGCACGGCCACCGCCGGCAGCGATTACGTCGCGACCAGTGGCACGCTGAGTTTCCCGGCCGGCACCACCAGCCAGACGATCAACGTCGTCGTCACCGGTGATACCGAGGTGGAGCCGGACGAGACCGTGCTGGTCAACCTGAGCGGCGCCACCGGCGCCTCCGTTGCCCGCACTCAAGGCATCGGCACCATCGTCAACGACGATGCTGCGACGCCGACCCTGAATGTCGCTGATGCCTCCGTGCTCGAAGGCAACACCGGCACCGTCAACATGCCATTCACGGTGACCCTGAGCCCGGCGGCAACGACCACGGTGACCGTGCGCGCCACCACGTCCAACGGCACCGCGACCAGCGGCTCCGACTACAACGGCGGCACCCTGACGGTGAGCTTCGCGCCGGGTGAAACCTCGAAGCTGGTCAATGTCGGCGTTCGTGGCGACACGCTCGTCGAGCCCGATGAAACCTTCTTCGCGACCTTGAGCAGCCCCACCGGCGGCGCCGTCATCGGCCGTGCTCAGGCCACCGGCACCATCCTCAACGACGATGGCCAAGCAGCCGTCGACACCACGCCCGATCCGTTCAGCTTCGCACCGCGCAGCGATGTCGAGACCGGCAGCACACAGACCAGCGATCCGGCGACCATCAGCGGCATCAATGCGCCGGCACCGATCTCGGTTGCCGGGGGCCTGTACTCGATCAATGGCGGCACCTTCACCGGTGCGGCGGGTCAGGTGACGGTCGGCAGCACGGTCCAGGTGCAGCTGCTGGCCTCGTACACGGCCTCGACCAGCGCCTCGGCGACACTCACCGTCGGCGGCTACAGCACCGCGTTCACGGTCACCACCAAGGGGCTGGCCAGCGACACCACGCCCGATCCGTTCAGCTTCGCGCCGGTGACCGATGCCGAGCCGGGCAGCGTGGTCAGCAGTGCCCCGGTGACGATCAGCGGCATCGATGCCGATGCGCCGATCTCGGTCTCCGGTGGCCTGTACAACATCAACGGCGGTCCGTTCACCAGCACCGCGTCGGTGGTCCGGGTCGGTGACCGGGTGGCGGCGCAAGTCACGGCGTCGAGCAACTTCAATGAAGCGCAGGTAGCAGCGGTCACCATCGGCGGCGTGGTCGGCCAGTTCTCGGTGACCACCAAGACTTTCGTCATCGACGACAGCCCGAACCCGTTCCGTTTCCCGGCGCGCTATGCAGTCGATCGCGGCAGCCTGCAGCGCAGTGCCGCGGTGCAGATCCGCGGCATCAACGCGGCGGTGCCGATCTCGATCACCGGCGGCCGTTACAGCATCAACGGCGCGGCCTACACGACCGCACTCGGCTCGGTGAAGCCGGACGACATCGTCGAAGTCGATGTCGCTGCGGCTGCCACTTTCGGCAGCGCCACGTCGGCGCGGCTGACGGTGGGTACTTTCAGCACCGACTTCGCGGTCGAGACACTGGTCGAAGACACCCGGCCGGTGCCGTTCGTGTTCGGCTCCGTGGTCGGTGCCGCACCGCTGAGCACGGTCACTAGCAACGAGATCGTCGTCACCGGCATCAACACGCCGACGCCGATCACCGTGAGCCAGGGCCGCTACCGGATCAACGATGGTCCGTTCACCACGGCGTCGGGGCTGGTCAGCAACGGCAGCCGGGTGAGCTTGAGTGGCGTCGCCGCGCAGGCCGCGGGTGCCCAGATCGTCACCACGCTGACGGTCGGCAGCGTCAGCGCCGATTTCACCATCGTCACCGCTGCCAGCGGTGACAGCGTGCCGGATGCGTTCGCTTTCCCGACCATCGACGGCTTCCCGCTGCTGGCCATCTACAGCAACCCGGTGATCATCACCGGTATCGATGTGCCGGTACGGGTGAGCATCGTCGGTGGCACCTACAGCCTCAACGACCGGCCGTTCACCTCGGTTCCCGGTGTGGCGCGCAACGGCGACGTGCTGCGCGTGCTGGTGACGCCGGGCCCGATGCTCCGCGATGTCGCGGTCGGCACGGTCACCGTCGGCGACTACAGCACTACGTTCTCGGTGACCACCGCGGCACCTGACGACACCATTCCGGATTCGATCCAGTTCGAGGATTCCCGGTCGACGCCGATCAACAGCGTGCTGATCAGCGAGCCGGTGATCATCAAGGGCGTCAACGTGCCGGTGCCGGTCTCGGTCACCGACGGCTACACCTACAGCATCAACGACGGCCCGTTCATCGCCGGCACCAGCATGGTTCGCTGGGGTGACGTGATCCGCGTCAAGGTGGTGACTGGCGCGACCTACAACCTGAACTATCCGGTGTCGCTGACGGTGAGCAATCTGACCGTCGCCTGGAGTGTGCGCACCATTGCCTCGCCGACCCGGCCAGAGCGTTTCACGCTGGCTACGGCGTCGATCTACGCCGCGGGTCTGGTGCTGCCCGGCTCGGTGCAGACCATGCAGCCGGTGGCGATCATCAACCCGAGCGGCACGGTGCCGATCACCGTCACCGGCGGTACCTACAGCATCAACGGTGCGCCTTACACCGCGGCGGCCGGCACCGTGGTTGCCGGTGACCAGGTGACGGTGCGGATGGTGATGCCGGACAGCTTCGACACCACCGCTTCGGTGTCGCTGAAGGTGGCCAATGTCAGTTCTTCGATCAGCCTGACGACCACCATCGACCCGGCGTCAGTGACGCCGGAAACCTTGTCCGGCGCCAGTGACGTGGTGATCTATCGCGACGATCCGACCGTGCCGCTGCGCCTGTTCGTGTTCAAGCCGCCGGGCTGGAAGGCCAGTGACCGGCGTTCCGGTTACATCGATTTCAGCGGCGGCGGCTGGGCCCGTGGCGGTCTGCCGTCGACTCGTCCGCGGCGCTGGGCCACCGACTACGGAATGATCGGCATCTCGCCGGACACCCGCGTCAACGACCGCTTCGGCACCTATGCCTACGTAGCCGCTGACGATGCGCGACTGGTGCTGCGCTGGGTGCAGGAGCACGCCGCCGAACTCGGCGTCGACCCGGCCCGCGTGGTCGTCACCGGCAGTAGCTCGGGCGGCGGCAACGCGGTCTGGGCCTCGCTGCTGGAACCGCCGGTGACCACCGCGTCGACCAGCTCGCCGCCATTCCGCGCCGGTGCCGTGGTGCTCAAGTCCGGTGTCAGCTCGACCACGCCGGATGCCCGGATCGCCCGTGCCCAGCGCGTGCGCTTCGGCGAATTCGCCGACAGCATCAGCCCGGATCGGGACATCGATCCGGCGACGCCGCCGTATCTGATCATGCATGCCGACGGTGACCTGGTCTTCGCTGAAACTGCCAACCTCAAGCTGTGCTCGTTGATCCGCACCTTGGGCAGGGTCTGCGAGTTCAAGAACAAGCCGGGTGTCGGCCACACCTGGCCGGACGATCCTGTGCTGGCCGAAGCGGCAGTGCCCGAACAGGTCGACTTCTTCTACCAGACCGGCATGCTGCCAGCGGTGCAGGTGGCGCCCTAAGTGAATGCGTCACGACCGCCATGCCGTGAATACGGCGATGGCGGTCGGAACGGCAAATACAACGGCCAGGATCGGCAGTTCTTCATGAACCGCATAGCCTGCTCTCGCGACGCCGATCCATAGATTGGTAACGGAGATGGCCAGCCATAGGGGGATGAAGGCGATTGCTGCGGCCTTGATGCCGACAGCGCCGCCGCCCCAGAGTATTCCGAACATCACGAAAACACCGAGCAGCACACTGCCACCGGCGATCACGAGCAGCGTGTGCATGGGTCTCTTCCGCGATGAACGGGCTAGGCGGCGATCCGCGGCGATAGAAGATCCGCCAGGCCGATGTTCCGATACATCTCGCGGCGCATACGATCGGCCACCGCGTTGACGATCTCGGCACCGTCCTGCGAGGGATCGACATGAACGCGGAAGGGTCGTTTGCCGGATGGCGCGTTCACGACCCCGACGATCTGGCGGGCCACTTCCGTCGGGTCGGCATCGGCCGGCTCCAGGCTGGCCAGGCCCTTCAAGGCCAGGTCGGCGACCCCTGCGTAGGGGCCGGCTTCGTATTCCGCCGCGCGTGCTGCGTCCGACGGCTTGCCGGAGTGCGCGAAGTGGTTTGTGCCCTTGGTAAAGGCGCCCGGCACCATGATGGTGGTCTCGATGCCCCAACGCGCGAGTTCGGTGGAGTACGAAACCGCGAGCGCATCCATTGCGGCCTTGGCTGCGAAATAAGGAGCAAGGAACGGCGGTGTTCCTCCGCGCGTGGATGACGAGCCGACCCATACCAGAAGCCCGCTGCCCTGGCCGCGCAGCTGCGGCAGCGCGGCGCGGTTGACCCGCTGCGCGCCCAGCACATTGACGTCGTACTGCTGGATGAACTGATCAGGCGTGAACGCTTCGGCAGGGCCGAACACCATGTGCCCGGCGTTGTGGACGATGACATCCAGGCGGCCGGTGTCCTTGAGCAGTTGAGCGATGCCGGCCTCTGCCGAGCGGTCGGACTGCACATCGAGTTCGACGGTGCGAAGGTCGAGCCCTCGTTCGGAAGACCATGCGGCGACTTCGGATACGCGAACGGCATTGCGGCCCTGGGTTTCGCGCATCGACGCGTAGACGGTGTGGCCGGCCTGGGCCAGTGCGCGGGCGGTCAACAAGCCGAAGCCCGACGAGGCTCCGGTCACGAGAATGATTTGCCTGGACATGGAGATGGTCCCCTTGATCGGTTGAAGCGGCGGTATGGAAAGAGTTCGGACCGTCGGGACTAGATGATCCCGCCGTTGGCGCGCAGGATCTGGCCATTGATCCATCCGCCGTCCGGGCCCGCCAGGAAAGCGACGGTGGACGCGATGTCCTCCGGTTGGCCGAGACGTTCGAGCGGGGCCAGCCTGGCGAGACGCTCGACCACTTCCGGCGGCTTGCCGTCGAGAAACAGCTTGGTCGCCGTCGGTCCCGGGGCAACGGCGTTGACCGTGATGTTGCGGCCGCGCAGTTCCTTGGCGAGGATCGGGGTCATCGCCTCGACCGCGGCCTTGGTTGCCGCGTAGACGCCGTAGGTCGGCTGCAACAGTCCCACCACGCTCGATGAAAAGTTCACGATGCGGCCGCCATCGCGCAGACGCCTGGCGGCCTCGCGCAGCGTATTGAACGTGCCCTTGAGGTTGATCGCGATGTGACGATCGAACAGCGCGTCGTCGCTGTCGGCGATCGAAGCCAGGTTCATGATGCCGGCGTTGTTGATCAGCACGTCGACGCCGCCGAACGCGGTTTCGGCCGAGTCGAACATGCGGCGCACCGCCTGCGGGTC